>CALWRY010000125.1 GCA_944384065.1 uncultured Enterocloster sp. | reverse complement strand
TAATGCCCAACCACCTCCATCACCTCCAGCGCCAGCTCGTCCCCGGCTTTGGCGGCGTCCAGCACATCCTTGGCCGTCACCTTATCGCCGGCCCTGCGCAGGAGGGAATCCTTATCCGTGGCCGCCATCTTTCTTCTGGCCTCTCTGGCAATGCCTGTGGCGGAGCTCACCTGCTCTAAGCAGCCCACTCCTCCGCAGTTGCAGTGCTCCGTCTCCTCGTCTCGCACGTGGATATGCCCGATCTCTCCGCCCAGTCCATGCCTTCCGGCGACGATCTTCTGGCCGATAATCACGCCGCCGCCCACGCCGGTTCCCAGGGTGATCATGACAAGGTCGCTGTAGCCCTTTCCGCCGCCCTGCCACATCTCGCCCAGGGCCGCCACATTGGCGTCATTGCCGCTCTTTACGGGAATGCCGTCCAAAAGCTTTGAAAGCTCCTCCTGGGGGTTGACGCCGCGCCATCCCAGGTTCACGCAGACCTCCACATAGCCGTCGGGCAGTACCGGGCCGGGTACTCCCATACCGGCCCCCGCGATATCGCGCCCGAGGTCAAGGCCCTTTTCCTCCAGCTTCTTCCGTATGGAAGCCGCCACATCCGGAAGGATAAAGGCGCCGCCGTCCTCCCGGCGGGTCTTCACCTCCCACTTGTCTAAGAGCTCTCCGGTCGTCTCAAACAGTCCGATCTTTACCGAAGTGCCTCCCACATCGATTCCGATACATTTCATCCCCATGGTATATACTCCCTTCTGTTACTGTAGTTTTATCTCCTTAATTACCTGCGGTCCCATGACCAGCAGGGTCCCCGGAAAGCGGCCCGCCGACACCTTGGACACAGGAAAATCAAAGGTTCCGTTAAACTTTTCCGTCCCTGCCATGTTGTAGACACAGCAGGAATCTTCATTGTACAGCAGGATCAGATCCCCGTCAATATCAAAGCCTGTATACTGGAACTGAAAGGCCTCGTCAACCACCGGCGTGCCGTCCGACGTGTAAATCCGCAGCCGGTAGGGGGCCTCCCCCTGGGCGTTGTCTGTGATAACGCCCGCATATTCCCCGGACCAGGCAATGCTTCTCATGTTCTCCTCAAAGAAAATCTGGCTCACAGACTCCGGCGAAGTCTCCACCCGGGTAGAGAAAAACTGCAGGCCCCTATCCGTAAATATGACCGCATGGCTGTCGTCCAGAAACCGGACCCGGCCCGCCATGGCGCCGCCCAGATCCTGGGGCTGAAAGCCGCCTACCACGCGCCGGGCGTCGTCCTTGCCCAGACCGAAATTGTAAAATACAATCCGATTTTGCAAAATTCCCTGATCCAGGTACATATAGGAGGTAATCACCTGGGTCCCGCCGGGTGAAAGGCTCAGATCCACCGGATAGCCGTCCCCGGACAGCACGGACTTGATGTATAGATCCAGGCTGGAGCCATCTTTTTTGTAAAAATAAATATAGCTGGCGTTGGCGTCCTCCTGAAGGGCAGCCGCAACGCCGTGGGCGGACACCGAGACCTGGAGAATGGGAAGCAGGGATTCCGTCTGCCCCTGGCAGCCGTCGGTGCTGCATATATAGATGCCGGTTCCCTGTCTGTCGCCGATGACCGCGTATTCCCCATTGACGCACACAATAGGGGCATTCATCTCATAGCTCTGGACCCAGACTGTTTTTCCCCTGCTGTCTATATAGGAGGCTCCGTCGTTGGTGTATTTCAGCACGCCCTCCGCAAAATCCACATACCGGCAGAAACTCCCCTCTCCTGTGGCAATTCCTCCCTCCTGGCTCTCATTTACAAGGCTCTGCTCCCAGGACACCTGGTAAGACGAAAAGGAATGGTATCTGTCGTACTGCCAGAATATCACCCCGGCCGCACCGGCTAAGATAGCCAGCACAAGGAAAATCAGCAGGCGCTTCCTCACGGTACGCCTGTGAGCTCTTCTCACCGCCTCCTGGCCGTCCTCCTCCGGCTTAGGGGGCCTGGGCGGGACGATCTGGCGTTTCAGCTGTCTTTTTTTATTTTCACGGCTCATGGAGCTGACACTATCCATCCTCTGTTCTCCTGAAAATCCTGCATCCATACATAAAACCATATGCGGCTGCACCCGGCATCACACATATGGTTTAGTATACAACATTTTCAGGCGGAACGCACTATTTTTTTGTTTCTGCTCAGGGAACCAAAAGTTCCTGCCCCGCGTAGATGCTGTTCTGATCCGTCAATCCGTTGACCCGGCAGATCTCGTCCAGGTGTCCCAGGCTCTGGTACAGCTTAAAGCAGATGCCATAGAGGGTTTCCCCGGGATTTACCACATATACCTGGTAGTTGGCCGCTGATACGGGCTGGGGTTCTTCCGCAGTCTGGGCCTCTCCCTCTGTCTGGGCCGCTTCCCCTGCCGGGGCCAAATCCTCGCCCTGGGGCGCTTTGGCAGCCTGAGAAGAAGCCCCGGCCTGGGATGCGCCCCCGGCCTCCTCCGAAGCCCGGGCGGGGTCCGGGGACGCGCTTTCCCCGGAGGCTGTCTGCTGATCCTCCCACTGGCTCTCCGGCACCATGGTTTCCGGCGTCACGCTGTTTGCCTCCTCCCTGTCGGAGGGCGCCTCCGTCGGATACACCTTGGCCTCCGCCTCGTCGATCACATAGCCCTGGCTTTCCTCCCCTTCTGCGCCCCAAATCCGCTCCCCTGCGGCCTGGATGCCGTCCCGCAGGCTTCCCGCCGGCATAGCGGAGGCGATGACGCTCTCCATCTCATGCATTTTGCGGTAATTATTAAACATGGCCACGCCCCCGGCCAGCACCGTAATGCCCAGGACGCTGCACAGCCCGGAGAGAAGGCCCACGGTGTTTTTGTGGCGGCCCGCCTCGTATTTGCGCTCGTCCATCTTTTTGCGGAAGTCCTGGATGGCTCTGTCGTCCACCCCCTCCTCCGCCCGGCCCCGGTCCTTCTGCTGGATCATATAATCCTGCATCATCTGGTTGCGCTCATAGTAGACGCTGTATCCTCTCAGCTTATAAAAACCGTCGGAGGAGGCGATGTAGATGGCCTCCTCGCCCTCCAGGCCCGCATTCAGGTACATAAGCTGGTTTTTCCCCGTAAAATACTGGCTGTGCTGGCGCCAGTAATTTAAAGGGCTTAAGGTGCAGCCGGATCCGCCGCACAGAAACCACCCCTGGACCGTCCGCTTGGGGAACATCTGCTCCACCTCCTGGTAGGCCTTCTTCCATGCGTCCTCGGAAAACTCCACCTTTTCCCCCTCACGGGTCACAGAATCCATCTCCAGGGCTCCGTCAACAAACACAAAGGGCATGTCCTCCCGCATCTCACGGCTGCCCAGAAGAAGCCCCACCCGCAGATCCGATCCCTTAAGCGGCCGCAGGCGCTTTAAATATGTATTCACATAGTCTTCCAGATACAGCTTTAAAACCTTATCCCTCTCCCCAATCTGCCGAATATTTTTAGGCAGCTTGGGAAAAGGCTCATATAATTCACCCATAGAATCACCCCTCTGTTTTAAGTCTAAAACAGTATAGCAGATTCCGGGCGCGTATTTTGTCAAATCCTGACAGCATTTTCCCAAAATCTCTCGACAAGGGCAATGCTTTCGCAGATGCAGTCGGCCATCTTCATTACCATGGAGAGCCGGACGCTCTGCAGCATAACCGGATCCGGGCTCTGCCCGCCTCCCACAATGCCTGTGATGGAAATATCCCCCACCGCCTCCAGCTCCTTTGACACGCCCAGCCCCGGCTGGAGGGCTCCCCGGCCCAGGGTGGCAAAGCCCACATGATCCGGGCTCCCCACAGAGGCGTCAATGGCCACTACCACACAGTCCGGGTAGTGAAGGCGGATGTAGCGGACGTACAGATCCAGGTTCATGGCGTGAACCGGCCGTTCCAGCGTTCCGATCACCGCGGCTCTCCGGAGCCGCTTTCCCCGCAGCTTATATCCTACCAGGGGGCCCAGGCTGTCTCCTGTGGATCGGTCCGTGCCTATACACAGAAAAATAACGCCCCCTTTCCCCTGTGTTCGCAATTCTTCCATGATTAAACGGTTCAGATGGGAGGCAAAGCGCTCCGCCTCGAATCTTCCGGATGTATCATAATAGGAAATATCCTCCCGTCTCCGTATATTTGCAGCTTTCCACAATTTCATAGCCAAGTTGTCCACTCCAACGCTTGATAGATCCCAGCCCGCAAAGCGCCGGCAGACACTCCGGCAGGGCCTTTTACTCTAGTATAGGCCCGCCTCCCTGAAATTATGCATACAGGTTTTCTTTATAAATCCCCGCCTCAATCATGGCCTTCACTGCGTCCGCCACTGCCTGGCGATCCTCCTTATAGGTAACGCCGTACCATTTGTCCGGGGTGGGAAGGACCTTCACCCGGGCCTTTCCCTCCCGGATCAGATCGTCGATAATCTGGGGCAGAAGAAATTCCGCCTTTAAATTTCCCGGCTCTGTCTGATCAAGGAATTTGGGGAACCGGTTCTCCAGCTCCTTTAAAAAGCCCAGGGGAAGTCCCCACATATTCATGGACACGGTCTGGGAGAGCTCTGCGGTCACAGGGCGTCCCTGGCTGTCGGAGGCTAAAAGCTTTCCATCCTCCATGCGGATATCAAATGTCTCCGTCACGGTCTGAAGAAAGCCGTCCTCCCCCGTCCGGCAGACCCCTCTGGTCACCGCCCCGTTGTCGCTTAAGGTATTGGAGAGCACATAGCCGGCCATGCACATCTCATATATGCCAGGATCCCCGCTCATGTTCTGGGTCATATACGCATGGAGCGCGTGAAATCCCTGTTTTCCATAATAGTCGTCCGCGTTAATCACGAGAAACGGTCCGTCCACCAGCCCTTTTACAGCCAGAACCGCCTGCCCCGTGCCCCAGGGTTTCTTTCTCCCCTCAGGCACCTGATACCCGGCGGGCAAATCCCAGAGCTCCTGATAAGCGTAGGACACCGGCACACGCTTTTCAATTCTTGCGCCGATCACCCGCTTAAACTCCTCCTCAATCTCCCTGCGGATAATAAAAATAACGCGGTCAAATCCTGCTTCCAGGGCGTCATGGATGGAATAATCCATGATAATCTCCCCATTCGGCCCCACCGGTGCCAGCTGTTTGATTCCCTCGCCAAACCGGCTTCCGATGCCGGCGGCCATGATCACCAATGATGTCTTCATAACTCCTCCTTTGAAATTTTATTGATGCCGCAGCGCCAAACCTGTGATAGGCAGCCGTCTGATCGGCTGCATGGATAGTGGTTACAGTATAGCATAGATTGGCGGAAATTACATCAGGCGTTCTGTCCCCTATCACAGTCTATAGGCTGTGGCAATTTCAGGAAAAAAGGTGATTGCGCTTGTGGCAAATTCCTATTATTATGTGGTTGGATTCAAAGAAACCCTAACCGTTCCCAACGGTTACAATTAACAGGCGGCGAATATGCCGTAAAGGAGGTATCTCCCTTCCCGGCAGCACACAGACTTCCCACTCCGGGACAGGGCATTACAATTGACATGAAAAAATTTACAGCCCAATATCGTCACACAGCCGCAGAATACGGCATTATCACGCTCAGCATCTGGATTATGGTTATTGGAGTGTATTTTTTTAAGTTTCCCAACAACTTTGCTTTTGGAGGCATCACAGGCTTCTCCACTATCGTCAGCAAGCTGACCGGCTGGTCTGCCAGTGACTTTACCTCCGTTGTAAACACCCTTCTTCTGGTTCTCGGCTTTGCCTTCCTGGGAAGGGGTTTTGGATTTAAAACCTTTTACGCCACCATGGTGATGTCCGTAAGCCTCTCTCTTTTGGAGCGGATCTGCCCCATGAGCCGGCCCCTCACCGATGAGCCCATTCTGGAGCTTATGTTCGCCATTCTCCTGCCGGCCATCGGCACAGGAATCCTCTTTAATATAGGGGCGTCCAGCGGGGGAACGGATATCATTGCCATGATACTGAAAAAGCATACCAGCCTGAATATCGGCACCGTGCTTATGCTGGTGGACATCGCCGCTGTCGTCTCCTCCTTCTTTGTATTCGGACCGGAGACCGGCCTTTTCTCCACCATCGGCCTTGCCGCCAAGTCCCTGGTAATCGACGATGTGATCGAGAATATGAACCTGTGCAAATGCTTTAACATCATCTGCGACAACCCCGATCCCATCTGCGACTACATTATCAATACGCTGAACCGCAGCGCCACGGTCTATCACGCCCAGGGCGCCTTCTCCCATCACGAGAAAACGGTGATTATGACCACTATGAAGCGGGGGCAGGCCCTGAAGCTGCGCAATTACATACGCCAGGTGGAGCCCACAGCTTTTATGCTTATTTCCAATTCCAGCGAAATTATCGGAAAAGGCTTCCTTACCATCTAGGTTTGTGTTAAAATGATAGGTAATAGTTCCGGAGGGCGATTGTCCAATGCTCTCCGGCAAGGATACGAAAGAAGGTACGCCTATGGATCTGAAACTTCAGCCCAAACAGACACAGGTCCTTTCCCAGCGGATGATACAGTCAGCAGAGATTCTCCAGATGACATCCCAGGAGTTAAACACCTATATAAACGATCTGGCCCTGGAAAATCCGGTCATTGACCTTTCTGAAGGGTCATGGGAGGGCCAGCAGAGGGAATCCATTGAACAGCAGCAGTGGCTCACCTCCTTCAATGAGGAAAACTATTATCTGTACCAGCGGCAGAACAATGACGATGACTATGACTTTAAGACAAGCTGGAACATCAACACGGATCCCGGGGAGACCCTCCAGGATTTTTTGTGGTCCCAGCTGGTTACGGAGGATTTTACCGATAAGGAGCGGGAGATCATCCAATTTATGCTGGAGTCCCTGGACAGCAAGGGATATCTGGAGGAGGATCCCGAGGATATTGCCCGCTGTCTGAACACAGAGATTGACCAGGTAAACCGCATGCTCGACCGTGTTCAGCAGCTTGATCCGGCGGGCGTCTGCGCCCGCAGCCTGGAGGAGTGCTTGAAGCTTCAGCTGGATCGCCAGCAGATGCTCACGCCCCTGATGGAAACGCTGGTGGACAGCTGCCTGGAGCTGGTGGCAAAGAATCAGATCCCGGCCATTGCCAGGAAACTGCGCCTCTCCCCGGAGCAGGCCGCAGGCTACTGCCAGATTATCAAATCCTTAACCCCCAAGCCCGGCGTGTCCTTCAGCAACCGTGACAAGCTGCGCTATATCATTCCTGATGTAACCATTGTGAAGTTTAAGGATCACTTTGATATTCTGCTGAACGAATCCATGTACCCGGGGATTCAGATCAACAGCTACTACCGGCAGATGAGCCAGAATCCGGAGTCCCCGGAGCTTAAGGAGTACCTGGACGGGAAGATCCGTCAGGCTGAGTGGATCAAGCAGTGTATCTCTCAGAGAAGCAAGACCCTGATGGATGTCTCCAAGGCTATTTTGGAGCGCCAGGAAGGATTTTTCACCTACGGCCCCCGCCGGCTGGTTCCCTTAAAGATGTCTGACGTGGCTCAGTCCCTGGGGATCCATGAGTCCACGGTGAGCCGGGCGGTGAGCAAAAAGTATCTCCAGTGCTCCTGGGGCGTATACCCTATGTCCTTCTTTTTCTCCCGGGAGGCTTTCTCCAAGGCCAGTCCCTCCGGTTCCCAGTCTATGACCGCAGCGGGGGTGAAGGAGGCCCTTCGGGAAATCATCCGGGATGAGGACAAGAAAAAGCCCTTGAGCGACCGGCTTCTCAGCGAAAAGCTGGCGGAGAAGGGCATTGCTATCTCCCGCCGGACCGTGGCCAAATATCGTGAGGAGGAAGGAATCCCGGACGCCAGCGGGAGAAAATCCTACCTCTGAAACTTTTAAAAAATGTGCTTGACAGCTCCTCCATCATGGTATATAATTGCACTCGTGCCCAAGAGATGGGGTGCAGGCGCCTTTAGCTCAGCTGGTAGAGCAGTAGACTCTTAATCTATTTGTCCAGGGTTCGAGTCCCTGAAGGCGCATGAAAAAATGTTCAAAACATCTTGACATTTTTCAAATTAGCGGGTAAAATATTACCGTTGCCTCTGATGAATAGTCAGAGCAGGATGCCCAGATAGCTCAGTTGGTAGAGCAGAGGACTGAAAATCCTCGTGTCGTTGGTTCGATTCCGAC
>CALWRY010000124.1 GCA_944384065.1 uncultured Enterocloster sp. | reverse complement strand
CTCCCATAGCGCCGAACACGATGGCGAACTGCTCGCCGGAGTCATCCCCCAGGGAGGCCTGCTGCACGATCTGGGCGGCCAGCTGGTCGTGGGGAAGACCGTTTCCCGAGAAGATGGGAAGCTTCTGCCCCCGGATCAGGGTGGTCAGACCGTCGATGGCGGAGATGCCGGTGCGGATATAGTTTCTGGGATACTCCCTGGTCACAGGATTCAGGGGCTTTCCGTTCACATCCAGCTTCACATCGGATATGATATCCCCCAGGCCGTCGATGGGCTGGCCGATGCCGTTGAAGGTGCGCCCCAGCATCTCCTCGGAAACCTCTATCTCCATGGGATGGCCCGTAAGGCGGGTGTGGGTATTGCGCAGAGCCATTCCCTCCGTACCCTCAAACACCTGAATAATGGCCTTATCCCCGTAAATCTCGATAATGCGGCCGATCTTATGGGTGTCTCCCCCCACTGTCATCTCCACGATCTCATCGAAAGCCGCGTTCTGCACGCCCTCCAGGACGACCAGAGGGCCATTGATTTCACTTAAGCCTAAATATTCAATTGCCACTTTCCTCGTCCCTCCTTACGCGTTGCGCTCCATGACACTGTCATAGAATCGGTCAATCTGCTTCATATAGTCGTCGAACATATCCAGCCTGTCATTGGGCACATCGTACTTGATGGATATGACCTTGTCGAAAATGGAATCCTCCTTGAGCACGGACATAGGCATTCCCATGGAGATCAGCGCCCTCGATTTCTTGTACAGGTACAGGATAACCTCCATCATCTTAAACTGCTTCATCAGCGGAACCGAGGTATCGTCCTTGTGGAAGGCATTCTGCTGCAGAAAGCCCACCCGGATCACCTTGGCGATCTCCAGAATAAGCTTCTGGTCATCCGGAAGCACATCCGCGCCGATCAGCTTTACGATCTCCATCAGGCTGCTCTCCTGGGTCAGTATGTTCATCAGCCGGTTCCGGTCGTCCACAAAGCGCTTGTCCACATTGTCGATATACCAGGGGGTCAGGTCGCTCACATACTCTGAATAGCTGGTCAGCCAGTGGATGGCCGGGAAATGCCTTGCGTAGGACAGGGATTTGTCCAAACCCCAGAAGCAGCGCACGAAGCGCTTTGTATTCTGGGTCACAGGCTCAGAGAAATCGCCTCCCTGGGGGGATACAGCGCCGATGATGGTCACAGACCCTTCCGTGCCGTTTAAGTTCCGCATCATGCCCGCCCGCTCATAGAAAGCGGACAGCCGGGAAGCCAGGTAGGCCGGGAAGCCCTCCTCCGCGGGCATCTCCTCCAGGCGGCCGGAAAGCTCTCTTAAGGCCTCCGCCCAGCGGGAGGTGGAGTCCGCCATGATGGCCACATGGTAGCCCATGTCCCGGTAGTACTCCGCCAGTGTCAGGCCGGAGTACAGGCTGGCCTCACGGGCCGCCACCGGCATGTTGGAGGTGTTGGCAATCAGGGTGGTCCGGTCCATCAGAGGGTTGCCGCTCTTGGGGTCGATTAACTCTGTGAACTCCTCCAGAACCTGGGTCATCTCGTTGCCCCGCTCCCCGCAGCCGATGTAAATGATCACATCCGCGTCAGACCACTTTGCGATCTGGTGCTGGGTCATAGTCTTTCCCGTGCCGAATCCGCCGGGAATGGCCGCCGTGCCTCCCTTGGCCAGTGGGAACATGGTGTCCAGAATTCTCTGCCCTGTGATCAGGGGCTTCTGGGCCGGGAACCGCTTGGCGGTGGGGCGCGGGCGGCGGATGGGCCACTTCTGGGTCATGGTGAGCTTTTTCTCCGATCCATCCATGAGCTGAAGGGTCAGGAGCGGCTCATTGATGGTGTACTGCCCGTCGGGTACCACATCCAATACATAGCCCTCCACATCCGGGGGCACCATCACTTTGTGTACAATGGCCCGTGTCTCCGGCACCTCCGCGATGATGGTTCCGGGCATCAGGCGGTCGCCCTTTTTCACAACCATATGGGTGTCCCACTTTTTTTCCGTATCCAGGCTGTCCACGCTGATGCCCCGGCTGATATAAAAGCCGCTGCCCTTGGCGATCTCGCTTAGGGGCCGCTCAATTCCGTCAAAAATATTGCTCAAAATTCCGGGAGCCAATGTCACGGACACCGGCGAACCGGTGCCGGTTACAATCTCCCCTGGCTTTAAGCCGCTGGTCTCCTCATACACCTGCACGGTGGTCCTTCCCGAGGTCAGGCCGATGACTTCGCCTACCAGGTTTTCCCGGCCCACGTACACCATCTCATTCATCTGAAAGCCGGGATCCCCCTCAAGGGAGACCACGGGGCCGTTAATGCCATAAATCACACCTGTCTTAGCCACTTTGCCTTCCTCCTAACTCCTCGAACTTAAAGGCATGACGCGCCTCCTCCAGCTTGGTGTGGAAGGAGTTGTCAATCAATATGTGCTTGTCGGGAATCACCGCCCGGATACCACCGTTAAAGGAATACTCGCTGATCTTGATCTCCGCGTTGTGATGCATGGCAAGGCGCTGGGCCTTGTCCTGATCCGCAGGATCCATGTAGATAATGATGTGCTCCTCCCCGGCAAACTCCTTGGCCGCCTTTACCTGGCGCTCCAAAAGGGCCTGGTACTCCCTGGTCTCCATAAAATTCGCAAGCTTATCCTTAAGCTCCACAAACAGCTTATCCTTAAGGCTCTCCTGCCTGCGGCTGGCCTCCCGCTTCAGATCCAGCTGGCCGATGGAGAGCTTCTTGTTGATCTCCCGCTTTAGCTTCTCGGTCTCAGCCTCCACCTCCATGTCCGCCCTGCGCTTCGCGTCCGCCGCATGCTCCTCATAGGTCTTTTCCAGAGCGTTCATATATTCGTCCAGGGCCTTCGCGCTCCTCTCCCTGGCGTCCGTCATACAGATATCCTGAAAATGCTTCAGTTTTTCCTCTGTCGTCAAATCCGTCACCTGCTTTCTCTGTCTGAACCATTACAGCTTCAGTCCTATGGCCTCATTCACATACGAGGTGATAAAGTCCGGCTTGCGGCCGGTTCCATGGCGGTCCGGGATCTCCACAATCAGCGGCAGCTTCCGCTCCAGCTTCACATTGTCGATAATCTCCGGAAACTCCCTGCCGAATTTCTCTGTCAGCAGGATTATCCCCACCTCTTTATCGGCCAGAACCTTATCCAGCTCTCCCTTAAGCTCCTCCCTCGTGTGAACTACAGCCCCCTCCACACCGGCCAGGCGCATGCCCGTCCAGGTATCGATGTTATCGCTGATCAAATACATCCTCATAGGATTACAGCTGTCCTAAGATCATAAAGGAAATGATCAGTCCGTACAAGCACACACCTTCGGCAAGGCCTACGAAGATCAGGGATTTACCAAGAATGGAGCTGTCCTCGCTGATAGCGCCCAGAGCAGCGCTGGCCGCAGCGGACACAGCAATGCCGCCTCCCAGACAGGAGAGGCCGGTGGAGAGGGCGGCGGAAATATAGCCCAGCCCTGTGGCGGAGACGCCGGCAGCCGCCGTCTCCTCAGCAGCCATGGCGTTTCCGGAGAACATCAGCACAGCGGCCAGAATCATTGTTCCAAAAAACAAAAACAGATTCGCTCCGAGAGCTGTCTTATACCTTCCCCTTGTCTTCTCCCCTGCTGCGAATGCGCCAAAGGGTACTCCGATGCTCAGAATCAATGCTGCGGCCAATGTAATTTTTACCATCAAACTCATAATTTTCAATCTCCTTTTCTTCTTCTATTGATAATAATGCTCAACTGCTGCCCAAGCCGTCCCTGGCTTAAGCCGCTGTCTTTCCATACGGTACAAAGCTTCTTCCGCTGCCCCGGTAGAACCGGCTGAACAGCTCATAATACTCCAGACGCAGAACCTGGATACCCACAATCAGGCCCTCCATGCCGCACACAAACAGGTTGCCGCCCACGACCACCGCCCAGTTAGGGCTTCCCGCCTCAACGCCCGCCAGCATGAGCACCACCTCCATCATGGCTGCATGGCTCACCGCGAAGGCGCCCACACGAACAAAGGAAAGGGTGTTGGAGAAATAGCTCAGCAGCACCTCAAAGAGCTCAAAAATGCCCTGAACCACAAACATCCCTGCGCCGCCCTCCAGCTTCGCTTTCTTTTTCTCCACCGCCGCCGTGAGAGGCTCCTTAAAGAACATGAGAAGCAGGGGAACCACAAACATAACCACCAGGATCACCGTGGCCGGAAGGGTTCTTCCGCTTAAGAAGAGTACAATGGTGGCAGCCAGGGCGAAGTAAAACACAAGGCCCGCCGCCCCGTTTGTGTCAAAGTACAGCTTCTCCGTGTCGTGGCTTCTCAGGCTGTTGACAATGTTCAGCACCATGCAGAGAAGGATGATGCACATTCCCAGGCCCACAGCCACCACAAACACCGTGTTCAGGCGTCCGATAAAGGGAAGATCTGTCATAGCCTGCTGGGGTCTGAGCCAGGCCGCATCAATGATATCCTCAAATCCGAAGATGCTTCCAAAGAGCAGGCCGAAAATCGTGGAGAACAGTCCGCAGCAGGAGATAATGCCCGCCAGGCGCACCTTTTTCAGCCGGTAGAGCAGGAAGCCGCCGACGAGAAGGCAGAGCCCCTGCCCCGCGTCCCCGAACATGAACCCAAACAAAACCGAATAGGTGATTCCTATGAGGATCGTGGGGTCTATCTCGTTGTAGGCCGGCAGCCCGTACATCTCCACAAACATCTCAAAGGGCTTAAAGAGTCCCGGATTTTTCATCTTTGTGGGGGGCTTGCTCATAATATTGCCGTGGTCGTCCTCCACAATGCAGAAGGTATCCGCGTCCTTCGCAACCTCCTGCTGGAAGCGCTTGGCATCCGCCTCCGTCATCCACCCGCAGAGAATATAGAAATTGTGGTTCTCGTGCTTGGTGCAGGCCGCCATCTTGCGCACATCAAAATTCAGGGAGTAGGCGTGAAGCCGGCCGTAAGCCGCCGCCAGATCCTTCCCCCTGGCTGTAAGCTCCCTGCTGGCCGATGCCTTGGCCACCTCAATCTCGTGATCCAGGTTCGCGATCCGATCTTCCAGCGCCACGCCGGCCTCCACCGGGGTTCCCTCGTACTCGTCCGGAAGGAACTGGCGCTCAAAATGCATGGAGGCATAGATAGCATCTATCTTCTCGGAGAGCTTATCCGGGACAAAATACACAATCCACACATAGTCCGTGTCCTCCTCACACTTAAACATAATGGTGTCAATGGTCTCATACACGTATTTGGAAAACTTTTCAAAATAGTCCTTTGCAATGCGGCCAAAACGGAACTTGACAAACTTAAGCTTTAAAATCTCCTTCACATCATAGTTGAGTCCCTTAAAGGGCATCACCTGATCCCTGGATTTTGCCAGCTCCTCCCGCTTGTCTAAGAGCTCCCTCTGATGCGCGTTCAGCTGTTCAAAGGTTTCCGAGAGCTCCCGGATCGTCTGCGCTGCCTGGCGCACATCCATATCCGCCCAGTCTGCCTCCGGCAGGGCGTCCGGCCACTGCTCCATCAGCTCCTTTGCCCGGTCAAGCTCCCCCTTATACGGATTTATCTCAATATAAGGCCTTAAGTCCTTTACCGTCTTTAGCTCGGACAGCGCGTTCTCCAGCTGAATCTCGTACCGGGACAGATACACGTCCGCCACCCGGTCGATGTCCTCCTTGGGACCGGTAATGCTTAAGAATTTCATCTTCTCAATCACGTTCTTTCCCCCTTTCTCAAGTAGCTGCCACCCCGTAGCGGATCCGCTCGATGGTGGTGATGATGCGCTCGATCTCCCGCTCCTTAAAATAAAGATAGGAGTTTAGCGCAGCGATGGAATAGGGCTCCCGGCGGCTGGTCACCTGGTAAACCCGGTCAATAATTTCCCGGGACAGGCCCTCCAATCTCTGGCCCTCTCCCTCCCGCACAGCCTCCAATCTTCCGTACCAGCTGGCGCGTATCAGGCCGTAAACCTTTTCCAGCGTATCCGCCTCCGCCATAGCCCGTATATCCGCCTTGGTCAGATGGAGGCTCACCGGAATGATAACCGTATAAATTTCTGCTGCGGACAGGCGGTAGTACTTCTTGCACCGCACAATCCACTGAAGGTTCAGCATATCCATGCGGGTTCCAAAGCACTGCTCGATAATCTTCTTTTCTTTTTTTGAAAGGTATTTGTCTTTGGCCTTCCACATGGACTTGAAGTACAGCATATCCATGGCGTTCTCACAGGCGGGAAGCAGAGCCTTTCCCTTATCCTGGAGAGCGGACAGAACGCCGTAATAAGGCGACTCCTTCATATTTTCTATGAACTGTCCGATGCTTTTGCAGCCCTCCAGATTTTCCAGGCAGACCCGTGAATGGCGGTCGAAAAATTCCCGGAACACAGACAGATCCTGCTGCTGCTCCCGGTTCCCCGCCACGTTCCGCAGGCAGGTCTTCAAAATACCGATCTCGTAGTGCATAAAATACAGCTCCAGAAAGCGCCTCTGCTTCCTGTCTGCAAACTTATACAGCTTGGCAAAGTCCTGATACTGGGACAGGTTCAGCTGCTGCTCAATGATCCCCCTGTGGAGATCCTTCTCTTCCAGGCCCTTAAAAATCGCTTCATAGGGCGGAAACTTCATCAGGAACCGAACGGCCTCCGGCACGGATTCCAGGGCAGCCATCTGGGCGAACTGGGCGTCGCTTATCCGCCACCGCTCCATAGCCCGTATCTTGGTGGAAATGCCGCTGTAGCTAATCAGGCTTCCCATACCCTCACTCCTTTGTCATCTGGTCAAACAGCCTTTCCACATACATCCGGTGGCTCTTCTCATAATTTTCCTCCAGACTCTTGAGAAACGCCTCGGAATCCGCCTTCTGCTTATCCAGCATCTCCTGCATCTCTTTCTCCATCCGGCTCCGAATCTGACTGATCCGCTCTGCGGTTTCCTTCTCCAGCTGTAAATCAAAAGCAGCCGTTTTCTTCTCTATCTCCTGGGCAAACGCCTTCTTTCTGACATTCGTCTCTTCCATAATAGAGTTGGCTGCTTCATCAATTTCTGACAATCTGTTGATCACCGTATCCATACGCGTTCCTCCTTCTTACCTTTTCCTTCTGCCCCCCTGTTTTTGTCCTCCTTATTGTCCCTGTTCTGAACTGTTACTATAATACTACTTTTTTTTATTTTTTCCAGCTCGAATTTGTAAAATTTATCTTGATTAATCCCAAGTTTTACGTCAAAATATCCAAATAACTCCCCCATTTCCTGTATAAACACGACAAAAAAGATGCCCTTGCCGGTGGTTTCCCGCCCGGCTCAGGCATATTTTTTAGCACTTTTTTAACATCCGCCTGCAGCCTTCCGCTGCGTCCGGAGCCTATACTACTCCTGCGCCTCCTCCGGCGCAGCCTCCCCCTCCGCTCCGGCGTCCTGGGCTGTCTCCTCCACCCGCTCCAGATACTGGCTGGATATATAGGCCTCCTGGCCGTCGTAGTTGATCACCGACCAGTCGTTACTGTAGCGCTTCACATAATCAACCACGGTTCCATCTGACAGCTGGACCAGGATCCGGCTGTCCGTGGAGGGCTCTGAGCGGACATTCACGCTGTTTCCGTTCACCACCCAGGTCTCCGCAGCCGGCTCAGTCTCTGTCTCCGGCTCAGTCTCCGCAATCGTAGGCTGGGTGGGCGGCGGCGTAGGAGCCTCTGTCACGATGGACACCGTAGTCGTGGTGGCATCCCTCTCCCCTCCTCCGGGCAGCAGCATACGGATAATCACAATCAGAAGAATAACAATGAGAACCGGTATCAGCAGCCTCCACACATAAAACATGGGAGACACCCTTCTTCTCTTCCTGCGTCTGGCTGTCCCCGAACGGGAAGCCGCGCTGTAGGCGGATCGGCCGGAGCGGGCAGACTGGGAGCCTCTGCCGGCGGAAGACGTCTGCCGGCCGGAGGGCGCCTGACGGCCCGCAGGCGGACGGGACGAGGTCCGGGACGGCGTCCTGCCCGCTGCCCCGGCGCGGCTGCCTGCGCTTTCATTTGCAAAGGCAAATACCTCCTGATTCAGCAGCTGGTAGGCCTGATTGGCGTCATAGGCCGTATCGTCCCCCTCGTGTACCGCTTTATTGCCCAAAATACGAATCGTATGATAATTGTCCTTTGTGGCTCTGTCAATCCAGCGGCCCTCATAGAGCTGATCTATCGTATCTGATAAGTCCCCCTCCACCAGGCAGGCCTTCTCCGCCTGGCAGCGCACCATAATCTCCAGCGTCTGTCTGGCCTTTACCATCACCAGAT
>CALWRY010000123.1 GCA_944384065.1 uncultured Enterocloster sp. | reverse complement strand
CTTGGCTTATTCTTAACCGTTTTACTTGGTTTTTGTTCTGAATTTTCCTCAAACTCACAGTCAAAACCAGACTGCTTTTTTAAAGGAATCTTCAGGGTTTCGCATACTGTTTAATGTTCTGTTTTCAAAGGACTGTGTTGCTGTCTCTCGCGACAGCTCATATAGATTACCACTCATTTCCGGGTTTGTCAACAACTTTTTTAAATTTTTTTCAACTTTTTTCGACCGGCTCCAGCCTGGCCCCCAGACCGGCCTCAGACGGACCCCAGACCGGCTCCAGGCAGGCCCCCAGGCCAAGCTCCAGACCGCCCCTAAACCGCGGCCTACAGGCCGCAGTCCAGGGTAAACCAAAACTCCACGCCGCCCTCCACATTGGCCACGCCGCAGGCCTTGTGATGGGAATCCATGATGGCCTTCACAATGGACAGGCCGATGCCGCTTCCCCCGTACTCCCGGGTGCGGGCCTTATCTACCTTATAGAACTTCACCCAGAGCTTGTCCAGATCCTCCTCCGGAATGTGCTCGCCGGTGTTGTACACGGAAACTTTTACCTCCCTCTCCCCCTTGTCCACGCGGACACGGATCAGGCGCTCCCCGGCCAGATGGTTCAGGGCATTGTTCAGGTAATTGGTGACGACCTCCTCGATCTTGAACTCATCCGCCCAGACATAGACCGGGGCGGCGGCCTCAAAGACCACATGAGCCTCCTTCTGCTGGATGAGAATATTGGCCGAGGAAAGAAGGCCCTGAATCAGGCCCACAATGTCAAACTGCTCCATCACCGGCTTATCATTTCCAAACTCCAAGGCCGTCAGGGTGAGAAGCTGCTTCACCATCCGGTTCATCTTTCCCGCCTCGTCCATGATCACCTCGCAGTAGTAGTCCCGGCTGGCCGGGTCCTCGGCCATGCCCTCGGTGAGGCCCTCCGCGTAGCCCTGGATCAGGGCGATGGGGGTCTTGAGCTCATGGGAGACATTGGCAATAAACTCCTTGCGCGTCTCGTCCACCCGAATCTTCTCCTGAATGTCCTTCTGCAGCTCATTGTTGGCGGTCTTCAGCTCCCCGATGGTATCCTTTAACTTCTCCGACAGGGTATTCATGCTCCGGCCCAGGACGCCGATCTCATTTTCCTCCTCCCCGGTATAGCGGGCGTCGAAATCCAGCTCCGACATCCGGGCGGAGAGGGAGGCCAAGGACATGATGGGGGAGGTGATCCGCTTGGTGGCAAAATAAATCAGGATGCTTCCCCCGGCCAGCACGGTCAGTCCCACGTAGAGCATGAAGCGGTTGGAGAGCTGCACGCTCTCCTGGATGCTGGCAATGGGCATGGACATGATGAAAATGGTCCGGTTGTCGTCGAAAAATCCCCAGTTCTGCAGATAATAGCTCTTGGAGTGCCAGTCATAAGTCTTCTGGATCATAAAATTGTCCTCCGAGACCAGGGTCTCCGTCCCCTGATCCCAGATGCCCAGGATGTACCAGCGGAGCCGGTCCGCCAGAAATTCATTGTTGGGGAAGGCCGGAACCATGCGGTCGGTCTGGCTGTCAATGAGGACAATGGTGGTGGTGTATTTCTCATTCATCTGGCGGATCATGCGGCTCACATCATTCTGCTCCCCCTCCTGGGAGTACAGGCTTCCGAAATCCTCAATGATGTTCTTCCCCTCCTCCGCCCGGCTCACCACGTACCGGTTCAGCTCCTCGTAGGCCTCCTGGAGAAGATCCACCTTCTCCCCGGTATAAAAGGGTTCGAGGAAAAAATTGTTGATAACCAGCATGGCAGCCAGGGCGGCGGCCATGATCCCCATGAAAATAAGGGTCATTTTCACCCGTATGGAGTGCTTCATCAATCATTCACCTCGAATTTGTAGCCCATGCCCCAGATGGTCTTGATAAATTCGCCCTTGGCCCCCAGCTTGCTGCGCAGCTTCTTCACATGGGTGTCAATGGTCCGGGCATCGCCGAAATAGTCGTAGTTCCACACATTGTTGAGAATCTTCTCCCGGGAGAGGGCGATGCCCTGGTTCTCCACGAAATAGGTGAGAAGCTCAAATTCCTTGTAGCTGAGCTCAATCTCCTTCCCGTCAATGGTCACCTGATGGGCCGCCTTGTCGATGCGGATGCCCCCCACGTCCAGAACCTCGGAGGCCGCCGCATTGCTCCGGCGCAGGATGGCGTCCACCCGGGCCACCAGGATCTTGGGGCTGAAGGGCTTGGAAATATACTCGTCCACCCCCAGTGCAAACCCCTGGAGCTCGTCCCGCTCCTCCCCCCGGGCCGTGAGCATGATCACAGGAACCTGGGAGTACTTGCGGATGGTCTTTAAGACCTCCCAGCCGTCCATCTTGGGCATCATCACGTCCAGGATCACCAGGGCGATGTCCTTCTGGGCGAAGAAAACATCCACCGCCTCCTCCCCGTCCGCCGCCTCGATGACGGAAAATCCCTTATTTACCAAAAAATCCTTGACCAGCTTGCGCATCCTGGCCTCGTCGTCCACTACCAGTATCTTCAATCCTTCCATGGATATGCCTCCTGCCGTTAAACAATTTCGCAATCGTCCCGGACGCAGCCCCTTTTTGATTGCTGCTTGGCCGTCCTAAACCGCTGTCACTATTTTAGCAGAAAAAAACCGTTATTTCCATGGGTTCACACAAGTTTCACAGTCCTTGTGCAGGCGTGGAAATGGCGCGCAGGCGCAAAACCTGATGCAGGTGCGGAAATGGCGCGGGTGCAAAACCGGCCCCAAAAGCGGGGACAGGCCGCCGCCCCCCTTTGGAGCGGCAGCCTGCCTATCCCGCCTGCATAAATTCCGGCCTATTTGTCCCTGCCTTTTCGGCCTTTCCCGCCTTTCCGGAAGATTCCGAAGAACAGCAGGGCGGCCAGGCCCGCCAGGGATACTGCAAACAGCAGCAGATAGCGCTGCAGATTAGATGTATCCCCTGTCTTTACGATGTCTTTGCGGATAATGGGCGGTATGGTGCTATCCGTCCCGCCTCCGCCTTTGTTTGAGACGGTCTTGCCGCCTCCGCCCCGGCTTATGCCGGGACCGCCTCCCGAGTTGTCCACATAGCGGTGGCCGCCTGGGTCGTTTCCTCCCCCTCCGCCGCTGCTGCCTCCGCCCCGGTAATTGGTGTAAACGGCCTGGGCGGTTCCCCCTGCAGGTATCTGTCCCATAGCTCCGCTGGATGAGGTGGTGTAGCCGTCCCGGCCTGCTTCCATTTCCACCACAATATAATTCATGCCGCCGGGAAGCCCCTCGGCTGTCAGGGACTGGCCGTGCTTTAGGGTAAATGATGCCACCCCGTTCACAAAAGTCATGCCGCCGTAGACGCCGTCTATTTCCGTGCCGCGCACCATAGTGCCGTAAATCTCCGTATCCAGCATGGTCACGGTGAAGGTGAATTCCTTGTCCCGGCTTCCGCGGCTTCCGGTGACAGTCTTCGCCACCGTGATGCCGCCCTTCTGCACATTGGTCAGATGTAGCCCATCCTCGTCATAATAAACGTCGTAGGAGGACGGCACGCCGGATTCTGTCACCCAGTAGGCGTATTTTCTCCCCTGACGGTCAAATTCGGGAAGATTCTCATAGGTAAATGTCCATACATTGCCTGCCTTCTGCCATTTCGGCGCCTGGCCCGGCGCCTCTTCCGGTTCCCCTCCGCTCACTCTGCGCCAGAGCGTGAGCGCCAGGTCCGCTGGCCGGCCCCCCGCATCGATCCAGGTCTTGGTTCCCTCGATTTTCAGCGCTTTATTGGAGGCCAGGTTGGTAAAGTCAACGCCGCCCGGAATGTAGCTTGGTGTGGCTGTGCCGGGCATGGCCTGACTGGGGGTGGCATTGCTCGGCGAGGCCGCAGTCAGGACATAGCCCTCCGGCACCTCCTCGTCCACGCTGTATGTATACCGATTCCCCTCGCCGTCAGCGGCGGGAAGATTCGCATAGGTGTAGATCCAGACATCCTTCTCAGGATTCCCCTTCTCCCACGTAAGCGTTGCGCCCTCCCGCTCCATGTCCTCCTGGCTCACATAGGTCCAGCGGCTCCCTTCGGATCCCCCGCCGGGCCAGGCATTGCTGTCCGTACTGCGGCGCAGCTTCAGCGTAAGCGCTTCCGGACGGGTATGATTGGCGCCGCCCTCATCCCGCCAGGTCTTGGTTCCTGCGATCTGTACCGGCTGTACGTTGGAAATCCGCCAACCAGGCGCTTCGTCCGTACCAGTGTTGGTCTCGAAGATAATATAGGCCTTCTGCTCTCTGAGATCCTCCGCCGCCGCGTCTCCGATCCGCTCCTCCCGCACAGAGTACAGGTAGCGGTTCCCCTCCGCGTCAAATCGCGGGAGGAAGGTGTCTGCGTTGAAGGCAGCCTGGCCGCCGCTTCCTGCGCCGTCTTGGCCGCCTTCCGCGTTGTCTTGGCCGCCGCTTTCCGCGCTGCCGGAGCCAAAGCTTCCCTTCCAGCCGTTGTCCCGGTTCAGCTCCAGAGTGACCGGCTGGCTGTTCTCGTCCATTACCGGCTGCGGCTCGCCTGCGCTCTCGCCGTCCCCGCCTGCCGCTGCGCGGTACAGGCCCACGGCCACGCTCTCCGGGAGCTTTCCGTCCGCATCCAGCATCCCCCAGATCTTTTCCACCGGTATGGTAATGCCCAGGGTATGGCTGCTCCGCAGGCTGGCGCTCAACCTCGGCCAGCTTTTGGCTGCGATGGAGAGACCGGAGGCCTGCACAGAGGCCTTCGCCAAAGCGCTGCCGGAACCGCTGTCCGTTCCTTCCGTGCTGCCGCCGCTGCTCCCGCTTCCCGCGTCTTCTGTTCCGCTGCCGCTGCTGCTCCCGCTGTCCGCGCCTTCTGCGCTGCCGCCGCTGCTCCCGCTGTCCGCGCTTTCTGTTCCGCTGCCGGAATCGGGATCCGGCGTCTCATCCTCCGGTGTATCCGCTCCTTCTTCTACGTTATTACTTTCTTCTCCCATTTCTGAGCTGGAATCGCCGGTCTCCGGTTCTGCCGGACCACCGCTCTCCTGGGCAGGCGGCGCATCTGGTCCGCTTTCATCTCCTTCATATTCGTTTTCACTATCTTCTCCAGGCAGTTCTTCCGAAGATTCTCCGCTTTCTCCTTCCTGCGCGCTCTCCAAGGGCAGGCTTTCCCCTTGGCTCTCTGTGTCTGCTGTCCCTTCCTCCGCCTCGCTCTCCTGCATATTCTCCCCTGCAGGCTCCGGTTTTTGGGGTTTCTCCTCTTTTTCTTTCCGCTCCTTCTTATCCTTTTTCTCTTTCTTCTCCAAAAGGCGTTCCTTCTCCAGCCGTTCCTCCTCTGAGACCAGATAAGGCGTCACCAGTATATCTTCCTGCGTCACATCAATGTCAAAAAGCTCTGTGGTGCTCACGGGAATCTGGAAAATAAGCTCCTGACGCAGAGAAGGGCTGTCCTCATCCAGGGTAAATGACAGCACCGCCCCGTCATCGCCGGTAAAAGCAAGCCATATGGGAACTTCGCCCCTTTCAGAAAATAGCGGCTCGCTGTAATCCAGCCGCCCCTCCTCATCCCGGAACGAGAGAAGGGCCCCTGCTTCCTCCTGGCTTAAGCGAATCTCTACATCGGCAGCTGTCACGGTATTCCTGCTGGCGTCAATTCCCGCCTCAAGTACGATAACGCCTTCTTCTCCAGACTGAATCGTATCCTTCTCGGGCAGCCATCGAACCATCACATCACGATCCGCCTTCATAAAATCCGCTATCTTCTCCGCGGCCATGGCTACGCCCTGCTGCGGCAGTAAGGTAAAGCAAAGCGTCCACACAAATCCCTTCTTTAATCCTTTTACCTTCATATGTCCCATTCCTACTACTTTTTCATTCTTTCTTGGAGATGTCTCTCCCTCTCCCGCAAAGCGCTCATTCCTCCCAGGGGTGCAGAACGCCGTGCACAACAAAACGGGCATCTTCAAATTCATAACTGCACGTGGACAGCGTGAGGATCCGTTCCCCCTCCTTTGGGGCTTCCTGTGTTTGAATGGCCGAACGGCTTCTCACCTTCTGAAGCCAATCCTCCCGATACTTCCCGTCTCCAATTTCCACCTGCCAGGCCTCCTGCCCCACATCCGCCACATAGGCGGAAAATATGTCCACCCGCCAGTTCCCCTTTGGAGTGGCCAGCTGAAAATACGGGTGCGCCTCATAATATGCCTGGTCCGCATATTCTCCCAGGGAGGCAAACATGGTCCCATTTTTCATGTGGTGGCCGTAGATGATGGAGTGTCCGCCGGAAAAATCCGCCGCGCACGCGGCGTCCAGAAAGATACATCCGGATCCGTTTGCCTCGCCTGTAAACATGCGGTGCAGATAATAGGAATTGTCTGCCGACTGTACAACAGGATAGCTGATAACCGTCCCCGGTCCAAAGATCCATCCCACCACCTGAGAATTGATCGCGGCCAACCCCTCGAAGTCCACCTGAACGCCTTCCGCAGCCCCCTCCTGCCAGGGCTGTTCCGGCTCCCTGATCTCCCGGGAATCCCCAGCCCGGGCGGAGGCAGACCCCCCCCGCCCGGCTTATGTAAGCACCCAGCCCTTCATAGGCCCGGCCTGCAGCCCGATACGCCAAAAGCTGGGATACCGCCATGTATCCGCCGCCAAGCATCCCGCACAGACAGAGTATTACCAGGATCCAGTATAGAACCCGTCTCATTGCTCCATATCGTCCTCTGCATCCTCCAACTCATCTTCGCCAATCAGCTCGTCATACTCCTGGCTGTCGAGCAGTTCGTCAAAGGCATCGGACACGATCTCATACTCCTCATCGCTCTCAATATTGTCCAGAACCGGCTCGCCGTCCTCTGTCTCGCTGTAGCGGTACAGATATACCTCGCCCTCCTCAGAATCCTCTCCCTCCATGGGCAGCAGGGCTATGTACTCGCCTTCCCCGGCATCAAAAATAGTGAGCACCACGCACTCCACCTCCGTGTCGTCGTCCAGGGTAAGGGTTACTGTCATCTCCTGATCTTCTTCATTCTGAAATTTTTTGTCTGCCATAGGGTACTTCCTTTCTCATTCCGCTTTATTCTTAATCCACATAGGTTCAGAAAAGGCCGCGGGCCAGTCTCTCCCTGGGCCCTTTCTGTCTATATGTCTACACTTTAGCAGACTCGGAGCTAAATTGCAAGAAGGGAATTGCCATCTGTATGAATGGCAGGTTCTGGCCCCTGTCAATCTTCCAAAATCCGTCCGTCCGTTGAAATAGTCACCACCTGCCAGGGAATCATTTTCCCGCTGGCCCTAAGGGCCTCCCTCACCGCGTTCTCTATACCGCCGCAGCAGGGGACCTCCATCCGCACCACTGTCACGCTCTTAATGTTGTTGGATGCCAGGATCTGGGTCAGCTTTTCGCTGTAATCCACACTGTCCAGCTTGGGACAGCCGATAAGGGTGATGTGGTTTTTAATAAAGCGATTATGAAAATCCCCGTAGGCGTAGGCCGTGCAGTCCGCAGCCACCAGCAGGCGGGCATTTTCAAAATAGGGGGCTTTCACCGGGGCCAGCTTGATCTGTACCGGCCATTGGGAGAGACAGCTCTCCGGCTCCCGGGAAACGGCTCCCAAAGCAGCCGGGGCGCTCTCCCGCCGGATGGGACGGGCCATGGAGCCCGGGCATCCTCCCGCCCCAGGCGCCAAACCTCCGGGAGCCTGGCCGGACGCCTTAGCCGCCAGCACTGCGGCCTCATCATAGGCAGGGGCTTCCCGCTCCTCAAAGGATATGGCTCCCGTGGGACAGGCGGGCAGGCAGTCCCCCAGGCCGTCGCAGTAGTCCTCCCGGGTCAGCTTTGCCTTTCCCTCTATCATCTTTATAGCGCCCTCATGGCAGGCGTTGGCGCAGGCGCCGCAGCCGTTGCATTTTTCCTCGTCAATCCGAATGATTCTTCTTATCATGTTCCTACCTCCTTGACTTTATGTGCCTATCATAGTATACTGTGGCAAAAAAGTACGTTGGAATTCCAACAAACGGAGAAAATAATGGAGGAAAATTTTGAGATTTTGTCCCGGTGTCCTCTTTTTTCCGGCATCGGCCGGGAGGATCTGGAGAACATGCTTCAATGCCTGGGGGCACGAACGGTTTCCTATAAGAAAAATCAGCCTGTGTTTCTGGAAGGGGATCCCGCCCTCTGGGTGGGCGTTGTGCTCGCCGGGGAGGTTCAGGTTCAGAGGGAGGATCTGGAGGGCAATCGGAGCATCCTGGCCGCTGTAGAGCCAGGCGGGCTCTTCGGGGAGGTGTTCGCCTGCGCAGGGCTTGACCGCCTTCCGGTGACCGTA
>CALWRY010000122.1 GCA_944384065.1 uncultured Enterocloster sp. | reverse complement strand
CACATGTAAACCCCATCCGAAGCAAGACCAAACAGAAGGCATATGGCGGCCCGTCAGCCTCCGGGTAGGTTGCTTGAGGCTGCCGGCGACGGCAGTCCTAGATAGATGGCCACTCAACGACATAACCCGGCTTATCGTTCTGCTCATTTTATGTAACGGTTCAGACGGAGCATCTCCGCTATCTGAGCCGTTATTATTTATTCAACCAGCGGTTGAATGACGCCGGCCTTGGTTTGTGATAAGATACTTGCAGACGCTGAAAGAGAGAGGCCCGCCGCCAGAGCGGCAGAGAGGAGAAAGAGGAAAAGCCTATGAAATATACATCTTCGGAAGCAAACAAGCTTCTCAGAAAGCTGAATGAGGAAATGGTCTCCCTGTGCTCCATGGAAGAGAAGATCAGCACCTTCCGGGCTATCGTGGGAGAGGATCCGGAATCTGTGAGGCCGGAATACGACTACCGCGCGGTACAGGAAGCATTAGATGAGCTGGATCGGAAGATTCGCGTGGTAAAGCACGCGGTTAATCAGTTTAACCTGGAGCATGTGGTTCCCGGCTTCGACATGACCGTGGATCAGATGCTGGTGTATATCCCCCAGCTCTCGCTCAGAAAGAGAAAGCTTTCCGGGATGGCGCGCCGGCTGCCCAAGGAGCGGCAGGACTGCATCTATTCCGGTCGCAACGCTGCGCCTGTTGTCGAATACACATATGCCAACTACGACGTTAAAGCCGCCAAGGCAGACCTTGACGCAGTGTCCGACGAGTTAGCCAGGGCGCAGACCGCGCTGGATGTGCTGAACAATACGGAGCTGATAGAGATCGATCTGTAAGCCAAGTCATCTGGGGCTTTAAGCCGCTCCGCTTTCATTTTCCGAGTGCTTTTAAACAGAGTTTTTCGCAGCCGTCCTGAACGGCTGCAGACTTTTTTCATGAATGGAGCTTCTTATAGAAGGTATAAGGTCAGAGTTTTTGTTTTCCGTTATTCTGTGTGTTATTGGTAGTTGTTTATGGTTTAAGAGAATAGGGTGGCAAGACACAACTCTGTTTGGCACTGAAAACTTGCCTGTGTGTACACAGGGCGGCGGAAGTTCGGTTACATGCCGCACAAAAATGTAAGTTCGGTTACATGCCGCACAAAAAACGCTGGTATTTTCCGGCAAATGGGAGTATACTGTTTTACATGCTGCTGATTGACGCACAGAGAACAGGAGGAAATGCCATGAAACCAGTGTATCTGTCGATTAAACAGGAAGCCACCGGAAAGCGTATGAAGGAACTTTTCCGGAAGAACGGATATTCCGTAAAGGATGTCCAGGAAGCCATGGGGTTTGAGAGCCCTCAGGCAGTTTATAAGTGGCTGTCCGGCCGATCCCTTCCGAGCCTGGACAATTTTCTCATCCTCAGCAGAATTTTACATACCAGCATTGAAGACATCCTCGTCGTTGACGGGGATTTTGCTTTTTATAAAGCTGCATACGGCCGCATGGTCCGCCATGTATTTTTTGAATTTTCCGCAAAACCCTGTAAAATTTCCAAAAGCGCGCCGATTGTATAAGCAGAGAGGAAAACACAGAAAGGAGATTTATATGAGTATGAAAATGAATGGTATTATCAAGAAAATTACGGTTCTGTCCCTGGCGGCTGTTATAGGAGCGGGCGTCCTTCCCGTTCAGGCACTGCCGGGCGCGCCGCTTACGGCCTGGGCCGCCACCGCCCTGGTGGATACCGGGAAGATCCTGGAGAAGGGCCAGTGGGTGGAGGACGGCGCGGGGAGAAAGTACGTGTACGCGGACGGAACCTTCGCCCAGAATACGTGGAAGGGGATTGACGGATTCTACTATCACTTTGACGCGAACGGATACATGGAGCGCTCCAAGCCGGTCTGCACAAAGCTGACGGAGTCCTACAGCCTGAATGAGGCGGGGCAGCTCTACCGCATCGCCGGGGGCGGGACCGTGGTCTCCCTGTGCACCTACCGCAATGACCAGTCCGTTCCGGATGGCGACCCCAACTATCCCCTAAAGGGAATGCTGGCCCAGTACGGCCTGGCCTACGCGGGCGTGGTGGAGGAGGCGGATCCTATTTACGGATTTTCTGTGAAAGAGGTGAACCCGTCCTATTTTGACCTGAAATACCAAGGAAGCAACACCGGCGTCATCATGGAGTACGCTTATGCCCTCAGCGGCAACCCGGCGAACTACTATAAGATTGACCAGAATATGAAAACCGGCAGAATCCCCTACGGAAGTCTGGATCCAAATAAAACCGAGGCCGATTACCCGGAGGTGCAGCGGGTGTTAAATGAGATTCGCAGCTTCCTAAATTCCTTTGATTTTAAGAACGCAAGCGATCTGGAGAAGGCCCAGAAGGCGGCGGCCTACGTATCACGGGCATCCTATGACTACGGAACCTATGAATCCATCCAGGATGGGAACGCTGCCTATGAGGATAACTGGCAGACGGCCAGTATTTACGGATGCCTGGTGAATAAAAAGTGCGTCTGCGCCGGCTACAGCGACGCGTTCCGCACGCTGGTGCGGATGATGGGGCTTCCCTGTATTACGGAGAGCACCCGCGATCACCAGTGGGATTATGTGCGGATTGACGGCCAGTGGTGGATGCACAGCAACGGCAATCTCTACCGTCCCGGAGAAACCGAGCGGTTAGCCAACGGATACACCGTGCCTTCCTTTGAAAATTCTCCCACCAACCGGTGCTTCGGGGAGGGCAATCCCAATTACTATATGAATTGGGCGTACCAGCCGTAAAAAAGCATCCCCGGCTGCAGGCCCATATAGCGGACCGCAGCCAGGGATGCATTCATCACGGCCTGAAAGACCAGGTTATCCGGAAGTTATTTCACCACGTCCAGTTTGAAGCCAAAATACTTCACCGCGTTGTTGTAGCAGATGCCCTTCACGATCTCCTCCAGGGCCTTCATATCTGCCGGATACTCGCCGTTCTCTACCCAGCCGCCTACGAGCGCGCAGAGAATGCGGCGGAAATAGTCGTGGCGGGTGTAGGACAGGAAGCTTCTGGAGTCCGTGAGCATGCCGATGAAGTTGCCGAAGCAGCCAAGGTTGGCCAGGGAGGACATCTGCTCGGTCATGCCGATCTTGTGATCATTGAACCACCAGGCAGAGCCCTGCTGGATCTTGCCCGGGAACTTCTCCTGGAAGCAGCCGATGATCGTGCCGATGGCGGCATTGTCATTGGGGTTTAAGGAGTAAAGGATGGTCTTGGGAACCTCATTGGCCCCGCTCAAAGCATTTAAGAAATCGGCAAGCTGTGCGCTGGGGGCATAGTCGTTGATGCAGTCAAAGCCGGTGTCCGGTCCAAGCTTCTCGAACATGTAGGCGTTGTTGTCGCGCTTGCAGCCGTAGTGGAGCTGCATGATCCAGCCAAGACGGTTGTATTCCTTAGCCACAAAGAGCAGGAAAGCGGTCTTGTACTTTAACTCATCTTCCCGGGAGACGGCCTCGCCGGCCAGACGCTTCTTCATAATGGCGTCCACCTCCTCGTCGGAAGCAGGGGCGTACATCACGAACTCCACGCCGTGATCGGATACCTTGCAGCCCATGGAGTCAAAGAATGCCATGCGGTTCTTGATGGCCTCCTTTAAGGAAGCAAAGCCGTCGATGGCTACGCCGCTCACCTCGGCCAGCTGGGCAATATAGGCGGCATAGGTGGGCTTTTCGATGTTGGTGGCCTTGTCCGGTCTCCAGGCGGGAAGCACCTGTACGTCAAAGCTATCGTCCTCAGCGATCTTCTTGTGCCACTCCAAGGAGTCAACCGGATCATCGGTGGTGCAGATCAGGGTAACGCCGGACTGCTTGATGATATTGCGGACCGTCATGGAGTCCTCCTGAAGCTTGGCGTTGCACAGGTTCCAAACCTCCTCAGCGGTATCTCCGTTTAAATAGCCCTGGTAGCCGAAGTACTTCCTTAATTCCAGGTGGCTCCAGTGATACAGGGGATTGCCGATGAGCTTGGGCATGGTCTCCGCCCAGGCCTGGAACTTCTCGCGATCCGTCGCGTCTCCTGTGATATACTTCTCGTCCACACCGTTGGAGCGCATCTGACGCCACTTGTAATGATCGCCGCCCAGCCAAACCTGGGTGATGTTCTCAAACTTGCGGTCCTCGTAGATCTCCTGAGGATTGATGTGGCAGTGGTAGTCCAGGATAGGCATGTTCTCCGCATAATCGTGATACAAGGTCTTGGCCATGTCTGTGGAGAGCAGGAAATCCTTGTCCATAAATTGTTTCATGTCTGAAACCTCCTTAAAATGAAAGTTTGCGGCAGCTGGAAAAACAGCTACCATTTTGTGGTGTTTCTTTTTATGAGATCAGAGGCGATGGTGGTCCGGCTGGGCACATTTACGCCGCTGAATACTCCCATGAGGGTGTTGACCGTGGTGGTGCACAGAGCCTCCACCTTGGTGTCAACGGAGGTGATCTCCGGGTCGGTACAGAGGGCCAGGAGAGAATTATTGTAGCCGATGATGCTTAAATTATCCGGGATAGAGATGTCTCTGGCATGAGCATACTTGACGGCGCCTACGGCTAAGGAGTCGTCGGACGTCATCACAGCGTCAAAGAAGATGCCCTGACGGTCCAGAGAGAGAAGAAGATCCCGGGAAGCTTCCACGTCCTTGGGGCACTGGCGGATCATCTCCTGGCGCAGGGGAATCCCATGGGTGCGCAGGGCCTTCTTATAGCCCTCCAGCTTGTTGACCCCGCTGTAGGAATAGCTGCTGTACAGATAGAGAATATCCCGGTGCCCGGACTCGATGAGCAGGGAAACGGCCTGTTCCACGGCGGACTTGTCGTCGCAGACAGTGCTGAAAATATTGTCCCCCTCCAGATAGCCGTTCACCAGCATAACCGGCAGATCGGCAGCTGCCTCCAGGATATAGGCGTTGTCCTTGGCCCGCATCTCCACAAATTTGGATCCGGCCAGGATAATAGCGTCTACCCGCTTGGAGCGCAGCAGGGAAAAATACTTCTGCTTTACTTCTAAGTCATAGCCTGTGCAGCAGAGAATGGAGTCGTAGCCGTTGGCCCGCAGACTCCGCTCCAGATAGTAGATGGCATTGGCAAGATAGGGATCCGAGGAATCAGAGCACATAATCCCCACCGTGTGCATGGTGTCAAGACCAAGCCCGCGGGCAAACACATTGGGAGTATATCCCAGCTCGTCCATAACTTTCAATACCTTTTCCCGCGTTTTCTCGCTGACGTTGGGATTGCCGTTCAAAACCCGGGAGACAGTGGCGATGGATACACCTGCATGCTGCGATACGTCGTAAATATTCAAAGAAATCCACCTCCCATTTCTGTAAGTGCTTACAAGCTATGTTTATTATACATTTTTTGGCGGGAGAGTGCAACCGTTTTATTTAATATTTATCTGCCTATTGACTTCTGGGAGAAAAAACGCTAGAATAATTGTAAGTACTTACATTTTAAAAACAGAGGAGATCGAAACCATGCAGGACATTGTCAGGATCAATGAGATGGATAACGTCGCCGTGGCTCTCCGCCCCCTAAATAAGGGCGAGGTGCTGGACGTGGCGGGCGAGAAGGTGGAGCTTGGCGAGGATATTCCCCAGGGGCATAAGTTCGCGCTCCGGGATATCCGCCAGGGGGAGGCGGTGATCAAGTACGGCTTCCGCATCGGCTACGCCAAAGAGGACGTGGGGAAGGGCCGCTGGATCCACGTGCACAATCTGAAAACTGCCCTGGGAGACATTCTTACCTATACCTATGAGCCTCAGGGGAAAGATGTGGAGCCTTCGGAGCACGCGTACTTTGACGGCTACCGCCGCAGCGACGGCAAGGCCGGGATCCGCAACGAGATATGGATCATCCCCACAGTGGGATGCGTGAATTCCATCGCCAAGGCCCTGGAGGCCGAGGCGAAGAAGCGGTTCGTGGGCGGAAGCCTGGAGGATGTGATCGCATTTCCCCACCCCTATGGATGCTCCCAGATGGGAGACGACCAGGAGAACACCCGCAAGGTCCTGGCGGACATGATCCATCACCCCAACGCGGGCGGCGTGCTGGTGCTGGGCCTGGGCTGTGAGAACAGCAATATTCCGGTGCTCATGGACTACATCGGCGACTACGATGAGAAGCGGGTGAAGTTCCTCCAGTGCCAGGATGTGGAGGACGAGATGGAGGCCGCCATGGGGCTTCTTGAGGAGCTGGCCGCCTATGTGAAGACCTTTGCCCGTGAGAAGATCGATGCCTCCGAGCTGGTGATCGGCATGAAGTGCGGGGGATCCGACGGACTCTCCGGCATCACTGCCAATCCGGTGGTGGGCGCGTTCTCCGATCTGCTGGTGAGCAAGGGCGGAACCACAATTCTGACAGAGGTTCCTGAGATGTTTGGCGCGGAAACTCTTCTTATGAACCGCTGCGCCACCCCGGAGCTGTTTGAGAAGACCGTGGATCTCATCAACAACTTTAAGAATTACTTCACCAGCCACAATCAGACGATTTACGAGAATCCCTCCCCGGGCAATAAGAAGGGAGGCATCAGCACCTTGGAGGACAAGTCTTTGGGATGCACCCAGAAGTCCGGAAGCTCCCTGGTCCGGGGCGTCCTGGAATACGGCGAGCCGGTGAAGGTCAAGGGCCTGAACCTTTTAAGCGCACCGGGAAATGACCTGGTGGCCTCAACCGCCCTGGCTGTGTCCGGCGCCCATATGGTGCTGTTTACAACCGGCAGGGGAACGCCCTTTGCGTCCCCGGTTCCCACGGTAAAGATATCCAGCAATTCCCGGCTGGCCGGCCATAAGAACGACTGGATTGATTTTAACGCGGGCCGCATGGTGGAGGACAAGACCAAGGAGGAATTGGCGGAGGAGCTTTTGGAGTACGTTCTGTCCGTGGCCTCCGGAAAGAAAGTGAAGTCCGAGGAGGCAGGCTTCCACGATATGGCGATTTTCAAGCAGGGCGTGACCCTGTAGGCAGCTGCGGCAGCAGGGCGGGCGTACACGCCGCCGTGCTGCCGGCGACAACCGGACTGCAAGGGGGGATTCTATGAAGCTTAACAGGACCGCAAAGAGGACCGTCGATATACTGAAGCTGGTTTCCAGGAAGCCGGACGGCATCACCCTGGATGAGATCTGCGAGAAGCTTGACATGCCAAAGACAAGCGCCTACGATATTGCCACCACTCTGGCATATATGGGGATGCTCCAGGTGACGAAGGGGCAGCGCCAGCGCTATACCATCGGCCTTACGGCTTACCGGGTGGGCATCAATTATACCAACAATCTGGACTTTATCAGCGCCATTGATCCGGTGCTCAAAAGCTTTGCCCGGGAGGTGGGCAAGACCGTATTCTTCGGGGTGCGCTCAGACGACGCCATTGTCTACATCCGCAAATTCGAGCCGGAAAATCCCATCATCACCACGGCCACGGTGGGGACTAAGAACCCGGTTTACTGCACATCCTTAGGAAAGGCGATACTGGCCTACACGGATGAGGAGGAGCGGCAGGAGATATTTGACAAGCTGACCTTTAAAAAATATACGGAGCGGACCATAGACAGCCTGGCCGCCTTCAAGGAGGAGCTTGACCGGGTGCGGGAGCGGGGGTATGCCCTGGACGCAAGGGAGCTGGAGGAGCATATGGAGTGCGTGGGAGCCCCGGTATTTGGCCAGGACGGAGGCGTGGTGGGGGCTATCAGCCTTTCAAGCCTCTATAAGCCGGCGGAGGATTATGACGCTTTGGGCCATCTGGCCCGGGAAAAGGCCATGGAATTATCAAGAATCCTTGGTTTTTTGGGAAATTCGGTTGACAAACAGCCGCGCAGAGATTAAAATTTAATATGATAAATCGCAAATATGAAGGAAATTCGTATATGCGAATAGAGTAAAGGAGAAGAGAAGATGAAGAAAGAGAAAGTTTTAGCGAGACTGAAGGAAGACTGCCTGGTAGCGGTTATCCGCGCCAAGAACTATGAGCAGGGCGAGAAGGTGGTTGACGCGGTTATCGCCGGCGGCATCAACCTGATCGAGCTGACCATGACCATGGACGAGGGCGACCCCGTTGGCTTCATCAAGCTGATGGCTGAGAAGTACAAGGACAACGACAAGGTAGTTATCGGCGCCGGCACTGTTCTGGATCCTGAGACCGCAAGAGCCTGCATCCTGGCCGGAGCAAATTACATCGTAAGCCCGGGCCTGAACGTGGAGACCATCAAGCTCTGCAACCGCTACCGTGTTCCCATGCTGCCCGGCGTTATGACTCCTACCGAGGCCATTACCGCTATGGAGGCCGGCGCTGACATCATCAAGATTTTCCCCGGAAATATCGTGGGACCGGCAGCTATCAGCTCCTTCAAGGGACCCCTTCCCCAGGGCGAGTTCATGCCGTCCGGCGGCGTTGACGTGGACAACGTTGACAAGTGGCTTAAGGCCGGCGCATATGCGGTCGGCACAGGAAGCAGCCTGACCAAAGGC
>CALWRY010000121.1 GCA_944384065.1 uncultured Enterocloster sp. | reverse complement strand
GAATCTCCAGATAATCATAAAAATTCACCAGCCTGGCAATCTCTGTCTGGGGCGCTCCCCGCAGCAGGGCCTGGTAGAGCTCGCCGGCCTCGCAGGCAGAGCCAATGATGCTCCCCTCCCGGTACTCCTCCAGAAGGCTCTTGGGAATCCGGGGCCTTCTGGAATAATACACCAGATGGGATAAGCTCACCAGCCGGTACAGATTGATGCGGCCCACGTCATTTTTCGCCAGGATAATCACGTGGTTGGTGGGAAGCTTCATGATGGTCTGCTCGTCCATGGCATTGAGGGCATCCACGTTCTCGATGCCCCGCTCCCTAAGCATCCCCACAAAGGCGGCAAAAATCTCCGCCGTGGCCCCCGCGTCGTCCACCGCCCGGTGATGGTTCTCCAGGGAGATATTTAAGGCCTTGGCCACCGTGTCAAGCTTATATCGGTTCAGGCTGGGGAGCAGCAGCCGCGCCAGGGAAACCGTGTCCAGGACCGTCGGGTTAAAGGCAAGCCCCAGCTTTGCCGCAAAATGGCCGATAAATCCCACATCAAAGCCAGCATTATGGGCTACAAGCGGGCATTCACCCACAAACTCTAAAAATTCCGGCAGAATCCGGTCGATTTTTGGGTATGGGAGAACCATGGCGTCATTGATGCCCGTCAGCTTCTCAATGTCAAAGGGAATGGGCACATCCGGATTGATAAAGGTGGAATACTTGTCCTGTATTTTTCCGTCCGCCACCTTTACGGCTCCAATCTCGATGATGGTGTTCTTCTCCGGACTGAAGCCCGTGGTCTCAATATCAAACACCACGTATGTATCCGAAAAGCTCTGGCCCCGGGGATTGTCCACCAGCTGCTTGGTGTCATCCACCAGATAGCCCTCCACCCCGTAAATCACCTTGAAGGGGTCATCCTTGTCAATGGCGTGGTTCGCGTCCGGGAAGGCCTGGACGCAGCCGTGGTCCGTGACAGCCACCGCTGACATGCCCCATTTCTTGGCCCGCTTGATGATGCTCTTCACATCGGAGACGCCGTCCATATCGCTCATCTTGGTGTGGCAGTGGAGCTCCACCCGCTTTTCCAGGCTGTTGTCTGTGCGGCGGCTGGTGAAGTCCTCCCCCTTCTTGATGCCCGCGATGGAGCCAAGGGTCAGCTCGCCGTCAAACTTGTCGATGGTGGTCACACCCTTAATCTTGAGGAACATCCCCACTTGGATGATGGCCTTGACCTCCTCAAAGATCTCCGGCCGGATGAACATTTTGGCCGTGATGGTGTCGGTAAAGTCCGTCACGTCAAAGGTCAGGATAAATTTTCCGCTGCGCAGCTCCCGGCTCTCACAGGTGAGCACCTGTCCCCGGAGGGTCACCTCTCCCATCTCGCCGTCAATCTCTTCTATCTGGATGAAATCATCCTCAAAATCCCGGCCATAGAGCACATCCGGGTTGTTCGAGCGCTTCACGGAAAATTCGCCCTTCTCCCGGCCCCACTCCTTCTTTTCCCGTCCGGAGCGGAAGGAATCGCCGAAGGAGGCTCTTCTGCCCGCTGTCTGAGCCGCCGCAGCTGTTCCCGGTGCGCTGGCTCTGCCTATGCCAGCTTTTCCCTCGCCGGTTCTGCCCCCGCCGCCAGGGGCAGCCTCCTTTCCGCCGGAAGACCCTGCAGCCCCGCCAGAGGCCCCTGCCTTCCCACCGGCGGTCCCTGCCATACTGTCCGGGGCCTGCGCCGGGTTTTCCTCCATCCAGGGCGGCGCCTCCAGGCCAGCGCCGTTTTCCGCGCCTGTCATTCCCCGCTGCGGCGCGGCTGCCGCCATGGCCTCCCGGAGAATCTTCTCCTCCAGCATCTGCCGGCGTCCGCTGGGCTTTGCCTCCACATACTTAAACCGCACCTCCACCGGCAGGCCGCAGCGCTCCCCGAAGACCTTCTCCAGCACCCGCTTAAGCTCTGCCGTCTTCGTCCGGTTCACCGGCGTGTCCTCCACGGTGAGCACCATCCGGTCCTCCCCCTCAAAGACAATCTCCGCCTTGCGGAACATGGTGTACTCAATCATGCTGTAATTCTTGAGCTCCAAGAGAAGGCTGTCCTTATAAAGCTCCAGGAGCTTCTTGGGCGTATACTGGCCGGACAGCCGGTACCGCTCCTGAATCCGCACGGAAATCTGCTTGGAGGGAAAAAGCTGGTCCTTAATTCCCTTCTCCAGGTCATAAATATTCTGCTTGTGAATCAGCCGGCTGCTGTTCAAAAAGATGCGGATGCGGCTCCGGTCACGCGAAGAGGAGACCTTCTCCACCTTTACCAGGCCGAGCAGGTCTCTTAAGGGCTCTGCGATATGCAGCGTGGGAAATACCTCCAAAAAATCCTTCGCCATATGCTGTCTACTTCCTTCTTTCCTCTGCCATAGCCATAAGCTCCGTCCGAAGGGCCTCCAGAAGCTCTGCCTCCGGCACCTTCCGCAGAATCTCCCCCTTCTTGATGAGAAGTCCCTCTCCGATGCCGCCTGCAATGCCGATATCTGCCTCCCTGGCCTCCCCGGGTCCATTTACCACACAGCCCATAACTGCCACCTTAATGTCCAGGTCATCAAACTCCGAGACCATGGTCTCCACCTGTCCTGCCAGGGAAATGAGGTCAATCCGGGTCCTCCCGCAGGTGGGGCAGGACACCACCTCGATGCCGCCCCTTCGAAGGCCCAAGGCCCGCAGAATCTGCTTCGCCGTCTTTATCTCCTCTGCCGGGTCCCCGGTAAGAGACACCCGGATGGTGTCGCCGATTCCCTGATAGAGAATAATTCCCAGACCCACCGAGGACTTGATATTCCCTGCATTCACGGTTCCCGCCTCGGTGATGCCCACGTGGAGGGGATAATCCGTCTGCTCTGCTATCAGCTCGTGGGCCCGCACGCACATCATCACATCGGAGGACTTAATGCTGATGACCAGCTGGTCCCAGCCCATATCCTCAATAAGGCGCACCTGCGCCAGCGCGCTCTCCACCAGTCCCTCCGGGGTGACGCCGCCGTATTTCGCGAGAATCTCCTTCTCCAGAGAGCCGCCGTTTACCCCCACGCGGATGGGAATGCGCTTTTCTCTGGCCGCATCCACCACAGCACGCACCCGCTCCCTGCTTCCTATATTGCCGGGATTGATGCGGATTTTATCCGCTCCATTTTCCATGGCAGCGATAGCCAGGCGGTAGTCAAAGTGGATATCCGCCACCAGAGGAATATGAATCTGTGCCTTTATCTCCTTTAAGGCCCGGGCCGCCTCCATGGTGGGCACCGCAGCACGGATAATCTCACAGCCCGCCCGCTCCAGGCGCAGAATCTGCTCCACCGTGGCCTTAACATCCTCCGTCCTTGTATTGCACATGGACTGAATCCGAATGGGATTTCCCCCGCCGATGGGCACTCCCCCCACATACACTGTCCTCGTATCCCTTCTGGTTATCATGCGACGCATCTCCTTTTAAAACAGTTTTCTCAAATCGTTAAATAAAATGAGCACCATCAAGGCCAGCAGAAACAGCATGCCCGCCATGTGCACCATGCCCTCCTTCTCCTTGTCGATGGGCTTTCCCCGGATGAGCTCAATGAGCAAAAACACCAGCCTTCCCCCGTCCAGGGCAGGAAGAGGCAGAAGGTTCACTGCCCCCAGGTTCGCATTTAAGAGAATGGAAAAATTGATTAGCATCAGCAGAACGGCCCACAGGCCGTAGGGCGAGGCCTCCTCCACCGTACTGTCAATGGTGGTCACAATGCCCAACGGACCGCTGACGTCATCCACCGACACCATTCCATGGAACATCATATAAAAGCTGTCCAGCACATACCGAATCCAGAACTGCACCTCATAGACAGAGCTGGCCGCCAGGTCCAAAATCCCTTCCGCCGGATACAGACGCGCGTCAAATACCACACCCGCCAGGTACTGGCCGGATTCCTGGGAATATACGGGCACAAGGTCCGCCTTCAAGGTCTGCGTCCTCCCATCCTCCCCCTGGCGCTTCCAGACAACGCTGAGCTCCCTGTCCGGGTGGGTGAGGAGGTAGAAGCTGAAGTCCTGGTAGGAGTGGACGCTCCGCCCATTTACCCGCGTAATCACATCCCCCGGCTGGATTCCCGCCGCCTGGGCGGGATATCCCTCCTGCACATCCATGACCCGGGCGGTGGCCCGCCCCGTGGCGCCCACCAAAATCATAGCCAGGACAAAGGCCAGAAGGAAATTGAACACCGGGCCTGCGGCCACCACCAGGATGCGCGATAGCACCGGCTTATTGTTAAATGCCCTGGGGTCCTTATCCTCCTCGTCCTCCCCCAGCATCATGCAGGAGCCCCCAAAGGGAAGGGCCTTGATGGAATACCGGGTCTCCCCCCTCTGAACGGAGACAAGCCTCGGCCCCATCCCCAGGGAAAACTCCAAAACCCCGATTCCGCATAATTTTGCCAGCAAAAAATGGCCGAACTCATGGAAAAGAATAATCAATCCCAGAATCAATACCGCCAAAAGTAAACTCATCCAGTCGTCCTCTCTCTGCAAAATCTAGTAACCGTTCAAACGGCGTATGAACTATTACAAAACTCGCGGGCCCAGGCCTCCGCCTCCAAAATCTCCTCCAGGCTGGGATTCTCCGCCTGGCGGCAGCACTCCATCGCACCGGAGATAAGGTCCGTGATGGCCAGATAAGGGATTTTTCTGTCAAGAAACAGAGCCACCGCCTCCTCGTTGGCCGCATTGAACACCGTGGGCATGATTCCCCCCTTCCGGCCCGCCGCAAAGGCAAGGGCCAGGCCCTGGAAGGTCTCCATATCCGGCTCCTCAAAATCAATCTCCCGAAGCCTTCCGAAGTCCAGCCTGTCTCCCGGCAGATACCGCCGCTCCGGATAATACAGGGCATACTGGATGGGAAGCTTCATATCCGGGGTGCCAAGCTGGGCAATCACTGCCCCGTCCGTAAACTCAATCATGGAATGTATCACGCTGGTGGGCTGAATCACCACCTGAATCTGGTCAAAGTCCACCCCGAAGAGCCAGCGGGCCTCCATGACCTCCAGCCCCTTATTCACCATGGTGGAGGAATCAATGGTAATCTTCCTTCCCATGGACCAGCTGGGATGCTTTAGGGCATCCTCCACCGTGACGCCTTGAAGCTCCTCCCGCTTTCTTCCCCTAAAGGGGCCGCCGGAGGCTGTGAGGTGTATCTTATGGATGGGATTTCCTCCCGCTCCCTGAAGGCACTGAAAGATGGCGGAGTGCTCGGAGTCCACCGGGAGAATCCGCACGCCCTTCTCCTTCGCAAGAGGCATAATCAGGTGGCCCGCAGTGACCAGGGTCTCCTTATTTGCCAGGGCAATGTCCTTCCCCGCCTCCATAGCCGCTATGGTGGGGCGCAGTCCAATCATGCCCACCACCGCAGTGACCACCATCTGGGCATCTGTCCCGGCGGCGGCCTCCACAAGGCCATCCATCCCCCAGACTACCCGCACGTCAAGGTCCCGCACACGCTCCTTAAGCTCCCGCGCCGCAGCCTCCTCCCAGAGGCAGGCCACCCGGGGGTGAAACTCGCGTATCTGCCGCTCTAAGGCGGCCGCATTTTTTCCCGCAGCCAGCGCTGTAACCTGGATATCCCTGTTATTTCTCACTACCTCCAGTGTCTGGGTGCCGATGGAGCCCGTGGAGCCCAGAACCGCAGTTTTCCTCTCCATAACTTATATTCTCTCCCTACTGCAGAAATGTCATCGCAAAATAAATGGCCGGAGCTGTAAATATCATGCTGTCAAACCGGTCCAGGATCCCGCCGTGTCCCGGTATCAGGTGCCCGTAATCCTTGATATTGTGGTTGCGCTTGATGGCCGAGGCCGCCAGATCCCCCACCTGGGAGATGAGGGCGCCGATGGCGCAGCCCAGGGCACAGGCCATCCGCGGGTCAGAGAATTCATCCATTCCCCCGCCCACCACAGAGGCGTAGAGGAAGCCCAGAAGCGCCGCCCCGGCCGCGCCGCCCACAGCCCCCTCGATGGACTTCTTGGGGCTTAAGCGGGGAGCCATCTTGTGCTTTCCGATGAGCATTCCCACGCAGTAGGCGCAGGTATCACAGCCCCAGGAGCTTAAAAATATGAGCCACACCAGGTAGGCCCCGTCGCTCATCTCCCGGGTCTGATAGAGGAAGGAGAGCATCACCGGCACATAGCACACGCCGAAAAACGCCCCTGTAATCTCCTCTGTCTTATACTTTGGAAATGTAAAGACATACAGGGCCATCAAAACCATCAGGGAGGCGATGATCATCAGGTTTAAATATTTCTCGCCCTCCCACCACAGAATTCCATAATAGGAAACCGCTGTCAGGTATCCCACTGCGGCAATGGACCGCCGGTGGATGCCGAGGGCCCGGTAGAGCTCAAAAAGGCCGATGAGGGAGATAATTCCCGTCACGGCAAAGAGAATGCCGCCGCCTTTTCCCACGACCAGAACCGCCAGAACCACCAACACAATGCCGCTTATCAAACGGGTCGTAAACATGGCTTCCTCCTTTCCCTACTTCACGCCGCCGTACCGCCTGTCCCTCTTATTGTACTGGACAATCGCCCGCTCCAGCTCTTCCCTGTCAAAATCCGGCCACAGGCAGTCCGTCACGTAGATCTCTGTGTAGGCCAGCTGCCAGAGAAGGTAGTTGGAAAGGCGCAGCTCCCCGCTGGTGCGGATGAGCAAATCCGGATCCGGTATCCCCGCCGTATCCAGATAGGAGGCGAACACCTCCTCGGTAATCTCCTCAGGATTTCTTTTTCCCTGGGCGCAGTCTGCGGCCAGCCGCGCCGCTGCCCGGCGGATCTCATCCCGGCCGCCGTAGTTCACGGCGATGATGAAGGTAAGCCCCGTATTGTCCCGGGTCTCGCTCTCCAGCCGTCCGATCCCGTCAATGATATCCTGGGCGAACCGGGTCCGGTCCCCAATCATCTTCACCCGCACATTGTTGGCTGAGGCCACCTTCAAGAGGCGCACCATGTAGTAGCGGAAAAGCTGCATCAGAGCCCCCACCTCCTCCATGGGCCGCTTCCAGTTCTCCGTAGAAAAGCCATACACCGTCAGGTACTCAATTCCCATCCGGGCCGCGATCTCCACGGTCTTCTCCACCGTGACGCAGCCCTCCTTATGCCCCATGGTCCGGGGAAGCCCTCTCTTTTTCGCCCAGCGCCCATTGCCGTCCAAAATCAGCGCCACGTGCCGGGGAATCACCATATTTTCATCCAGAGCCATGCTTTCTCCTTTCACAGCGAAGAGGGAGGCAGGAGCACCTCCTGCCTCCCCTCGCCTAAGCAGTCCGCCTAAACGGTCATGATTTCTTTTGTCTTCTCCTCCACAGCCTTGTCCACCTTCTCAATCATCTTGTCGGTGAGCTTCTGCATCTTCTCTGTGGCTTCCTTCAAATCGTCCTCGGACATCTCTCCGGCCTTCTCCATCTTCTTGAAGGCGTCGTTGGCATCCCGGCGGATGTTGCGGATAGCCACCTTGGCCGCGTCGCCCTTCTTCTTCACATCCTTGGCAACCTCTTTTCTGCGCTCCTCCGTCATCTCCGGGAACACCAGGCGGATGCAGTTGCCGTCATTGTTGGGGTTGATGCCCAGCTCCGAGGTGAGAATGGCTTTCTCCACTGCCTTTAACAGGCTCTTCTCCCAGGGCTGGATCACGATCATCCGCGCCTCGGGAACCGAGATGTTCCCCACCTGCTGGATGGGCGTGGGCGTCCCGTAGTAATCCACCTTAATCTTATCCAAAACATGGGGGTTGGCCCGGCCGGCGCGAATCGCGGCGTAATCGGACTGCAGCACCTCCAGCGTCTTATTCATCTTACCCTCATACACTTTTAATTCTTCCATAAGTTCCTCCTAATTTATTCAGCAAACGCTGTATTTTTACGTAAAAATCCAGGGCGGCGGGGAAGTAGCAAAACCTACACCGTAACCAGCGTCCCGTTCACCCGTCCCTGCATGGCGTTGGCAATGCCGTCCTTCTCGTTAAGGCTGAACACCGCCATGGGCATCTTGTGCTCCATGCACATGATGGAGGCCGTCAGGTCCACCACCGCCAGCTGCTTGTCGATAACCTCTTGAATGGAGATCGTCTCATACTTCTTAGCCTGGGGATTCACCTTGGGATCGCTGTCGTAAACCCCGTCGATGGACTTGGCCAAAAGAATGCAGTCCGCATCCATCTCAATGGCCCGCAGGGCAATGCCCGTGTCCGTAGAGAAATAGGGATGTCCCGTTCCCCCGGCAAAAAAGACCGCCCGGCCCTCCGCAAAATATGCGTTGGCCTTGTCCTTGGAGAAAAGCTCCGTCATGGTCCCGCAGGCAAAGGGGGTAAAAATCGCCGTCTTCATCCCCGCTGTGCGGAAAATCTCCGACACGTAGATGCAGTTCATCACAGTGGCCAGCATGCCAATCTGATCCGCCTTGGTCCGCTCAATGGCCTCGCTGGTCCGTCCTCTCCAGAAATTGCCTCCTCCGATGACAATTCC
>CALWRY010000120.1 GCA_944384065.1 uncultured Enterocloster sp. | reverse complement strand
CCGCCAGGATAATCTGCTCGGCAAGCTTGATGTACTGGTCCGCCTCCCGGCCGGTCTCCTCCTCTTTTAACTCCTGGGAAAGGCTTTTTGCCGTCCGGTATTCCTCCGCCGCCTTCTCATAATTGTCATAGCGCAGATATGTCTCGCCGCTCTCCATGGCCTGGGCCAGATTTTCCTCCTTCTGGACCCGGCTCCTGTGCCTGAGAAAGAGGGCCAGGCAGATGCCTCCGACGAGCAGGATGAGCGGGACGGCGATCATGAGAACCTGACGGACGGAAATCTTTTTCTTGGGGGAGCGGTAGATTTTATCCACAAAGGTGACGGCCAGAGAATAGTTGTCTATGGCGTGCTCCTCCTGCCGTCCCAGGATGAGATCCTCCGCCTTATTTAAAACCTCGTCCGGCTCCTTGGCGTCCTTAGCGATTTCCAAAAGCTCCTCGTCCGTGCAGTTCTCCCACACGCCCCGGGTCATCAGCTCCAGGATATCCCCGTCCTCCAGGCGCAGTTTTTTGGAGATTATGGGCTTCGGCTTCTCCCTTCCGCCCAGGAAGGAGTAGAGGTTATTGCGTTCCTCGTGGGACGCCGCGGCGTCCAGGGGAATTTTCTCCTCGTCCAGGAGATTCCTTGTCAGGGACTGGTCGCGGGTTTTTAAGAGAAAGCGGGCGTTGCGCAGCAGATAGAGGCGGCTGTTGCCCACATGGCAGCAGCGAAGCTTCCGGTAGTCCGTAACTGCCAGGATCACCGAGGCCTTCAGGTGCATGCCGCCCCGCATCTTTCTGAGCTCGCGGTGGGCCTCCTGGATGTACCGGTTCAGGCGGCCCTTCCTCAAGGTGGGGTGCTCCCCGAAGCTTCGGATCAGGCTCTCCACCACAAGCTGGGCGCTGTTTGAGGCCGTCTCCCCGTCCAGGCTGTCCGCAAGGACGTAGCAGGCGAAATCGTCCATTTCCACATAGCCGAAATAGTCCCGGTTCGCAAGCTTCTGCCCTTCCTCCGATAGAAACCTGGTACGGAAGTCCGAATTAATCCGCCGCATCCTCTGCCTCCTCCGCGCGGAGTATCACCGCGCTGCCATTTTCCTTGTCGTCCCCGGGCTTTCGGCCCGCGGCCCAGACAATCTGCCGCGCCTTTTCCTGCGGGCTCTCCCCGCCGGCCAGCAGATCTTCCAGATCCGCCCCGGACAGGGCCTGCCAGATGCCCCGGCTCACCATGACCACCAGATCATCCCTCTTTAAGCGGATCGGGCGCTCCGGAATCTCAATCTCCCTAAAGCCATCCATCCCCAGATAATTCCAGCGGCGCTTCTCCTCCATGCTCCAGACCGCCTCCTTCTTAGAAATGCGGCCCGCCTCGTAGGCCTGCCTGGCCAGCACATCCAGGGTGTGGCCCTGGCTTAAGGGAATCAGTTCGCCACCCCTATAGAGGGCAATCCGGATATCCCCCACCACCCCGTAATAGAGATGGCCGTTTCCCAGAAAGGCCAGGCCCAGGCAGGCCCCGCCCCGCCTCTCCCCGATGGTCTTCTGGATGCGGGCATTGGCCTCCCGGCACACGGTGCGAAAGAGGTACTCCGGGTTTGTCAGCACCTCATAGGGCTCATAAGCGTCCGCAGCGGCGTCCAGGGCAATCTGAGCGCAGACGCGGCCCGTATTTTCCCTGCCGATGCCATCCGCCAGGATGGCTAACACACCGGCCCGTGTCTTTCGGATCTCGGTCATGTCCGCCTGTATCTCCCGGCTTCCCCGGGTCTGGGCCGTCCCCCAGCTCTCCTCCCCGCGCCTGCGCCGCCCTGCCCGCCCTCTCCCGTCAGAGAAGAACCAGGCAAGAAAAACCCGTCCCAAAAGCAGGACAGCCAGAGCCGTCATGAGGAGGGCCATCAGGAAGGCGGCATTTACATTTCCACTCACATCCATCACCCTTTGGCATCCGTCCACTCAAAATTTTCCCCGCACAGGGGTACAAAAATAAACCGGCTTTTCCCCAGCTCGATTGTGTCGTAGGGATTTAACTCCGTCGGCACATACACGGCCTGGTCATTTAAATAGGCGAGGCCCGCCGCGTCCCCGGGAAGGATCACCGTGTTCCGCTGCTTGTGGTCATAGACAATGACCGTGTGGTTGCGGCGGTTAATCTCGTTGTCCCCGGTAATCTGGATGTCCATGTCATCCCCCCGGCCCACGAAATTTTTTCCGTCATGGATCTTGTAGTCCATGCCCACCCGCGCGCCCTCGATGCACACGAGCCAGCCGCAGACCGGCTTTACATCCTCTGTGAGAACCTCCACCGGCGGCTCAAAGCCCTCAGGCTTCTTCTCGTCCTCTTCCTCCAGCTTCATCCGGCAGTAAGGGCACTCCTTCCCGTAGCGCCTCGCATTGTACACGTGTCCATTGGGGCATCTCACTAAACTCATGTCGCTCGTCTCCCATCTAACTGAATGTATTTTTCCTGAATATTCAAACACGCTCTAGGTCAAGAGGAGCCGCGTGTTCGCAATAAAAATCACATCCCCGGCCCCCACCTGGCAGGGCCGACCAGACAGCTTATAGCTCATGCCGTCCTCGGCCTTCTTGACCCGCACGCCGTTTTCCTGGCTCACATCCTCCAAAAACCACCGCTCTCCGGAGAAATTAAGCAGCGCGTGCTGGGGCTCGATAAAGGCTCCGTAGGCGCAGTCCCCCAGATCCACATCCACCTCCGCGTCCTGGTCCTTCTTCCCGATAATCAGAGCTGTTTTCCCGATAAGATCCCAGGATTTCAAGGGCTTGTTGTCCTCGTCTAAGAGCACCAGCTCCCGCACGGTAAAGGGGGAGTCCTTTCCCAGGGCTCCCGGACCCACAAAGGGCCTCTCTGCTCCGCCCCGGCTGCCGCCCCTTTTCATCCGCAGCACAAGATCCGCTCCCGCCGCCCCTGCGCAGAGAAGGGAGGCCGTCAAGAGGATCCGGCTTGGCAGGCCATTTCCCAACAGTCCCAGCGCAAGCGCAAGAAAAATTCCCGCAAAGAGGATGCCTCCGTCGCAGCGGAGGATCCATTTCTGTTTTCTGCTCTCTTTCATAGCTGTCTCCGTTACTTTTTTTAACCGGCCAGGACAGAGCGCCTTCTTGCCCGTCCTGAGCTGTTACATATATTTTTTAAAAAAGTGCGCGAACATCTCCTCCGGCTTTACCGGGCCCTCGGGCTTTTTTTCCGCCTTCCGGTCCCTGTAGGTCTCCATCCCCTTTCCCGGCTGGAAACCGAAAAACCTTGCGAACTGTTCTTCTCTTGACAGAGGACGGCCCCATGCCTCCTGTCCGCTCCCTTTGGCCTTTTCCCTTTCTGCATAACCGGCCCCTTTGGTCCCGTTTAAATCCCAGCCGGCCCGGCCTCTCCCGGCCCGCTCCTTATCGTAGGCCCGGCGCTTCTCCTCGTCGCCGATTATCTGGTAGGCCTCCTGAATCTCGTACATGATTCTCCGTTTTTCCGGATCATTCCCCACTACATCCGGATGGTGCTTCTTTGCCAGCTTCCGGTAAGCCGCCTTGATCTCCACTGCCTCTGCCTCGCAGGAGACACCTAAAACCGCGTAATAATCTTTCATACCTCATCCTTCGCACCGGAGCGCGTCCCTCATTCAAACGCGCTCCGGAAAGGGAAAATCGTGTTTACAAGCTGTATCCGCCCTCGATGGCAATCTGGGACATCTTGTCCTTCTTCTGCTTGATAATCAGCCGGAAGGTGCCCACGCCCTCCATATCGCCGTAATCCTCCTTGTAGTCCACAACAAAGGCGTTGGGGAAGGTGTACTTTCTCACCACCTGGGAGGCCGCGATCACCTCGATGGTGGCCTTGCGGTAGCAGTCAGCCTTCTCCGCCGGAACCAAAGACCAGAGGCCCAGCTGCTTGGTGGAGTCAAATGCCTCTCCGTCCAGGGCGGTGAGGATCTTGCCTGTAATCTCGATGGTGCTTCCCAGATCCGTGGAACGGGCGTTGGAATCATGGGGAATATCCGCTCCGAATTTTACGCTGATGATGCTCGTTGTGCCCAGCTCGATGGCGCTGGGGCCCTCTACCTTTAATTTAAATCCCATAGTCGTATCTTCCTTTCCTGTTCATTCTGCACTGTGCGTTCTTCCGGCGGGGATCTTATTCGCCGCCGAATCCACCCTCAAATTTCAGGGTAGCCATCTTGTCCTTCTTCTGCTTGATAAGCAGGGTGAACACGCCGGTTCCCGCCTCGTCGCTGAAATCCTCCTTGTAGTCAATGACAAATGCGTTGGGAAGGGTAATCTGGCGGACAATCTGGGAGGCGTTCACCACCTCGATAAGTACGTTCCGGTAGCAGTCCGCGTTCTCTGCGGGAACCAGCGCCCACCGGGCGATCTTGCTGGTATCATCCGCAGCCTCTCCGTCCACAGCGGCCAGGATCTTTCCCGTGATCTGCACCGTGCTGCCCAGATCTGTGGAACGGGCGTTGGAGTCGTGGGGGATGTCCGCTCCGAACTCCACTGTCATAATGCTTGTCTCCCGAAGGTTGATGCTCTCATTTCCCTCGATCTTCAAACGTAAACCCATGCTGCTTTTCCTCCTTGCTTGAAATTGAAATGTGAAAGTGAAATGTGTTGCTTTAGGCCTCCCGGAAGATGCGCCTTCCGGCCCGCCTATTTATCTTAGAGGAAGGGGCCTCAGCCTGCCTTCCTGGTAAGCTCCACCTTAAGGTTGCGGGTGGTGTTGCTGAAGGTCACCAGGACATTGCAGATGCCGTTCTTCTCGTCGATGGAGTAGTCCAGCTCGTCCCCGTCCTGGAGAATGGAGTTCACATAGCTCCTGTCCCCGTCCCAGATGCTCTTCTGGCTGCTGGGATTGTTGCTGAAGAACTTGAGGATCTTATCCTGCTTAAAGTCGCCGCTGTAGAAGCGGAGCATCCGCTCGATGTATGTGATGACCAGGGTCTTGTAAATGGGCTCAAACTCATTTCCATTGCCCAGCAGGTTCCGGCACTTGTACACCATGATGTTCTTGATCTCGCGGCCCTTATACTGGGCGTTGTCAGAGGTGAACACAAAGCCGAAGCCCGTGTTGTTGATGGAGTTCTTGGTGGCGTTGGTAAAGCCGGAGATCTCCTTGGTCATGCTGGTGGCTGCCAGCAGGGCATTGTCGTCAGCCTCGATGTTGAAGCGCACGCCGGGGTAATTCATGGAAGTGTTGGGGAAGCGCTGCTTTAAATACTCGGGGCACTGCCAGGCCGCCACGATTCCCGCGGCCTCGTAGGAAGCGCCCACGTACACGCCCTCCAGCCACATCTTCATCACGTCCTCTTTCTCCTGGGAGAGCGCTACATTTCCCTCGTTGTCAATGACCATCCGCTTGTCCAGAACCAGGCCTGACTTGTCCTTGGGGATAATGGTGGCGTTGGGGATGCAGGGAACGAGGAATTCACTGTAATCCCGCTTCATGAGGGGCGCGCACTTGTCCTTGAACAGGCTGATGCCCTCGGTGGCCACATAGCTGAAGGAAGTCTCCTCCCCGGTGACGAAGCTGAAGAAGGTAGTGATCCGGTAGGGATAGATGGCGTTCATCAGGGAGGCCAGGCTCTCCATAGTGACCGCTCCCTCCTTCACGGTCTTCTGGTTGCCGGCAAAGCGCAGGCGCTGGAGATGGCCGCCGCCGGTCTGGTTGAGCTCCACATCGGGCACAATGCCGAACCAGATGGTATTTTCAAACTCGTTCTTGTCGTTGGTAGTATTCAAATAGGTGAGGAGCCTGGGCAGGTTGCTGGACTTCACCATCATGTCTAACGGGGTGTTAGTCACCAGGAGCCGGGGCTGCATTCCCTTCTCCTTTACCTGGTACTGGTCAAAGAAGGTCTTTACGCCCAGGATCTTCTCAATCAGGGGCTTTACCGCCTTCACAAAATCGTCCTTGCTCTTCTTATAAAATTCCAGATAGTGATTGTAATTCTTTACCTCGGTCTCCCGATCCACTGTGCTTACCATGGTGGAGGTCAGGGGGCAGAAGGTGCGCACCACCAGATCCCGCACGTAGTCCGATGGGTTCTCATTTAAGGCGTCATAGTCCTCCTTAAACACCTCCATCAGGCTGGTGTTGATATTGTCGTCCACAACCGCCAGCTGGGTGCTCTCCTCCTGCTTCATCTCCAGGATCTTCAGCTCGCCGTCGTCCCCCATGCTCAGAAGGCCGGCCTTAAAGTCCTTGCCCCTGTGGCCGCTCTCATGCTCGCCGAGCAGCATCCGGGTCTTGATGTCCTCGATGGCTAAGGGCAGCATCGCCAGCACGTTGTTGTAGTTTAGGCTGGCCTGCTCAAACTGGTAATTCAGCTTATCGCCCAGATCCAGGCGCTTGGGATCGCCCTCGTCCAGCTCCATATATTTTCCGTAGGTGTACTGGATCTCCCGGCGCACCTGACGGATGTCGTCCATGATCTTTTTGGGGGAGATCATATTGAGCACATTGCTGAACTTAAAATCCACATTGGCCACGCCCTGGGCTCCCTTGGCATCCACCAGGGTGATGAGCATATTTAACAGGTCATTGGAGCGTGTCAGGGGGATCTCCGTGATGCAGCTCTCCGGAAGGTTCTCCGGCTTCTCCAGGCTGTACTGGATGGAAGCGGAGGTGGCGTCGCACCAGGAATAAACCACAGGGGCGAACTTGTCCAGGAACTCGTCGAAGCTGCTGACTAAAAGCTCCTCATTGATCTCCTTGATCTTGTCGTCGTCCAGGCTGGTCTTTCCCCTAACATCTCCGATAAGAGTGATCAGGTTCAGCCGCTCCGGGTTGATCTCGGCAAACAGCATGGTCCGGTTGGTTTGTGTAATTGTCTCCATACGCTTACTCCCTTTTCTAAGTTTTATGTAGCAGTTCGGGGCTGCATTTTCATTGAATTACCGCTATGTAATGCAGCTCCAGCTCATAGGCCCCGTCCGGGGCCGTTATATATAGAACATCCCCAAAGCCCAGGCTGTACTGTATCTGCCTGCAGAGGATGGAGCTTCCTGTCATCAGGGTGGCCGGGGAGGTGTGGTAGAGGATCATCCGCCGCCCCTCGTCCGCGATAAGGAAAATCAAATCAAGGCGCAGAGCCTCCGAGAGCTCCCGATACTCCCGCATCAGATCCCCCAGGCACACCCGGGAATCCCTGATCTTATACATGGGGAAGGTGAGCGGCGGTATCTCCCCGCTTCCCGGCGGCTGTACCGTCACATAGGCGTCCATTTTTCCCGCGAACCGGTTCCCCTGCTTTCTCTGGGCGATGACCTCAAGCTGGGGCTTGGGCTTATAGAGGAGCTTAAAGAGCCCAAATCCCGCCCCCGCAGCAGCCAGGAGAATCACCCACCAGTATGTCACCCAAATGGGCGTGACGGATACCTCCATTGGATAGGAAAAGGTGTCCTCCCCATCGCTCACAAAGAGGGTAAAGGTCTGTCTGCCGCTTCGGAGTGGAGTGAGCTCCAGCACATTTCCCTCCAGGCCGGCCCCGGCCCGCCCCTCTTCCCCGGCTTCTATGGAATAGGTGAGGCTGTCCCCGTCCCCGTCCTGAAAATAGTCGTCCAGCGCATAGGTCACGCCGCCCCCCAGGCGGGGAAGCGAAAGCTCCGGCAGGCTGCCGGACGGCGGGGTATTCACAGAGCGGACCCGCGCGTCAAAGGGGTAGGCCCCCAGCTGGTCGCTGAGCACTCCCGCCAGCTCGTAGGAGCCGGATCGGAGGGCTTTGATCTCCCCTGCCAGGACTCCGTCCTTCACTGAGGCCCCGCCCAGAGCGATGCCCTCATTCCCAGGGCTTCCGGCCCCGCCGGGCGCCGCCCACTCCCAGGAGAAGCGGCTGTAGAAATCATCGTCCGCGATCACCTGCCCCTGGCGGTCCTTAAAATACACCTGATATTCTGTGCTCCCGTTCTTTGGCAGATCCTCTTCTGCGGAGAGCACAGGAAGGAGCTCCCTGTAGCTGATTAAATACAATTTTACGCTCTGTCCCTGGGCCGTGGCCGTGGTCAGCGTCATCTCCTTTATGTCCTCATCGATGCTCTCATAGCCAATTTTTCCAACCCCGTAATTGGCCGACATGGCCAGGGGAATCTCCTGCTCCCCATAGCGGATAACCGTGTCCCCCACGGGGCCCGAGGAGATGAGGAGGAGATCCATCTCGTCCAGATAGGGCTCCTCCAGTGCCACCCGTATCTCCTGATTTCCCTGGCCGTAGATGCCGGAGGACAGCTGCTGTATTTTATAGGAAATGTTGTTGTCAAAAATACCGTATAAAATCTCAATCAGATCGCCAGGCTGGGTCACCTTATAGGTTTCCCCCCCTGTAAGGGCCGCCAAATCCGCCAGGCTGTCCCCGCTCCCCTCATACTGCCCGAAGGCCACGCCGTAGATGGGAATGTTTTCCTCGGCGCAGATCTCCCCGCAGCGCGCAAGGTCTGCTTCGGACTCTGTCTCCGTCCGATCCGTCCGTCCGGGAAGATCCGTCTCCCCATCGGAGATCACCACGAGCACCCGCTTTCTTCCGTCCTCTCCGGGCATGGCCGACAGGGCCGTCTCAACCCCAAGGCCCATATCCGTATCCCCGGAGTAGGACACTGCGTCAAGCCTGGCCTTCAG
>CALWRY010000119.1 GCA_944384065.1 uncultured Enterocloster sp. | reverse complement strand
TGGATGAAAATGGCGTGGTGAAGCTGGATGAGCTGAAAAAAGCCATCCGCCCGGACACCATTCTCATCTCCATCATGTTCGCGAACAACGAGATCGGAACCATTGAGCCCATCAGGGAAATCGGCCGGATTGCGAAGGAGCACGGCATTCCCTTCCACACTGACGCGGTGCAGGCCTACGCCCATGTGCCCATCAACGTGGACGAGTGCAATATCGACATGCTCAGCGCCAGCGGCCACAAGCTGAACGGCCCCAAGGGCATCGGTTTTCTCTACATCCGCACCGGGGTGAAAATTCGTTCCTTTATCCACGGGGGCGCCCAGGAGAGAAAGCGCCGGGCGGGAACGGAAAACGTGCCCGGCATCGTGGGCCTTGGAAGGGCTGTGGAGATTGCCATGGCGAATATGGAGGAGCGGACGGCAAAGGAGCGGGAGCTTCGGGACTATCTGATCAGCCGGGTGATGAAGGAGGTTCCCTTTACCCGGGTCAATGGCTCCCTGACGGACCGCCTGCCCAACAATACCAATTTCGCCTTCCAGTTCATCGAGGGGGAGTCCCTGCTCATCAAGCTGGATATGGCGGGCATCTGCGGCTCCAGCGGCTCCGCCTGCACCTCAGGCTCCTTAGACCCCTCCCATGTGCTTCTCGCCATCGGCCTGCCCCATGAGATTGCCCACGGCTCCCTGCGGCTGACCTTGAGCGAGGAGAACACCAAGGAGGAGATGGACTACACCGTGGAGCAGATTAAGGAGATTGTGGCGTATCTCAGAGGCCTGTCGCCCCTTTACGAGGACTATATGAAAAAGCATGGCTGAGCGGGGCGGGCTGCCCCCAGGCACAGCTGACGGGCGGGGCCGGCCGTGGACGCCATGGCGGGATGCCGGGACCGGCAGCCCCGCCCGCACATCAGCGGGACCGGCAGCTCTGTCCGCGAAATTTATCAGGAGGAAATCAATATGTACACAGCAAAAGTAATGGACCATTTTGAGCACCCCAGAAATGTGGGGGAGATAGAGAATCCCAGCGGCATGGGGACTGTGGGAAATCCCAAATGCGGCGATATTATGCGCATTTACCTGGACATTGACGACAACCAGGTGATCCGCGACGTGAAATTCAAGACCTTTGGCTGCGGGGCCGCGGTGGCCACCAGCAGCATGGCCACGGAGCTGGTGAAGGGGAAGACCATCTATGAGGCCATGCAGGTGACCAACAAGGCGGTGATGGAGGCGCTGGACGGGCTTCCTCCCGTCAAGGTGCACTGCTCCCTGCTGGCGGAGGAGGCCATCCACGCCGCTCTCTGGGATTACGCCCAGAAAAAGGGCATCACCATCGAGGGTCTGGAGAAGCCCAAGGACAATATCGAGGAAGAGGAAGAAGAGGAAGACTATTGAGCAGAACCGTGGTAGTGGGGCTGTCCGGGGGAGTGGACTCCTCCGTGGCAGCCTGGCTGTTGAAGGAGCAGGGATATTCCGTCATCGGCGTGACTATGCAGATTTGGCAGGACGAGGAGCGGGAGATAGAGGAAGCGGAGGGCGGCTGCTGCGGCCTGAGCGCTGTGGAGGACGCCCGCCGGGTGGCGGCAGCGCTCAAAATCCCCTATTATGTGATGAACTTCAAGAAGGAATTTAAAGAGCATGTGATGGATTACTTTGCAAGGGAGTACCAGGAGGGTCGGACGCCTAACCCCTGCATTGCCTGCAATCGGTACGTGAAATGGGAGGCCCTCCTCAAGCGGAGCATTGCCATCGGGGCGGACTACATTGCCACCGGTCATTACGCACGGGTGGAGCGCCTGCCCTCCGGCCGGTTTTCCCTGCGCCAGTCCGTCACAGCGGCAAAGGATCAGACCTACGCCCTCTACAATCTGACCCAGGATCAGCTCTCCCGGACGCTGATGCCGGTGGGTGCCTACCACAAGGAGGAGATTCGAGCGATGGCGGACCGGCTGGGCCTGCCCGTGGCCCATAAGCCGGACAGCCAGGAGATATGCTTTATCCCGGATCATGATTACGCCGCATTCCTGGACCGGTATACGGGACGCATCATGCCGGAGGGGAATTTTGTGGATCTGGAGGGAAATGTGCTGGGGCGGCACAAGGGCATTTCCCATTATACGGTGGGCCAGAGAAAGGGACTGAATCTGGCTATGGGCCATCCGGTGTTTGTGGTGAAAATACGCCCGGAGACCAACGAGGTGGTCATCGGGAACGGCCAGGACGTGTATGCCAGCCGGGTGTACTGCAGCCGGCTCAATTGGATGTCCATCGACGGCCTTCACGGACAGGAGATGGAGGTCACGGCAAAAATCCGGTACAATCATAAGGGCCAGCCCTGCGTCATCCGGGAGGCCGGAGAGGATTTGGTGGAGTGCATATTTGAGGAGCCGGTCCGGGCCGCTGCGCCGGGACAGGCGGCAGTATTTTACAGAGACGAGTATGTAGTTGGCGGAGGTACAATCCTATGAAAAGAGAGACGAGATGGGAAAGTAGGACGGCGGGCCCCCAATTCGGAGCGAGGCCGGTTCGGCGGAGCCGGTCTGCGAAGGGGCGGTCTGTGAAGATGCAGTCTGTGAAAGGGCAGTCTGCCAGGAGGCGGACTGCCGCAGCAGCCTGGGCGCTCAGTCTGTGTCTGGGCGCGTCCGTCCTCGGCGGATGCAGCTATGCCTCCAGCGCGGAGCTGAGAAGCCAGGCGGAGTCCCAGGCCGCAGCGTCCCAGGCGGGAGACGGCCAGACGGCCGGAGGTGCGGGGGCCGGGTCTCAGGGGAGCGGGAATCAGGCCACCGGCACTGCAAATGCAGGGGCCGGAGCCCAGGGAGAGGGAGCACTTTCCATTGGAAGCGCCATGGAGACGCCCCAGGCCCAGACAGAGGCAGTGGAGGCTGCGCGGACCCAGGCCGCGCCTATGCCGCCCTTTGAAGATGTCTCCGATACGGTCTATGTGAAGACCGGCGGAGGAAGCGTCCGGGTGCGGTCCTCCTGCGACACCTCCTCGGATGAAAACATCCTGGGAAATGTGTCCTACGGGACAGAGCTCTCCCGCACGGGAAAGAACAGCGAGTGGACTCGGATTTCCTACGAGGGCGGTACGGGATATATTTCCTCGGAGTATATCGCCGAGGAGAAGCCGGAGGCCCTGGTGACTTCCGTGAGCCTCGATCCCTCCTGGACCTACGCGGAATTTTCCAAGATTAATTCCGGAACGGCCACCTTCCGCCAGTCCACGGCGGAGAACCGGAAAAATATTACGGTGTGCGTCAACGCGGGCCACGGCACCAGCGGCGGGGCCTCGGTGAAGACCCTGTGCCACCCGGACGGAAGCCCCAAGGTGACAAGCGGCACCACGGCGGCAGGAGCCACCACGGCGGCAGCAGTGTCCGGGGGCATGACATTTGCGGACGGCACCCCGGAGAGCCAGGTGACGCTGTCCATGGCATTGATTTTCAGGGACAAGCTTCTGGCCGCAGGCTATGATGTGCTCATGATTCGGGAGAGCGAGGATGTGCAGCTGGACAATGTGGCCCGCACAGTTATCGCCAACAATGCCAGCGACTGCCACATTGCCCTCCACTGGGATTCCACTGCAAACGACAAGGGTGCGTTTTACATGAGCGTGCCCGACGTGGCCTCCTACCGGAACATGGAGCCGGTGAAATCCCACTGGCAGCAGCACAATGCCCTGGGAGAGAGTCTCGTCGCGGGATTAAAGGGAGCCGGCGTCAAAATCTTTTCAAGCGGCGCCATGGCCATGGATCTGACCCAGACCTCCTTCTCCACGGTGCCCTCCATCGACATCGAGCTGGGGGACAAGGCCTCGGACCACTCCCAGGCCGCGCTGGAGCGGCTGGCGGACGGGCTGCTGGCGGGGGTGAACGCGTATTTTGGGCAAAGCGTTTGATTTTGGAAATTGATAAAAATAGAAAACCTTGTACTTGCGCCATTCACGCGCAAATACAAGGTTTTTATAAGCGGAGGAAAAGGGATTTGAACCCTTGCGCCGGTGCTACCGACCTACTGGTGTTCGAAGCCAGACCCTTCAGCCACTTGGGTATTCCTCCGGGTTGATAGACAAAATCAGCCTCACAGAGAAAACTGCAGGCAAAATTGCCAACGACTGCATTATACACTAAAAATCAAGATTTGGGTAGTAGCTGGAGGAAATTTTTTCGAAAAGCTACAAGAAAGGCTGATGAACAGGGGCTGCCGGATAGCAGCCCCGCTCATTTTGTCTGTAAATGTGTACCTGGTAGGGCATGTTTTTTAAAACTCCCCCGTCACCTCCCCGGGAATCGTAAACTCCACGGCCCCCATATACCCCGGGGCCACCTCGTACTCGTCAAAGGCGATGACCAGCTGCCCCTGGCTGTCAAAGTAAAAGCTCTCGTCCCCGGAAAGGCCTTTAAAATCCATCTCCGGCGTATCGCTTTGGTAGAAGTACATGACGGACTCATCCGCAGCCATCTGCGCGGCCATCTGGGACTTGATATTTTCGCTGACAGCCTCAAGGCGGGCGGGATCATTTCCCAAAAGATCCGCCAGGGTGATCACCTTTCCGGTGGATTTGTCAACGGTGAAAATTTTTACAAATTCCGTCCCGCTGGCCATGACAAGCGTGGTATTGATCCGCAGGGACAGGTACTTGTCATTGTCCGTGACTACCTCGTAGGAGGAGGTCAGGGAATAATTTCCCTCGCCCTGGGAGGCGGCGAGATCCTGCTCGTACATGCGGATCAGGGACTGGGCGTACTCCTCGATGGAGATATTTACCTGGGGCGCCTCCCCTCCCTCCTGGCCCTCCACTTTGGGGATTTGGATGTCCGCCTCGAAGTGGTTGGTCTGATCCTTATAGGTGTCAAGGGTCACAACCCGGGCGATTGCCCCGATAACCGGAATCTGCTCCATGGCGTTAGCAACACTGGGGCTCACATTCACCAGGAGAACCATACAGGCAGCGGCGGCGGCCCCTGTGGCGGCGGTCCGCCGAAGCATCCGGGCCACAGAGCGCCTGCGCTTCTCGCGCTTGGCCTGGGCGATGCCTGCAAGCATCCGCTCCCGCGCCTCTTTGGGGACGGGAATCTGCTCATATTCATTCTTCAGCGATACAACGGTATCCGATATTATCGCTTTCATAAACTGACTCCTTTCTGTGGGGCTGAAACGGGTGCGCTGCTGTCCGACAGGCAGGCCCGCAGTTTTTTTAATGACCGGTAGAGTCTGGCTTTTACCGTATTGGTATTTTCATCCAGGACTCCGGCGATATCTTCCAGCTTCATATCTTCAAAATAGCGCAGAATCAAAACAGCGCGGCTCTTCTCGTCCAGGTAGCCGAGCACCTGGCGCAGCTCCATCTCCCCGTAGCATTCCTCGGAGGGAATCTCGGGGAGTTCTTCGGCGGCGGACTCCCGGCTCCGCCTGCGCAGCAGATCCAGGGAAGTGTTGATCACCACCCGGTAGATCCAGGTGGACAGGTATTTAGCCTGGCGGACTTTCCCGCAGTCCCGGATGACCTTAAAGGCGCTCTCCTGGACCACATCCAGGGCGTCCTCTTTGTTTTGTACATAACTGTATGCCAGGCGGTAAAATTTTTCATACTCTGTGGTGAGTATGCGTTCAGCCTCAGCGGCAGTTGCTTTGGCGTCCATAGGCAGGTCTCCTTTCCATCCCTTTTTAAGGGTTTCTGATGATTAGACGCGGGGGATGGCAAAATAGTTGCAGCCTATTATACGCATTCTGCAAAAAGAAGGCAAGCGGTATTCGGAAAAAGCCTGCATACAAGCCACATCCGGAAAAAAGTCCGCATTGAGTTTTGGCCCGATTAATGCTATAGTGATAGCAGACGCGCGCAGACAGGGAGGGGACATACGGATGGATAAGGAGAAGAATACGCAGTTTGACAGCGAGGAGCTTGAAAAAATACGCCGGGTTCCCCTGGCCGGTGAGACAGAGGGGGAAGAAGCGCTCCGCGCCGGTACACCCCGCAGAGAAAGGCGAGGGAAGCGCCAGGCGGAGGAAGGCGTAAGGAGCCGCAGAAAGGGAAGCAGAAGAAGCCGGGCCCGGGAGAAAAGAGGCGGGCGGGAGAGAGGCGGAGGATCGCCGGCCGCAGTTTTTCTGGCGCTGATGCTTGGGATCGGCGCCGGTCTGGGAGGCGGCTGGTATCTCTGGGGATATGAGCGGCCCTACATGGTGGATCTGAAAGCCGTGGAGGTTCCCCAGTGGGTAGAGCAGGATTTTATCCGGAAAAATATATATTCCCGTCCGGATGTGACCATTTCCCGGGTAAATAATATCGTGATCCATTATGTGGCAAACCCTGGCAGCACGGCGGCCCAGAACCGGGATTATTTTGACAGCCTGGCGGATCAGGATCCCCAGGCCGGGGGAACGTCCTCCAGCAGCCATTTTGTGGTGGGGCTGGAGGGGGAGGTGATCCAGTGCATCCCTGTGGACGAGATGGCCTATGCCAATGCCCCGAGAAATGGGGATACCATCTCCATAGAAAACTGCCATCCGGATGAGACGGGGGAATTCACCCAGGCCACTTATGATTCCCTGGTAAAGCTCACCGCCTGCCTCTGCGATCAGCTGGATTTGACCTCGGAGGATGTGGTGCGCCACTACGATGTGAACGGCAAGGAATGCCCCAAATATTATGTGGATCACGAGGAATCCTGGGAGCAGTTCAAAAAAGATGTGGCCCAGGCGCAGAGGGAGAAGGCCTGGCAGGAAGATGTTTGACGTGTGCAGAACCGTGGAAATGAAACGGTTCTGCATTTTTTTGCCCCTTCCTGCCCGCCGTCTGAACTGTTGTGATGAAATTGTTAAAAATTTCTGAATTAAGATAATTTTTCTTGTTTTTTCTAATAAATCATGCTATCATATAAAAAGTATTTGTCTTTTTGCTTCTATACGGTATCGTCGAAGCACCCTGGAATTCATTCTATGTATATGATTCCCATTTACAAATTAAAATTTAGAAAGGTGGTTGATGCGATGGCAGAGCGCAATAATTATTCGGAGGTTACCCCTGAGATTGTACGTCTTGCGGAGATGAGCAGGGAAGCGGGAGTGATAGACACCGAGCTTTTCACAAAATATGATGTGAAGCGGGGCCTGCGGGATTTGAACGGAAAGGGTGTGCTGGCGGGCCTTACCAATATTTCTGACGTCCGCGCCACAAAGATGGTGGACGGCCAGTCTGTGCCTGCGGAGGGGCGGCTTTTTTACAGGGGCTATGAGGTGAAAGATCTGATCGAGGGCTTCTCGAAGGATGGCCGGTTCGGCTTTGAGGAGGTTACATATCTGCTTCTCTTTGACAAGCTGCCCAATAAAAAGGAGCTGGAGGAATTTGAAAAGCTTCTGATCTATTACCGGAGCCTTCCCACCAGCTTTGTGCGGGATATCATTATGAAGGCGCCCAGCAAGGACATGATGAACACCCTGGCCCGCAGCATTCTGACTCTTTACGCCTACGACGAGGCGGCGGACGATGTGAGCCTGCCCAATGTGCTCAGACAGTGCCTGCAGCTCATCAGCTTGTGCCCGCTGCTGTCCATTTACGGGTATCAGGCCTACAGCCATTACCATGACGGCCAGAGCTTTTTCATTCACCAGCCCCTGACGGAAGGGTCCATGGCGGAAAATATCCTGCACATTCTCCGGCCGGACAGCTCCTTTACGCCCCTTGAGGCAAAGCTTCTGGACATCTGCATGATCCTCCACATGGAGCACGGAGGGGGAAATAACTCCACGTTCACCACCCATGTAGTGTCTTCCTCCCTGACGGACACCTACTCCGTAATGGCCGCAGCCATCGGATCCTTAAAGGGTCCCCGCCACGGCGGCGCCAATATTAAGGTAATCAAGATGTTCGAGGATATGAAGCAGGAGGTGAAGGACTGGGCGGACGAGGAGGAGGTCGGCAATTACCTGGATCGCCTCCTGAATAAGCAGGCCTTTGACCGGGCGGGCTTAATCTACGGCGTAGGACACGCGGTATACTCCGTATCGGATCCCAGAGCGGTGGTGCTGAAGCGGTTTGTGGAGAGGCTTTCTGAAGAAAAAGGGCTTCACAAAGAATTTGAGCTCTACAATACGGTGGAGCGCCTGGCTCCCAAGATTATCGCGGGGGAGAGAAAGATGTACAAGGGCGTCAGCGTGAACGTGGACTTCTATTCCGGTTTTGTCTACAAGATGCTGGGACTTCCCATGGAGCTCTACACGCCTATTTTCGCAATTGCCAGAATGAGCGGCTGGGCCGCCCACCGGCTGGAGGAGCTGGCGAATAACGGAAAGATTATCCGTCCGGCCTATAAGTCCATCTGCCAGGAACGGCCCTATGTAGATCTGAAGGACAGAGCGGAATAGGAAGCGGGCAATTTCCCCAGGAAGCTTTACAGGCGGACCATCTCCGGCCGCCGTCCGTGGTACACGGCATACCAGGAGAAGCCGCATTCCAGCAGGAGACGCCTGCAGGCGTCAAAGCCGTACCCCAGATGTTCGGGCGCATGGGCATCGGATCCGATGGTGATGAGCTCTCCCCCCATCTGGCGGTAGCGCTTCAGGATGGCTGTGCAGGGGTTGGGCTGGCTTAAACCGTACTTCAGGCCGCCGGTATTGCATTCCAG
>CALWRY010000118.1 GCA_944384065.1 uncultured Enterocloster sp. | reverse complement strand
GAATTCTTCCCTTCGTTCTTGATGCGATAGTAATCTGCCATCTCCACATCAAGCGTAATATAGGACTCTTTCTTCTTACTTTGGGTGTTGCTCAAGAGGCACACAGTCTCCACATTCCCGGTAAACGGAAACATATCCACGCAGCACACCCGCTCTGCCCTGTATCCCCGCTCCAGAAGTACCGCCAGGTCCCTGGCCAGGCTGGTGGGCTTGCAGGAAATATACACCATCCGGTCCACACCAAAATCAATAATCTTTCCCAATGCCTTGGGATGGATTCCATCCCTGGGAGGATCCACCACGATGATGTCCGGCTTTTCCCTAAGCTCGTCCACCACCTTCAGCACGTCCCCTGCGAGGAAGGTGCAGTTTGCAAGGCCGTTGGCCGCCGCGCCCTCTCTGGCCGCCCTCACAGCCTCCTCCACAATCTCCACGCCCACCACCTTCTCCGCCACGGGAGCCAGTATCTGTGCGATGGTTCCGGTGCCGCTGTAGAGGTCAAACACCACCTTTCCCTTTGTCTCCCCCACATATTCCCGGGCCTTCCCATAGAGCACCTCTGCGCCCAGGGAATTGGTCTGGAAAAAGGAAAATGGGGTAATCTTGAACCGCAGTCCTAAAAGCTCCTCGTAAAAATAGTCCGTCCCCCAGAGGATATCCGTCCCCTCGTCTATAACCGCATCCGCCATGGAATCATTGCGGGTGTGGAGAATGCCCGCGAATTTTCCCGTCAGCCTTCCGGAAAGCTCCAGCCCGAGAAGCCGCTCCCGAAAGCCCGCAAGCACCGCCTCCTCCGTGCTGCCGCCTGCAGAAAGCCACTCTGTCTGGGTGGTTGTAACCAGAGACACCAATATCTCGCCTGTCTTCACCGCCCGGCGCACCAGCAGGTGGCGCAGATAGCCCTTATGGGAGAGCTTTTTAAAAAATGGGGCTCCAAGCTCTGCAAAATACTCCCTGGCTGCCTCCAGAATGCGGCAGAAATCCGGATGCACAATCTGGCACTGGGGGGTGGTGACAATATCATAAAAGCTTCCCCTCTTGTGCATTCCCAGGGCCAGGGGACCGCCCTTCACCTCGTCGCCAAAGGAAAATTCCATCTTATTGCGGTACCCCCGCTCCAGAGGGCTTCCCTTAATGCCCTCAAACACATAGCTCCCCTCGGGCAGCACCGGGGCCAGAAGGGCCCTCACCTGGCTCTCCTTCACCGCCAGCTGTTCCTCATAGGGAAATCCCTGGTACAGACAGCCGCCGCAGAGACCACTGTGGGGACATGCCTGCCCCCCATCCTCCACCGGCGAGGGCTCCAACACCGCGAGGAGCCTCCCCTCGCAGGCCCCTTTCCGCTTCTTCGTCAGCACGCCCCGTATTTTCTGGCCGGGAAGGGCATTCTTCACCACAATCCGCTCTCCCTCCGCCTCTATTATCCCTTTGTTGGGAAAATCCATCCGCAGAACCTTCCCCTCAAACACATCGCCTTTTCTCATTTCGCCATTCTCTCCTCATCTGTCTCTCTAAACGAGTTTCATTATAACAGAAAACCCCTTCCGCTCCAAGTATTTTTCCTGCGGAAGGGGTGTCCGAAACCTTTCTGATTGGGCGGGCCACCGGGGCCCTGGCGGCAGGCCAGTCCATCCAAGCACCCGCCGGCCCAAAAACCGCCAAAAAATTTCCTGAAATTTTTTTAAAAAAATACTAGACAAACTTCAAAACCTATGCTATTATAAATGAGCTGTCGGTGATAAGCCACAGAACAAGAGAGACGGCCTGATGGTCAAGCGGCTAAGACGACGCCCTCTCACGGCGTAAACCCGGGTTCGATTCCCGGTCAGGTCATAAAAAAGCAATCGGAAAATTCCGATTGCTTTTTTGTCTGTATATCCAATTTGTCCACGTGCATATCCACTTTGCCTGCACCGGGCGCTTCAGAGCCAGCGGCCATTCAGCCGGGCATCCCCAACGGACACCCGGCCTCCTGACCCACCATCTATGCGGCCCTTATTTTACCCTTCGATGGCAATGTACTTCTTCTCCGGAACCTGAGCCACCTTCTTCGGGATAGTCAGCTTCAGGATGCCGTGCTTGAACTCACCCTTGATATCCTCCTGGGTTACATCCTCGCCCACATAGAAGGTTCTCTGGCAGGCCCCTGCGTACCGCTCCCTGCGGATGTACTTGCCGGTTTCCTTCTCTTTCTCGTCCTTGTCAAGGCCCTTGGCCGCACTGATGGTCAGATAGCCGTTCTCCAAGGAAGCCTTCACCTCATCCTTGGCAAAGCCCGGCAGATCCATCTCCAGCTCGTAGCAGTCAGCCTTCTCCCGGATATCCGTCTTCATCAGGTTTCTTCCTCTCCGGCCGTACAGCTTCTTCTCCATCTTCTTCATATCTTTATCATTGTAAAAAGGAAAATCCCTCATAAAATCATCAAACAAATCTTCTCCAAAAATGCTGGGCATCAACATACGTCATTCCTCCTTGCTATTTACTCTGTTGTCATGCTCCGCGCCTTCCTGGCGCTTTTTTCTCCCCCGCCGGCCCTGCCAGGGCCGGCAGCGGGTCATCTATGGTAATGAACACACGGTCATCCTTCGATGGCAATGTATTTCTTATTTTCCACCGCAGGCTTCTCTTCCATCTTGGGAACCAGCAAAGTCAGGGTGCCGTTCTCAAACTTAGCCTTGATATCAGCCTCCGTCACCTGATCGCCCACATAGAAACTTCTGCTGCAGGATCCGCTGTAGCGCTCCCTGCGGATGTAGCGTCCGTTGTTATCCTTCTCGTCCTTGCTGTTATTCGCCGAAGCGCTGATGGTCAGGTAGCCATCCTTCAGCTCCGCCTTCACATCCTCCTTCTTCACGCCCGGCAGGTTCATGGTCACTTCGTATCCATTCTCCGTATCCTTGATGTCGGTCCGCATCAGATCGGAGCCGCCCGCCGCAAAATTATTATCAAAAGAAAAATCAAAAAAGTCATCCAGCAAATTCTCTCCAAAAATACTAGGCATCAACATAAATCATCTCTCCTTTTCCACCTTGATTTTTGGAACCTAAGGAAGATTTCCGGGAACCTCATTTCCTTGGCTCCTTTTTCTCTCTCCCTTTGTTCTATGTGTAATATAACACTTATTGTTAGCCAAGTCAAGGGCCGAGTGCTAATTTTTTTGTGAAAAAAATGTGAACACACAGCAGAACCTCCGCTGCGTGTTCACAGTCCGCACTGTTACATCAATACATCTTTCCAACCTTGAAGTCCCGCTCCAGCTCCCGCCTCTGGTCCTTCTTGGCGATGTCGGCCCGCTTGTCGTAGAGCTTCTTGCCCCTTGCCAGGCCAATCTCCACCTTCACAAGGCTTCCCTTCAGATACACCTGAAGGGGCACCAGGGTGAAGCCCTTCTCCGCCACCTTTCCTGTCAGCTTCATAATCTCGCTTTTGTGCAGCAAAAGCCGCCGGGTGCGCAGGGGATCCTTATTAAAAATATTTCCCTTCTCATAGGGGCTGATATGCATGCCGTACACATACACCTGGCCGTTTTCAATCTTCACAAAGGCCTCCTTCACGCTGCACTTGCCCATGCGGATGGATTTGACCTCCGTGCCGAAAAGCTCAATGCCCGCCTCATACTTGTCGTCTATAAAATAATCGTGATATGCCTTCTTATTATTTGCAATCAGTTTAATACTTTCCTTCCCCATCGTTCGTCTCCTCCCGTTCTTCATCTGGAGCGCCGGCTTCCTCCCGCGCCTCCCGGTCCGCTGCCTCTCCTGCGTCTTCAGCCAGCACAAAGTCCACGCTGCGAAGCACCGGATCCGTCCCTGACACCGTGACCCGCACGCTCTGTCCCAGCTTGTAGGTCTTTCCGGTTCTCTCACCCACAAGCTCATAATTTTTCTCGTCAAATATATAATAATCGTCCGCCAAATCGCTCATGCGCACCAGGCCCTCCACCGTATTGGGAAGCTCCACGTAAAAGCCCCAGTTGGTGATGCCTGAAATCACGCCCGTAAATTCCTCGCCCACAAAGCGGCTCATATACTGGCACTTCTTAAGCTTCTCCGTCTCCCGCTCCGCCTCCTCGGCCCGCCGCTCCAGAGCGGACGACTGGATAGCTGCCTGGGGAAGAATGGCCTCGTAGTGGGTCCTGCGTCCCTCCGCGAGGCCGCCCCGCAGATTCTCCTTGATAATCCGGTGAATCTGCAGATCCGGATAGCGCCGGATGGGGGAGGTAAAATGGGTGTAATACCGGGCCGCCAGTCCAAAATGCCCGGAACAGTCGGTGGTATAGCGGGCCTGCTTCATGGATCGCAGCACCAGACGGGAGAGCAGGGCCTCCTCGCTTGTCCCCTCCAGCTTGTCCAGAAGCTTCTGCAGCTCCTTGGGATGGATCTCCCCCTGCTGCATGCGGATATGGTAGCCGAAATTATTGATAAATATGCCCAAAGCCTTTATCTTCTCCGGATCCGGCCTGTCGTGGGTCCGGTAGAGGAAGGGCAGGGCCTGCCAGAAATAATCCTCCGCCACCGTCTCATTTGCCGCCAGCATAAAGTCCTCGATGAGCTTTGTGGCCGCATTTCTCTGCCGGGGCTCAATGGCCAGGGGCCGTCCCTCCCCGTCCAGCAGAATCTTGCTCTCCGGAAAATCAAAATCAATGGCTCCCCGTCTTCTCCTTCTGGCCCGCAGAGCATCCGCCAGTTTTTGCATTTTCAAAAACATAGGGACAAATTCCCGGTACGCTTCGGCCTCCGGGCAGGATCCCCCGCTTCCGTCTGGCTCTATACTGCTGTCCGTCAGGATGGCGTTCACCGCCGTGTAGGTCATCCGCCGGTCCACCCGCACCACAGTCTCCGCGATCCTGTGATCCGTTATGGTTCCGTCCGGCGTGATCTCCATAATGCAGCTTAAGGCCAGCCGGTCCTCCCCCGCGTTCAGGGAGCAGATGCCGTTGGACAAGCTGTGGGGCAGCATGGGAATCACCCGATCCACCAGGTACACGCTGGTTCCCCGCCGGAATGCCTCCGCATCCAGGGCGCTCCCCTCCCGGACATAATGGCTCACATCCGCGATGTGCACCCCCAGAATATAATTTCCCCCGCTGTTTATCTCCAGGGTCACGGCGTCGTCCAGATCCTTGGCGTCCTCCCCGTCAATGGTCACTGTGGGAAGGTCCCGCAGATCCAGGCGGCCTGCCAGATCCTCCTCTGAGACGTCCGGCGCCTGGCCCGCCTCCCGAAGCACCTCCTCCGGGAACTGCTCCGGCAGCCCGTAGGCCCGCACCAGGGACAAAATATCCGTCCCTGGATCATTTACATGGCCCAGGATCTCGACAATCTTCCCCTCCGGCTTTTTCCTGCCGTCCCCGAAGTCCGTGATACGGGCCACCACCTTATGTCCTGTGACCGCCCCCATGTCCTGGCCCTGGGGGATAAAAATATCCATGGCAATCCGCCGGTTGTCCGGGATCACAAAGCCAAAGGTTTTATTTTTCTGGTAAAAGCCCACCACCTCCCGGTTGGCGTGCTCCAGAATCCGCAGGACGGCCCCCTCGGCCCTTCCTTTTGCTCCGGCCTCCCTCTCAATAAAGATCTGCACCTTATCGCCGTGAAGGGCTCCCCCGGTTTTCTCCTCGGGAATAAACACATCCTGCTCCTGGCCCTCCACGGTCACAAAGCCAAAGCCCCGGGCATTTCCCGAAAATATCCCTGTGAGGGAGAAGGTCTCGGGCCGTCCGTATTTTCCTCTCTTGGAAATGCCTATCTTTCCCTCCGCCGCCAGGACAGAGAGAACCTCCTCAAGCTCCCCTCTCTGGGATTTGGGGACATCTAAGAGCATGGCAATCTCCTTCGCCTTCATCGGCACATAGGCCTTGTCATAAATCAGATCCAAAAGCAGTTTCTTTCTCTCTTTTAATTTCTCGTCTTCCATATCCTTATATTGCCCACCCTTATAACGAAAAACACCCTCATAGCAATGTACAAGGGTGTTGATTTCTTCCTCCGTCTTCTGTTATCGCAGGCTGCCGAATGATTATCCCATATGCTCCAAAAGAACATTCAAAATCAGGGTGATAACCATAAACACAATGGCCCCATATCTGGTAAAATGCTCCAGGGCGCCTTCCATAGAACGTCCCTTGTTCTTGCTCCAGTAGCTGTCCGCCATACCGCCGATGGCACTCCCAAGACCGTTGGACTTGCCCTCCTGCATCAGGATTACAATGGATATAGCCACGCCCAGCAGGACATATATAACGGTCAAAATAATCTGAATCACTGACATCTGCCGCACCTCTTCTATTTCTTAATAGTCAAACACAGTTACTATAGCACAGAATCCACGAAAAAACAAGGCTTTTTTCCGTTCTGCGTCCGCCGCCCAACGCCTGATTTTGCCCCTTCCTGCCCGCCGCCTGAACGATTACGGAAAATAGCTCCTGTACAGCGAAAAGAAATTATCCGTGGTGCACCCCTCTCCCTGGGCGAAATCCACTGAATCCCACACATCCGGCGCAAGCACCACCTGGTGCTCCGCCGCGTAGGGCTCATAGAGGGCCCTAAAGGCCTGGCTCTTCTTTTCCCGTGCCAGCAGTTCCTTTCTCTCTGCCGTGGCCTCCTGGTCATAGGCATTGGAGCACTTGAGAATATAGTAGGCCCCATCCTGCTCCACAATGCCGCTCACCTCGTCCTGCTCCAGGGAAAAAGCCGCCTGCCCCAGGGCATCCATATCCTCCGACCACTCCATGGAGCGAGAAATCTGGCTGTCCCCAGAGTATCTGGCGCCCAGGGCCGCAAAATCCGCGCCCTCCGCCTGGGCCTCCGCCAGAACCTCCTCCGCCTCCTCCCGGGTCTCCAGCTGAATCTGCAGCACATCAATCACCTTGGCCTCCGCGTCGCTGACCTCCAGGTCCTGATCCCGCGTCAGCTCCTCTGCCAGCTTATCCGCCCGGTAATACATGAGATACAGCTCCTCCACCTCGTCCAGAGAGACGTCCATATAGTCCAAATCCCCCTGGCTGAGCCCGGAATAATATTCCTGGGACAGGGCATTCACCGCGTCCTTCTCCTGGCCCGTCAGCTCCATCTCCTGTTCCTCAGCCATCTGATCCACTGTGGCCAGCTCCACAAGGAACCGTCCCATCTGATCCTTTAAGACCTCCTCAAAGGTATTCCCCTCTGCATCCGCCTGGACCTGCCAGAGCTGGCTGGTATATACATTCTGGTATCGGTTGCGCTCCGTGGCCGCGATCACCATGATCTGGCCCTGGGTGTACTCTGCCTTGATAACCGCTTCTCCCTCCATGGATGCAGGCTTAGGGCTGCACCCGGCCAGAAGAAAAAAAGCCAGGCCGGCAGCGCACACCGCGTTTCGTCCTGTACTCAAATCCCAAACTCCTTCCCGGATGACAGCCCATTTCCAGCTGCCATCCCAGAAACTCCCGTCAAGCTGTCACCCCAGAAACTCCTTGACAGCGTGGCAGAGACGGCCCAGGGGCAGACCCACCACATTTCCATAATCCCCGTCAATCCCCCGGATATAGGCGGCAAACTTTCCCTGTATGCCGTATCCGCCGGCCTTATCCAGAGGCTCGCCGCTGTTCGCATAGGCGAGGATCTCGTCCTCATCCATAGGGTATACATGGACATCCGTCTTCTCCGCAAAGACAAGCTCCCTTGTCCGGCCGCCCTCCTGGCAGAGAACCAGGGCCACGCCGGTGTATACCTGATGGCTTCTGCCGGAAATTCTCCGTATCATCCCGGCCGCCCGATCCGGCGTGCCCGGCTTTCCCAGAATCTCCCCGTCCACAGACACCACTGTGTCCGCGCCGATAACCAGGGTTCCCGCCTGGCAGCTTCCAGCCACATCCAGGGCCTTGCGCCTGGCCAGCTCCATGACCATGCGGTCCGGCTGGGTCTCCTCCGTGTCCTCCGCCGCCCCGCTGGGCACAATCCGAGGAAAAATCCCTATCTGGGCCAAAAGCTCCTTCCTTCGGGGCGAGCCCGAGGCCAGAACCACCGGGCGACCCTTTAAATACTCTGACACATTCATCGCTCCGCTCTCTCCTCCGCCGTCTGAACAGTTACGTCAGTACTGGGCGTCAATCACCAGCGCCAGGCCGATTCCCAGAATCGCGCCTGCAAGCACCTGCAGGGGCGTGTGCCCCACGTACTCCTTTAACTTCTCCTGGAGCACCTCCGCGTTGAGCTTTAAGGGGTTCTCCATGAGGATGGAGTTGAGGAGCTTGGCCTGCTTGCCGGTCTCCCGCCGCACGCCGATGGCGTCATACATCACCACCATGGACATAACAAAAGAAACGGCAAATTCAAAGGAGCTGGCTCCATATTCCAGAAAAGCCGCTGTCGTCAATCCGCAGACCGTGGCGGAGTGGGAACTGGGCATTCCCCCGGAGCCCACCAGGCGCTCTGCATTAAAATTTTTATTTAAAGCACAATCAATCAGCGTCTTTAAGAACTGGGCGACCACCCAGCCCACAACCGCGCTGACCAAAAGCTGGTTCCCCAGCAGATCATTCCACACGTTCATATCCGTACCTTTCCATGCCCCCTTATCCGTAGATGCGGGCCTGCGCATGAAGCCGCAGGCCCGAAAACACAACCAGCATCCGCTTAAGCCGGCTGCAAATTATCAATATCCGATGAGCCAGTCATAGAGCTCCTGATACTTGGCCGCCGAAGCGCCCCAGGAGAAATCCTTAGCCATGGCCCGGTCAATGATCTTGTTCCACTCCCTGCGCCTGCTGTAGTACACATACTTGGCATACCGCACGCTTCCCAGCATCTCGTGGGCGTTGTAATT
>CALWRY010000117.1 GCA_944384065.1 uncultured Enterocloster sp. | reverse complement strand
CCAGCGGCTGCTGGTGGTAAAAAAGGCTCCATACACACCGTATGGAGCCCCTGAAACTTACTCGTTGATCGCTCTGGGATATACAGAAACCTGCTTTCTGTCTCTGCCCTTCCTCTCGAACTTCACAACTCCGTCTACCAAAGCAAACAAGGTATCGTCGCCGCCCCTGCCTACGTTGTTGCCGGGATGGATGTGGGTGCCGCGCTGTCTGTACAGGATGTTTCCTGCAAGCACGAACTGTCCGTCCGCTCTCTTGGCTCCCAGTCTCTTGGACTCGGAATCACGGCCGTTCTTCGTAGATCCTACACCCTTTTTATGAGCAAATAACTGAAGGTTCATCGTCAACATGTCTTACACCTCCTCAAAACGGATGATAATATAGGTTTTCCCATAGTCTCTCTCAATATTCTTAAGTCCCAATACAAGAGAGCTTATGAGCAGCTTAGATTCAGGGCTTATCTTCGAGGTGAAATGGAAGGAAAACTGCACGTCCTCTGTCCCCGCCTCCCCCTCAAAGGAGTCTTCCGTAAATGCTTCCACCGAGTTATAGAAATTGATCGCCAGCGCGGATACCGCTGCGCAGATGATGTCCTCCCCTGCGTCGGCCCATCCCGCGTGTCCCTCAATCTCTATCCCGCAGTAGGACGCATTCCCCAAATCATCGGAAGTCTGAAACACTGTGGCCGTAATCATGGCTTACGCGTTGATCTTGTCAATCTTTACCTGGGTATAGAGCTGTCTGTGGCCGTTCTTCTTGTGATAGCCCGTCTTTCTCTTATACTTGTAAACGATCACCTTTCTGCCCTTTCCTTCCTTCTCAACTGTGGCTGTCACAGTCGCGCCGGAAACTGTGGGGCATCCAATCTGCAGCTCGCCGTTGTTCACTGCCAGTACCTGGTCGAATGTTACGGTCTGGCCGGCGTCAACGCCCAGCTTCTCAACCTTAATGACATCGCCTTCTTCTACCTTGTACTGCTTTCCGCCTGTTGCAATAATCGCGTACATCAAAGGCACCTCCTATTATCATTACTCGCCAGCTTCGGCGGCCCGTCCCAAAATGGGCAGACTCTTAGAAGCCCCGCTGTGCGGCATACTCAATTATAATAGCATCCGTGGGTGGGACTGTCAACCGGTTTTTTCGAAAATCATTCTATTTTTTGAACATCCCGCACGTCCGTCAGCTCCAGATACTGGCCCTCCTCCACCGTGATGACCGTGGGCTCCGCAAAACGCCCGTATCCGTCGATGTAATCGTAGTAATAGCAGACATCATTGTACAGGGCCCAGCTTCCGCCCTCCGAGGTAAGAGCGGTGAGCCGGTAGGTTCCGGGCTCTATGTCCCTTCCTGCCTTGTACATGCCGCTCACCCCCGGCTGGATGTCCGCCTCCTCTGCGGCCACGGCCCAGCCGTCTGAGAGAACCAGATGCTGGCCGTTATAGAGAGTGACGAGGCCGTGGTGCTGAAAGCGCAGCTCGGCGATGCGGCGCTCATCCGAGTCATCCTTGTAGAGGGTAAGGCTGCAGTAGGAATAGGTGTTGTCCGAGGAATCGTCCGAGGTGAAAATGGCGTACTCTCCCGCCGGCATGTCCCGCCCGATTACATAGCTGCCTGCGGCGTAGGTCTGGGCAGGGGCAGCGGCAGGCTCTGCGGTTTCCGCCGCCGTTTCCCATGCTTCCTCCGTTACAGCTGTCTCCGCTTCCTCAGCCGCAGCCGGGAAAGCCGCCGCGCCTGCCAGGGTGAGGCTGAGAGCGGCAGACAGACATTTTCTTTTCCATGCTTTGCAGATGCACTTCAAAAGGGGTTCCTCCTTTTAGCTTTCTCTTAGAAAAAGGATATCCCAAAGCCGCCCGGCCGTCAATGGATGTCACGGTTTTTTCACAATTAGAAAAGGGCCGCTTTCTCCGAGCCAGGGATTCTACTGCTGCCGCCAGGTATTGGGCGAGAACAGAACCAGAACCGGGAAGAGCTCCAGCCGTCCGGCCAGCATGTCAAAGATGAGCACGGACTTTGACAGGTAGGACAGGACCGAATAGTTTGACATGGGGCCAACTGCGGAAAGTCCAGGACCTACATTGTTAAAATTCGCCGCAACAGCCGAAAACGAAGTCATAAAGTCATAGTTGTCCAAGCTTACAATAAGAATGGACAAGAAAAACAGGAAAAAATACACAATGATATAGGAATTCAATGTCCGCAGGGTTCCCTGGGCCAGTGTCTTTCCCTCATATTTGATGACTTTGACGCTTCGGGGATGGATGACGGTTCCCAGCTCCCGAACAGCCTCCTTAAAAGCAATCATAACCCGGGAAACCTTCATGCCGCCGCCCGTGCTGCCGGCGCAGGCGCCTATCATCATAAGGAGCAGCAGAATGCATTTGGAAAATTCCGGCCATTTGTCAAAGTCCACCGTAGCATAGCCCGTGGTTGTTATGATGGAGGCCACCTGAAACAGCACGTGGTGAACCGCCATAAACAGAGAGGTGAAGCTTTCCCGGGCATTCAAGGTGATAAAAAGGACTGCTGCGGCTACGATGATAAAGTATCCCCGCATCTCCTCACAGCGCAGGGCGTCCATAGGTTTTTTGGCCAGAAAAAGATAGTATACGTTAAAGTTCACGCCGAACAGGAGCATAAAAATCGATATTACAGCCTGCTGATATACCGTATAATCCGCCTGTCCGGAATTCAAGCAGGAAAATCCGCCGGTTCCTGCGGTGCCGAAGGTCATGCAGAGGGTGTCAAATAAGGGCATGCCTCCCGCCAGAAGGAGGAAGATCATGACCAGGGTCATGCCGGTGTAAATGATATAGAGCAGTTTGGCGGTCAGGCCAATTTTGGGGACAAATTTACCCACAGAGGGGCCGGGGCTCTCCGCCCGCATGATGTGCATGTTGTAATCGCCCGCCATGGGGAGGACGGCCAGAATGAACACCAGGATTCCCATGCCGCCGATCCAGTGGGTGAAGCTGCGCCACATGCGGGTGGCGTGGGACAGATCCTCCACCTTGGGAACAATGCTGGATCCTGTGGTGGTAAAGCCGGACACGATCTCAAACATGGCGTCGATAAAATGAGGGATCTCCCCGGTAAGTATAAAGGGAGCGCAGCCAAATATACTGAGCACCAGCCAGCCCAGGGAGACAGATACAAAGCCCTCCTTGGCAAAGAACATCCGGGTCTTCGGCTTTTTCATGGTGCCGAGAAAGCCCAGGATCAGGCAGACCAGGGCCACGCCCAGATAACAGAGCCCTTCCTCCAGCTCCCCGTAAATAACTGCCGTCGCAATGGGAAGCGCCATGAAAATGCCCTCAATTTTCAGGATCCATCCCAGCATATAGAGAATAATACCGTAATTCATATCCGCCGCCGCCTTTACAACAAAATATCCTTTAAGTCATTGAGTCCTGTGTGGGTGGTAACCACAATCACCGTGTCCCCGGCTTCGATGGTGTCCTGGCCCCTGGGGATGATGACGTTTCCATTCCGGTTGATGCAGGCAACCAGTAGGTTGCGCTTTAGCTGCAGATCCATCAGGGGGATGCCAAGAAGAGGCGCGTCCGCCTTCACACGGAACTCCAGAGCCTCCGCTTTTTCCGCCACAATCTTGTACATGGTCTCCACATTGCTCCCCATAGAGTTCTGCATGGCGCGCACATACTGGAGGATCAGATCCGCCGTGATCATCTTGGGATAGATCACGCTGCCCAGGTTCAGGGAATCGATCACATTTCCAAAGGTAATCCGGTTCACCTTGGTGATGAGCTTGGCCTTTGACTGGCTGGCCGCGTAGAGGGACAGCATAATATTTTCCTCGTCAAAGCCGGTGAGGGAGGCAAAGGCTTCGGTCTGACGGATGCCCTCCTCGATCAAAAGCTGCTGATCGGATCCGTCCCCGTGGATGATCATGGCGTGGGGAAGAAGCTCGCTCAAGGCATTGCAGCGCTCCTCGTCCTGCTCAATGATCTTGATTTTGATCTTTGTGTCCGACAAGGCCTTGGCCAGATAGTAGGTCAGCTTGCCGCCTCCCACGAACATGGCGGTCTTTACCGCATTGTTTTCAATGCCTGCCTTCTTGAAAAACTCGGACCGGGATCCCCTGGGACCGATAAAAGAGAGCTTATCCCCGGACTGGATGACAAAGTTTCCGTCAGGGATCACCACATCCTCGCCCCGCTCCACGGCGCAGATAAGGACGTTGGATTTCAGCCGGTTATTTACATCCATAACCCGCATATGATTTAAAACGGAAGCCTCCGGCACAATAAATTTCAAAAGCTCAATCCGCCCCTTGGCAAAGGGCTCAATCTTGATGGCTGTGGGGAAGCGCAGCAGCCGGGAAATCTCCACGGCGGCGGCCAGCTCCGGGTTGATGGCCATGGACAGGTTTAATTCCTCCCGGATGTAGTTGATCTCCGCAGAGTACTCGGGATTGCGGATGCGGGCGATGGTCTGGCAGTTGCCCGCCTTTTTCGCGATGAGGCAGCAGAGCATGTTCAGCTCGTCGGAGTTTGTGGTGGCGATCAGAAGATCCGCGTCCTGAATGCCGGCCTCCATCTGCACCTGATAGACGGCTCCGTTTCCCGTCACGCACATGACGTCAATGGAATCCGAAATGGATTGAAGGGTGTCCTCGTCACAGTCGATGAGTGTAATGTCATGGTTTTCCTTGCTCAGTTCCTCCGCAAGGGTTGTACCCACCTTGCCGCAGCCTACAATTATGATTTTCATGGCTTTTGTATATTGTCTCCTTTCATGCTTGCTGTTCGTACAATGGCTTTCTTACCTTTTTTCGTGTGATCTCCACCAGTCCAAGGGGCGTCATGTCCACCAGGATGGTTTTTACCGGGTCTTTCTTTAAAATGCCCCCCAAAAAGCGCAGAAGCGCCTCCCGGTCCTCCGGATCGTCCATGTCGATAAAATCCACCAGGATAATGCCGGAGAGGTTGCGCAGCCGCAGCTGGCGGGCAATCTCCTCAGCCGCCTCCCTATTGATGCGGAAAATGGTCTCCCGCTGCTGCTTCTTTGCGGAATATTTTCCTGAATTCACATCAATAACCACCATGGCCTCCGTGGGCTCAATGACCAGGTAGCCTCCGGATTTGAGCCACACCTTCTTATCAAGGGCCCTTTCCAGGACGGTGTCCAGGCTGTAGAGCTTATTTAAGGGGAGCTGGGAGTCCTGATAGAGGACCAGCTGGACCGCTTGGCGGCCCTCCGATCCGCTGTCCGCCATGTCGGAAGGCAGGCTCCCATTTCCCGCAAGATACGCACGTATGCTCTCGTAAATCTGCGGGTCGTCCGTGATGATTTTTCGCTCGCCCTCGCCGGGCATATCCCGCAGCCCCTCCACAAAGGAGGGCGGCGACTCATAGAGGAGGCTGTAGCAGGTGCGGCTGGACCAGGTATCTCTAAGCTTCTCATACCGCCTCTTTAAAGCCCGGTATTCCCGGAGAATGGCTTCATCCGGCGCGGATGCCGCGTTGGTGCGGATCACCACCCCCAGGGAGGGATCCATTTCCCCGGAAAGAGCCTCCCTGAGTGCCTGCCTTCGGCCCTCGTCCGTGATTTTCGCGGAGATGCCGATGTCCCCGGAGCCGTCCGTGACCACGCAGTACCGGCCGGGAAGGGAGAGATTGGCGCTTAAGACAGGCGCCTTTGTCTTCACCGCGTCCCGCACCACCTGCACCACAAGCTCGTCCCCTGGCTTTATCTCTTTTCTGGGACTGGAAACAAAATGGTGGGACTTATTTTCCGCCAGGCTGTAGTAGCCCGCCTCCCCCGGTGCAATGTCCACAAAGGCCGCCTGAATGCCCGGCACAATTTTTTGTACCTTTCCGATGTAAATGTTGTTCAGCCGGGAAGGCCGCTTTGGGGATTCCAGCGTAATCTGCTGGGGCCGTCCCTCCGAGTACAGGACGGTGCAGATTTTGTCCCTCCAGTGTGTGATGAGCAGTGTGTCCATTATTCTATATCCTTCCCGAGTCCTTCTAAGGGAATAAAACGGTGTATGCCCCTCTCCTGCTCCGCCTCAGAGGCCAGGTCCGCATAGACCTCCTCCCGTCTTGCCATATGGGCAAATGCAGGCTGCTCCTCTCCCATGCTCTGGTAAAACGCGTCCAGTACCTGTCCGGGCTTTACGTTGGCAGCGCTTCCTGCGGAAACCTTCATAAAGAGGACCGTGCCCTCCTGTCCCTGGGAAGCTCCTTCCCGGACAGCAATCTCATAGACCAGCGGTTTTAAATCCACCTGGACCGTGCCCTTCTTTGTCTGCTTTTCTGCAAGCACCTGGGGGGCGTCAAAGAGAGCGGCCGCTCTCCTGTAAAATTCACCGGCGCTCTCCCCCGCAGGCTCATAGCCAGGGCGGAAGGAAACCGTATAATCCGCTGCCGCCACCTGGGACATGGCGGTTTTCGCCTCATCGGGGAGGAGCTTCCAGCTGACCGCTTCAAAGCCCTCGGTCATCACCTCGTTCAGGCGCTTTACCATGACGGCGGAGCTCTCTGAGGAATGCACCTCAATGTCCACGTACTCCCCCTCGCTTGTCACTCCAACCCCCAGGGGGGAGGCAAAGGACATAACCTGATGGGGGCTGAATCCGCCGCTGTAGCAGATGTCGACCCCGGCCCGGCGCATGACCTTCTGGAAATAGCGCATCACATCCAGATGGCCGATAAACTTCATAGAGCCGTATTTTTTGAATTTAATCCGAATCTTCATGCCTGTCCTCCCTCCTGGGCCGAAGCGTTCTGGGGCTGCCCGGCCCTGCCGGCCTCCGCCTGGGGCAGACCATCCATGCTGGCATCTGCCTGCGGGGATTGGGCCTGCCGGGGCTCAAAACAGACGCCGCTGCCGTAGCCTAAGGCCCCGCAGCCCGCGCATTTCTGGCGGCAGTTGGGGGTCACCCGGCCTGCCAGGGCATTTTCCCACTCCCGCTTTAAAAACGCCTTGGAAACGCCTGCGTCGATGAAGTCCCAGGGGAATATTTCATCCAGGGACCGCTCCCTGGAGGTGTAAAAGTCTAAATCCACGCCGCAGGCCGCGAAAGCCTCCATCCACGCCTCATTTTTAAAATGCTCGGACCAGGAATCATAGAGGGCGCCCCTGCGGTAGGCCTCCTCGATGACCGGGGCCACCCGCCGGTCTCCCCGCGCCAGGACGCCCTCTAAGATCGTGAGCTCCGCCTCGTGCCAGTTGTACTTGAGGCTTTTGAAATTCTTCATCTCCCGGAATTTTCCACGGACGATATTGGCCCGCTCAATAAATTCGTCCTTTGTGCACATCCGCGCCCACTGGAAGGGCGTGAAGGGCTTGGGGACAAAGAAGGAGGAGCTGGCCACGATCTGAACCTTGCCCTTGCGCTGATCCTTGGGAATGTCATAGTAGGCCTCCGCAATCTTCTCGGAGAGAAGGGCGATGCCCTCCATGTCCTCACGGGTCTCTGTGGGCTGTCCCAGCATAAAGTAGAGCTTTACCCGGTTCCAGCCTGCCGCGAAGGCATCCCTGGCTCCCTGGAGAATGACCTCCTCCGTGAGCCCCTTGTTGATCACGTCCCGAAGCCTCTGGGTGCCGGCCTCCGGCGCGAAGGTGATGCTGCTCTTCTTTACATCCTGAACCTTGCGCATCACATCCAGGGAAAAGGCGTCGATGCGCAGGGACGGCAGGGAAATATTGACGCCCTTGCCGTGGAAGGTGTCGATAAGGAAATTCACCAGCCCCTCCAGCTGGGTGTAGTCGCTGGAACTTAAGGAGCTTAAGGAAATCTCCTCGTGGCCCGTGCTGGTGAGCATGTCCACCGCGTATTTTTTCAGGTACTCCAGGCTGTGCTCCCGCAGAGGCCGGTAGATGTTTCCCGCCTGGCAGAAACGGCAGCCCCGGATGCAGCCCCGCTGTATCTCCAAAACCACCCGGTCCTGGGTGGCCTTAATATAGGGAACCAGGGGCTTTTCAATGTAGCCCACGCTGTCTAAGTCCTTCACCAGCTCCTTGGCGACGCGGGCAGGCGCGTGGGGATTGTTCGGCGTGAAGGAGGCGATGGTGCCGTCCTCCTTGTAGGCCACGTCATAAAAGGCGGGCACGTAGATGCCGGGAATTTCCGCCGCCATCTCAAGGAAAGCCCGGCGGCTTCCACCCGCTTTTTTGTTCGCGATAAAACGGTCTATCAAATCAAAATAGACCGTTTCTCCCTCTCCGATATAAAATAAGTCAAAAAAAGGCGCCAAAGGCTCCGGGTTGTAGGCGCAGGGGCCTCCGCCGATGACAATGGGATCCTCCTCCCCGCGCTCTTCACTGTGCAGGGGGATCTGGGACAGCTCCAGAACCTGGAGCACATTGGTATAGCACATCTCGTACTGAAGGGTGATGCCCAGAAAGTCAAAATTTTTCACCGGCTCCTGGCTCTCCAGGGTGAAAAGGGGGATGTGCCGCTCCCGCATGATGGCGTCCAAGTCCACCCAGGGACTGTACACGCGCTCGCAACACACGTCCTCCCTGCTGTTGAACATGGAATAGAGGATCTGGATGCCCAGATGGGACATGCCGATCTCATAGGCGTCCGGAAAACAGATGGCGAATTTTGCCGCCATCTTGTTCAGGTCCTTCTTTACCATATTGACCTCGCCGCCGATGTAGCGGGCGGGCTGCTGGACGCTTAACAATATCTCATCGCTTAACGCAAGTTTTGTCATTTTAAAAAACACCTTTACTTAAAAAATCGTAACAGTTCAGACGGCGGGTAAACAGAGGCAAAAGCAGGTGTCAAGCTTGCTTGTAAACATGGTTTTGTCCCTGTTTACACATCGGACTAGGTGCCCTCCGGGGTA
>CALWRY010000116.1 GCA_944384065.1 uncultured Enterocloster sp. | reverse complement strand
AACAAAAAGCACAGTTTTCCCCAACGGGTACTTAGTCTCACTAGTAGAACACCCCCTTCTTTTCCGCCCTAAACTGAAGAATGGAAATAGCCAGCAGGATTATAAAAAATACAATGGACATGGCGCTGGCGTAGCCCCACCGGTTGCTCACAAAGGCTGACTCGTAAATGGAATATGCCAGCACGTTGGTTCCTCCGCCGGGACCTCCCTCTGTCATCAGCTTAACCTGCGTGAATATCTGAAACGCGTTGATGGTGTTGATGACCAGCAGAAAAAACAGCGTGGGCGAAATACAGGGCAGCGTGATATGACGCACCGTCTGAAGATAGCTGGCCCCCTCAAGCTTCGAGCACTCATACAGGTCATCCGGCACGGACTGCAGTCCTGACAGCACATAGATAAAATTCATTCCGGCCGTCAGCCAGCAGGTGGTGACAATAATCATTATCATCGCCAGAGTCCTGTCGCCGCTCCAGCTGATTTGCTTTCCAATCAGTGTATTGATAATTCCTGCCGTGGGATTAAACATAAGCAGCCATATCATGGCCCCGCAGGCATAAGAAATGGACATTGGCAGCGCAAACAGCGTGCGCACCGGGCTTACCGTTTTTTTTCCGGTTATCCGCCAAAAGCCCCAAAATCAAGCCGATTAATAACTCCAGCGGAACCAGACAGACCGCGAAAATAAAGGTCGTCTGGAGACTCAGAAAAAACTGGTCGGTCCGAAACAGGCTCTGAAAGTTTTTAACGCCTGCAAAGCGGACGATTTCCCCCATTGAATTTACGGAAGAAAGGCTCATGGCCACTGTGCGGATTAAAGGATAAAATGTAAATATTCCAAACAATATAAATACGGGAAGAAGATATAGGTACGGCTCCAGCCTTTTTGATAATCTTTTATTGGAACGCGTTTTTTTGCTGCTCATCTTTTACCTCCAATAGCACAGGGTCCGTGACAATACGAATTTCACGTAACAGTTCAGACGGCGGGTAAACAGGGGCGAAAATAGACGTCAAGCTCGCTTGTAAGTATATTTTCGCCCCTGTTTACACATCGGACTAGGTGCCCTCCGGGGTATGGACATCCGATGCTTCTTGTCCGGCCTGCGGCCGGGCAAGAAGAAGACCGCCGTCTGAACTGTTACAATTCCACAGCCCCCGTACAAGTTCAGGCCTCATCCATCAGCCCAAATGGTTACTCCACATTGCTGCTGTTGTATTCCTCAATCAGAATGTCAATTTCCTCCGCTGATTTCTGAATGCATTCCTCCGGCGTAATCTCCCCCAGCATCATCTGCTCCAGATAAGCGGAGTAGATTTCGCGGGCGTCCACAAGGCTGGCATATAAGGGGCCAAATCCCATATTCGGCGAATTGTGCACTGTGTCGATTACCGCCTGGTACTGCGGATAGGCTTCCAGGGTTTCCTTTACGCTTTCCTCCTCCAGAGCCGCGCTTGTCACAGGGAAGTATCCCGTATTTGCAAATATATAGCCCTGCGCCTCCGGAGAAATGATGTACTTCATGAAGTCTGCTATGGCATCATTATTCGCGTCGCCCTTTCCATTGTCGCAAATATATACAGAGCCGCCGCCCAGAGTAACGCCTCCGTTGGGGGCCTCGGCTGTCAGCGCCGGGAATGGGCATACGCCCAGCTCAAACGCTCCGTCAATTGTCTCCAAAGAAGTGGTAATGGATCCGGAAGAATCGCACATCATAGCGGCCTCCCCGGACCAGAATGCCGCCCGGTTGGCATCGATGGTGAAGCCCACATCCGCCGCATATCCGTTGGCCACCAAATCATTGATTCTTGTGGCAACCTCAAGAGCCAGATCTCCATCCGCAAATGTAGTCTTTGTTGCCCGGCCTGTCCGCCCGTTCTCATTATCGACCATCGCATAGTGCTGCTGAACCATGGGCTGCTCAAAGCTCCAAATCAGATTGGAGCACATGGCGATTCCTGATGTGGCCAGCCCCTGCTCCATTACCTTCTGGGAAATGTCCACGATGTCATCCCAGGTCTCCGGCCCATTTTCATATCCGATCTGGGAGAGCGCCGTCTTATTATAATAGCACACCGGAACCGAGGTATTGAGCGGCATGGAGTACAGCTGGCCGTCTACTGTGTAGTAATTCAGCATATTTTCCTCCAGACCGGACACGTCTATTTCATATTCGTCAATAATCTGCTGCATAGGAATGACAAAGCCGCTGTCGATCATGATTCGGGTTCCGGCCTCATAGATTTGCACCAAATCCGGGCCGTCCTGGGTGCGCATGGATGTCTTCAGCTTATTTAAAGATTCCTGATAAGATCCCTGGTACTGCAAATCTACAAATACTTTGTCCTGGGAGCTGTTATAATCATCCACCACCTGCTGAATAATCTCTCCCGGCTGTCCGGAAAGCCCGGTCCAAAATACCAGGTTCACCTTTCCTTCCGCTCCCTCTGCCTGGCTGCTCTCCTCAGCCTGCGTATCGGTTCCGGCGCTTTTCGTCTCCTCCCCTGACGAGGCGCATCCCGCCATAACAGACGCCGCCATTCCGGCCGTAAGAATCATTGCAATTACATTTTTCTTCATAAGTCGCATTCCTCCTGAATTTTGAATGTGGGGTATGGTTTTGCCTACGCAGCTGTCTTCCGGAAACAGGCTTTGTAATCTTTGTGCCCTTATTATACCTTCTTTGTGCGTTCCTATCTTTGCTCTTATTGTTGCTTTCATTAGACTTTTTTGCTGTTATTAATATCTTTTACATAATCTATACAGCTCTTTGACGCAGTTTTTTCATACCTTTTGCAATAAAAAAGCGGTTTTCCAAGTGTAGAATCGTCATTATGCACTCAAAAAACCGCTGTTTTGCATTTTCTAAATATGCTGTTTTTGTTTCTTTTATTAGACTTTTATGCGGTAATTATGTTCTCTGTCCTTCCTTTCCCGTATTGCTCCCGCAGTTTTTTTATCACCTGCACGCTCTCCTCCGGCGTGTAGAACCGCTCCCGGGAGTGGATATTGTGCTTATAGGAAGTCTCGTCTCCCACCTTTTCTGTCAGCTGCCTCCCATAGGCCTCCGGCGTCAGCCCCGTGTGGCTGAGAAATGTTTTTGAAAAATACCGGTAATCCGAAAATCCGCACTCCATGCAGATGTCCAGCATCTTATACTGGCCGGTCATCATCATCTTGCAGGCCTCGTGGTACCGCACCAGATTCACATATTCCCGGAAGCTCTGGTGCATGGTGTCCTGGACGAAATGGGAGATGTGGCTTAGGGATCTCCCCTCCCGCTTTGCAAAATCCGACAGGCGGATATTGTCTTTATAATTTTCCTTCACAAACTGGACCAGGCGCTGCAGGCGGGCATTCTGGTTCTTCTGGGTCTGGCTCTGTTCCTCGGTCAGCACCCGGTAGGGAAGGTATTTCAGAAAGGCATACAAAAACAGACGCATCTGGCTTTTGCAGTAGAGCTCGTAGAGAGGCGGCTTGGTCAGGTACTGATCCATCACCTCCACCAGCATCCTTTCAATGCCCTGATAGACGGGATCCGGCAGGGCATTTACAAAATATTTTTCAAACTGTATATGCGGAAATTCCGGCACATCCTCCGCAATCAGATCCGGCGACAGCTGAATGCCCATCAGCGTGCACTCTCCCCCCTGGGTCTTAATCTCGTGGGGCTGTTCGGAGTTTACCAGAAACATCTCCCCTGCATGAACCTCACAGGTCCGCCCTCCGGCCTGCACTTCCATCCCGCCCTCCAGGACCCACATAATTTCTATGTCCCTGTGAAAATGGGAAGTCCGGTACTCCAGCGAATTAAAGTAAAAGCGGATGCCTTCAATGGTCTGGTGAAGCGTTAAGTCGTGTGTGCTCATTTTATCCCTTTCCCCGAACTGCGCGGTTTGAACGGTTATAAGCCCATTATAGCAAACCGCTCCGGCAGTGTCCACTGGCAGGTTGGGCGTTCGCGGGTTGGGCATTGGCAGATTGGGCGCAGACAGGTTGGCATTGGCAGGCAGCCCTCTTTTTCTTGCAGTTTTTTCTCTCCCGTGGTATGATGAAGCTGTCAAAATTTCTAGCCTTACGGCGTCTGTCAGTCATTTCCGGTTCTGCGGCGGTACTCGTCTTAACTGCTGCGGTTTGCAATCTTTCGATTTCAGAATTATCCCGGACAGGATTTACAGAAAAGAAAAAATACGGTATGATGAAAGGAGAAACTGCTTATGGGCAAAATGAGCAAGGCAAGCGTGCGGCGCAGCTACAAGGACAGCCTGTTCCGGATGATTTTCAAAGAAAAGAGGGAGCTTTTAAGCCTCTATAACGCCATCAACGGCACGTCCTACCAGGATCCGGACGAGCTGATAGTGACCACCATTGAGGACGTGCTGTACATGGGACGCAAAAATGATGTGTCCTTCCTGATCGAGGACGTGATGAACCTCTATGAGCACCAGAGCAGCTCAAACCCCAATATGCCGCTGCGGGGGCTGCTGTATATTGCCATGCTGTACCAAGGGTTCATTGAACAGAATAACCTGGACGTTTATTCTGGCGCTTTGCTGAGGCTTCCCTCTCCGAAATATCTGGTATTCTACAATGGGGCAAAAGAAGAACCTGACCGGCGGGAACTGCGGCTTTCCGATTCTTTTGTAAAGCAGGAAAATCCTCCGGTTTTGGAGTGCAGGGCTGTGATGCTGAATATCAACTACGGGCACAATAAAGAACTGATGGAAGCCTGCCGGAAGCTTTATGAGTATTCCCGCTTTGTAGAAACAATCCGTGGCTATCTGGGCACTGGAATGAAACTTGAGGCTGCCATGGATCAGGCCATTGAGGACTGCATTCGTTTAGATATATTAAAAGAACTTTTACTCAAACACCGAGGGGAGGTGAAGCAGATGATTCTGACCGAATACAATCAAGAGAGACACGCAAAAACGCTGCTTGAAGAAGGACGAAGGCAAGGGCGGGAGGAAAGCGCCAAGCTGCTTCAAAAAGAGCGGGAAGAAAGCGCCAAGCTGCTTCAAAAAGAGCAGGAAAAGAATGCTCAGCTTCAGAAGGAAAATGCCAGACTGCTTCAGAAAGAACGAGAACAGCACATCCAGACTGTCCGCCAGCTGCTTCTTCAGGTTCTCAAGCTAAAAGGACTTGCCGCAGATTCGATCACCCAACGGATTCAGGAGGAGCAAGATCCAAAGCTTCTGCAGCAGTGGATTTCCTTTGCTGGAGACAGCGATTCCGCTGAGGAATTAGAGGAACGCATTTTACATTCCAATATCTGAGACCTTTTTAATCGATTCTGTCCATAAACATTAAGAGAACTATTCAGAACCACTTGTATTTATAATCGGAATTGACTATAATATAGGTGTAGGCAAAAAAGAAAGCACCCACTCCAAAAGTGGATGCCTCAAGGTTTAAAGGTTATCGCCCTAACGGGCAGCGCCCATCCTGTTGGCAGACAGGGTGGGCATTTTCTTACTTACGCTTTCTTTTGTCCAGAAAGGTAAGCAGCGCGACAACAAAACCGCCGAACGCGATCAGAAGTCCAAGAATGCCAAGGACTACCATTACGATTTCGTAAGCCGTCATACGCACCACCTCCCTTCCTATGTATTCCCTTGCGGGTCAAGGCCGAGAGGCAGCCACTCCTGTCATGGGTGTTTTCCTGACGTCTATTTTGCCATGCGAACATATGTTTTTCAATAAAATATCGACCATAGCTGAAAGAAATGATAGGTTGGGTTTTAAGAAGGCGGTGGGTGAATGGATGGCTGTTGGCAGGGTGCGTAAACTCCCAGAGTTTTCCACGCTGTCAATGGACAGGCAGAGGGAGGCGCCTTTTGGGAGCGGCAGCGAGTATAGGACAGCCCCACAAACCTAAGGCCTTCATCCCAAAGGTTTATGGGGCTGTCTTTTTGTCTCTTTACTCTTAATTTACAAGGAAACCTGTTACAGGCATTTGTAGCAGTTCAGGCGGCGGGCATACCCCAAAGGGCACCTAGTCTTCTTGCCCGGCCATAGGCCGGACAAGAAGCATCGGATGTCCATACCCCGGAGGGCACCTAGTCCGATGTGTAAACAGGGGCGAAAATATACTTACAAGCAAGCTTGACGTCTATTTTCGCCCCTGTTTACCCGCCGCCTGAACGGTTACGTATATTTATTTCACAACCTTAAGTCCGCCCTTGCCTGCGGCTTCCTTCTCCTCCTCGCGGACCTCCTTCACCACAATATTGTCCTTATCCTTGTAGATGGAGTTTGCGGGAACACAGCCCCGCACGCTGGATAAGGGATAGATGTTGGTGTTCTTTCCAATGATGGTTCCGGGATTGAGGACGCTGTTGCAGCCAACCTCCACATGGTCGCCCAGGATGGCGCCAAACTTCTTGAGGCCGGTCTCCACATCCCCGTCCTCAGCGTGAACCTTCACCAGAGTCTTGTCAGACTTCACATTGGAGGTCACAGCGCCTGCGCCCATATGGGCCTTGTAGCCCAGGATGGAATCGCCCACATAGTTGAAATGGGGAACCTGCACCTCGTCAAAGAGCACGGCATTCTTAAGCTCGCAGGAATTGCCTACCACAGCCCGCTCGCCGATAATCACCTTGCCCCGCAGGAAAGCGCCCTGGCGCACCTGTGCGCCCGCGCAGATAATCATGGGACCTGCTGCCGCAACGCCGGGAGCCATGCGGGCCGTCTTGTGAATCCAGATGTCCTTGCCCAGCTTCCGGTACTCATTCTCCGGGAGAAGGGGCCCAAGTGTGGTGATGAACTCACCGATTCCCCCAAGCACCTCCCAGGGGTAGGTCTTCCCGTCAAAGAGGCGCTCCGCAATGGTGTGCTCTGTGCCTAAAAGCTCTTTCCATGTCATGCTTTCCAATTTCATTTTGCATCATTCTCCTTTTTCTTTCCTTCATAGAACGCAGCTGCCGCGTCAAACATTCCCCGCATATCCGGCGGATGCTCCATGCGGATGACGCCCAGGGTTCTCCCCGCCACAAACCGCCCCAGCTTTTCCATGTACTCCTCCGAGGTGATGGTTCCCTCCGCCACGTAGGTGAGACCCTTCTCCCAGCTGGCTGTCAGCTCCGGGTTTAAGAGCTGGCGGATGGAATGGTCCACTACATCGTAAACCATTTCCCCAAAAAGGGTGGGTGTGATGACCTGGGTCTTTTTGTTCAGGCTCAAATATTTGATATTGAACAGCTTTTTAAGTATCTCCGCCCGGGTTGCGCTGGTGCCGATGCCGCTGCCCTTTATCTGGGCCCGCAGCTCCTCGTCCTCAATGAGCTGGCCTGCGTTCTCCATGGCCAGTATCATAGAGCCGGAGGTGTAGCGCTTAGGCGGCGAGGTCTCGCCCTCCTTGACGGCGAGCTCTGTCAACGATAGTATATCACCTTTTTTCAAATCTGCAAGCAGAGACAGCAGGAGTTCTCTGGAAACCGCAGGCCTTAAGGCAGCCGCCGTACCGGCCAGAGCTCTGCCGCTCTCCTCCGCACCCGTGACGCCGCCTCTGCCTGGCGCGGCATTTTCAGCCTCCTCCTTATCCTCTTCGAGGCTTTCCTCCACCCCGGCGTTTAAGGCCTTTTTGTCGCCGGCGGCCTTCAGCCAGCCCGGCTCCACAAGAACCTTAAAGGAGGCAAAGAAATGCTCTCCTCTCCGCTCCAATTCCAGGCTGTACCTCTGGTATGCCGCCGCAGGATAAAAGATTGCCAAAAACCGGCGGCAGATGACCTGATACACCTTCTCCGACAGGGGGGACAGGCGGCCTATATTTCCCAGGCCCTGCCCTGTGGGGATAATGGCATAATGGTCCGTAATCTGCTTGTCATTCACATACCGGGACTTACCAATCTTCTTCCAGGAGTCCATTCCCAGAACCTCGCCGGCCAGCGCCGCCATCGGCCCATAGCCCTTGAGGCCGCCCAGGTTTTTTCCTATCTCCTTGGCCACCGCGCTTGAGAGCACGCGGGCATCGGTCCTGGGATACGTGACCAGCTTCTTCTCATAGAGCTCCTGGACAATCTTGAGCGTCTCATCCGGGCTGATTTTAAACATCTTGGAGCAGGTGTTCTGCAGCTCCGCCAGGTTAAAGAGAAGGGGCGGATTCTTGGTCTCCTTTTTCTTCTCCTTGGAAACCACCTTTGCCGGCAGGGGCTCCCTAGTCCCGTCCTCATTTGCCATGAGGAAATCCATGAGCTCCTGGGCCTTCTCCCGCTCCTTAAAGCCATTGTCCTTGTAGAGCCAGGGCGTATTAAAATACCGGGAGCCCGCCACAGCCCGCCACTCCGCCTGGATGGGAACCGGAGCAGCGGCCTCCAGGCCGGGTGCCTGCGGCTGCCCGCTGGCCTCCTTCCTCTGCGGTCCCTCCGCCAGAAAGGTGCCGATGACCCGGTAAAAGGGCGTCTTTACAAACTCCCGGATTTCCCGCTCCCTGCGCACTGCCATGCCAAGAACACAGGTCATGACGCGGCCCGCGGAGAGCACCGGGCGCCGGGACTCGCCCAGATAGGCGCCCATGGCCGGACCGAATTTTAACGTCAGGGCACGGGAGAAATTGATGCCCATGAGGTAGTCCTCCTTGGCCCGCAGATAGGCGGAGGCGGAGAGATTGTCATACTCCGCTTCGTCCTTTGCCTCCCGGATGCCCCGAAGGATCTCCTCCTCTGTCTGGGAGTCAATCCACACCCGCTTCTGCTTTTTCTCCGGCCCCACCCCGGCCATCTGGGCCACCAGCCGGTATATGTACTCTCCCTCCCGCCCGGAGTCCGTGCACACATAGATGGTATCTATATCCGGCCGGGTGAGCAGGCCCTTCACGATGGAAAACTGCTTTGCCACCCCAGGGATTATCTCATATTTGAAATCCTTTGCCAG
>CALWRY010000115.1 GCA_944384065.1 uncultured Enterocloster sp. | reverse complement strand
AAGCTGAGGCGATGTCCCGATCTACAACGCCCGGATGGAAATTATTACAAAAATCACCGGCTACAAATTGACCCGGGGAATTCTCTGCGCCATGGAACGCCCGCCCTTGCCTGCGGTGGAAGAAATTTGCCAAAATGCCCGCCGGATCGCAGTGCTGGAGCGCGTGATGAACCCCACAAATGTGGGAGCGATTTTCCGTTCGGCAGCGGCCATCGGTATAGATGGGATCCTATTGACTCGCGGCTGCAGCGATCCCCTTTACCGCAGGGCCGCGCGGGTGAGCATGGGGACGGTTTTTCAGATCCCCTGGACCTATTTTGATGAAGGAAAAGACGGCGGATGGCCGGAGCCGGGAATGAAAACACTGCGCCGGATGGGGTTTCGCACGGCAGCCATGGCGCTGCGGGAGGACTCGGTGAGCATTGAGGACTCACGTCTTAAGCGGGAGGAACGCCTGGCCCTGATTTTGGGAACAGAGGGGGACGGGCTGGCTGACGGGACCATAGCGGACTGCGACTACGTTGTTCGCATTCCCATGGCGCCCGGGGTGGACTCCCTGAATGTGGCGGCTGCCAGCGCGGTGGCCTTCTGGGAGATAAGCCGCCCGCCAAACGAGTGATCCGCCTGCCCCAAAAGTGATCCGCCTGTCGAGGCATAACCCGCCTGCCTCAGAATCAGCTCCCTCAGCAGCACTCCTCCATTTTCCCGCCCTTAAGCCGCACCACCCGGCTGCAGCCCGTAAGCGTGGAGGGACGGTGGGAAATGATAATCAGCATCTTGTGGGAGCATTCCTCCGAAAGGGTTTTTAGGAGTTCCTTCTCATGCAGAACATCCAGGCTGCTGGTCGGCTCGTCCATAACAATGACGTCCGGATCCGTGAGCATGGTTCGGGCAATGCCCACTCTCTGGCGCTCGCCTCCGGACAGCCGGGCGCCCATCTGTCCCATCTGGGTATCATACCCATCCGGCAGAGTAGCAATAAAATCGTGAAGGCCTGCCCGCCTGGCAGCAGTCTCAATTTCCTCCTTCGATGCTTCCGGCTTTCCAATGGCAATATTTTCGCCGATACTCCCATTAAAAAGAAAAGTGTCCTGCTCCAGCACGGCGATCCGGCTGCGGAGCTCTGAGAGGGAAATTTCCTCAATGGGAATCCCATTTATGCGGATCTGACCGGCTGTGGGATTCCAGAACCGGAGGAGAAGCCGCAGGACCGTGGATTTGCCGATGCCGCTTTCCCCCGCGATTCCCAGCTTTTCATTTCCCGAGATTGTCAGACAGAAATCCCGGAGGATAAGGCCGGACTGCCGGGCGCTGCCGCCAGATCCGCCAGCCGGGGCAGCCCCGGCAGAGGCCGCGATTGTACCGTCACCGGCGGCCCCGGCAGAGGCCGCGATTGTACCGTCACCGGCGGCCCCGCCAGAGGCCGCGATAGTGCCAGCATCAGATCCCCCCGCTTCCCCTGTCCCGGGATAAGAAAACTGCACATGGTCAAACACAATGCTCCGGATGGGGCCGCAGCTCTTGGGCGCTGCGGGCTCCGTCACCTCCGGCCGGGTATCCTCAATGCGAAACAGCCGCTCCGCCGCCGCATAGGTCTCAAGCAGATTGGAGACCACAGAGGTCAGAGACTGAGTGGACGAGAAGGAGGCCGCTGCCACAAAGGAGAGAATAACCGTTCCCTGGGGGTTCGGCGCGCCGGAGGCTGCCAGATAGGAGGCGGCTCCGATGACCAGGATCCGGGCCAGATATACGAAAAACGTGGGGGCGGAGGACACGGTCTGCTGGTGCAGGACGAGGCCATGGGCAGAGCGGTTAATCGCCCGGTTCTTTTCCTGAACCATGGCAAGCCGGCGCGGGCCGAACCCGAAAATCTGAATGTCCTTAAGCCCGTAGACGCTCTCCAGCACCAAAGCTTTCAGCTCTCCCAGCCGGGAGCGAAAGCGCAGTCCCACTCTGCGCCCGGCCCGTATGGCGATAAGGGGAAATGCCAGGCTGACCACCGCGTATATGGGAAGGAGCACGGCGGCAAATAAGGGATTAAACCAAAATGCCAGCACCAAAGTCACACAGGGGAGAATGATCACGGTGAACATAGGGCCGATGGCATGGGCGAAGAAATATTCAATGGTTTCAATATCCGAGACAGCGATATTGAGGATATCCCCCTTATTCTGATCCATCAGGCAGGCGGGCGCCAGCTGGCGGAGAATCTGATACAGGCGGATCCGCATCCCGGCCAGGAGTTCATAGGCGCCGGCATGGGAGACTACGCCTTCCACATAGCGGCAGGCCACGATGAGAAATGCGGAGAAAACCATAAGTCCTCCAAAGATCCAGGGGGAGCCGTCCGTCATTTCGGCGCAGGCCATAAGAAACAGGGCGCCAAAGCCCATTAGTCCCATCTGCGCCAGATTTCCCAGAATGCTGGCCAGTGTGGAAACAGCCAAAGTTCCCTTGACCGGAGCAGCAATTTTAAGGAGCCGCCGGGTCAGATCCCCGATTGAATAGGAAAAACGTCTACGCATGCCGCACCTCCTCCATCCCCAGCGCTTCCAGCTGGGCCTGTTCCTCCACCAGCCGCCGGTACAGGCCCGTTTCCCGCATCAGCTCTTCATGGGTTCCTTGCTGGGCGATGGCTCCATTTTCCAGAACATAGATGCAATCCGCATTCTGGATGGTGGAGAGCCGGTGGGAAATGATGATCAGCGTCCGGGTCTGGGACAGCTCGTCAATGCAGTTCCAGATCTCCTCCTCGCTCTCCCGATCCACGCTGGATGTAGATTCGTCAAAAATAATGTATTCCGCACGGCACAGCAGCGCCCGGGCAATCCCTATTTTTTGGCGCTGGCCTCCGGAGAGCCGCCCGCCGGCATCGCCCACGTCCGTATCCAGCCCCAGGGGCTGAGAGAGCACCCAATCCTTTAACCGCACATCCCGCAATGCCTCATACAGTTCCTCATCCGAAGCATCCGGAGCGGCGATGCGCAGATTTTCCGCCACGCTGCCGCTGAACAGGCTTACGGTCTGGGGAACCATAATGACGCGGCACCGCAGCTCGTCCGGAGTAAGACTTACATAGTCTCTCCCCTCCAAAAGAATGCGGCCTTTTTCCAGATCATAAAACCGCATCAAAAGTCCGGCAATCGTGGATTTTCCGCTGCCGGAGAGCCCGGCCAGAGCAGTAACCTTTCCCCGCGGGATGTCCAGGGAGACATCCTTAAGAGCTGCCTGGCGCCCCTCGTAGGCGTAGGATACATGCTCCAGACGGATGCCGTCAAATGCCGGCGAGGCCATGGGCAGATCCGGGTTATAGGGCCGGGCGGTGTCAATGTCCAAAAGCTTCTCCACCTTATCGGCGGCGGACACACCGGCCAGGGCGGAATGGGTGGCATTCATCAGCTGGCGGACGGAGCTGAAGAAGCTGAAGGATAGCAGGAGCACCATGAGCCCGTCAGAAAAAGCAATTTTTCCGGAGAGAACCTGCCTTGCAGCCACGCAGGCTGCGGCAGCTACCCCGCCGTAGATCAGGCCGTCCGTAAGCAGGAAGGAGGAAAAATTCACCTTCATCACATCCATGATCTTATTGTTGAACTGCGTTGACTTTGCCGCCAGCACACGGGTGCGATCCTCATCGCGGCCAAACAGTTTTAATGTGGTGAGCCCCTGGACGCTTTCCAGGTAATAGCCCGTCAGGTCCTCCAGGGAGTTCCAGTATTCCGTCTTCAAAACCTCGATATGCTTCCGAAAGACATTGTTTACGGGCAGGAGGATAAAGGAAATGACAAACAGCAGGAGCGCGGGGATCAGGGAAACCTCCCGCAGCTGGAAAAAGAGGTAGACCGGCGCGATCAGGGAATAGAGCAGACCGGGAAGATATTTGCTGTAATAGATTTGCATGGATTCCACGCCGTCCACTGAGGAAGTGATAGCGGACACCGGGCCGATTTTCTCAATGTTTCCCACATCCAGCTCCAGCACCTTTGAAAAAATGCCGGTGCGCAGTACCTGGCGCGCCTTGGCCGTGCACCGGTATTCCGCCTCCCCGGTAAGAAGCTCCGCGCAGAGCATGGCTGCAGCCGTAACCAGAGCGGACAAAACCGCCTGCCGTCCCTGGGCAAAGGTGAGATCCGGCGAAGCGGCATTCCCCAAAAAACCGGAAATAATCCGGGCGAAGGCGGCCGTCCCGGCCAGAACCGCCAGCTTTAGCCCGGTGATGACAAAGATCCATCCCCACAGCCCCTTGGCCATGTGGAGAAGGGTTCGATTCAACAGAAGCATTTGATTGACCTCCCCATACACTCTTGGGGCGCGCGCCAGCGCGCCCCTTCGCAACCGTCCAGACGGGTAACTCCTATTATAGTTAGGAGGCTTTAACATGTCAAGGAAATATGCCCGGCAGCTGCCGCGACTAATAAGAAAATTTTATTATATATAATGAATTTGGAATTTACATTCCGCGTACTTTGTGTTAGAGTGTACTAATGGGTAGATGGCCTTTGGCAGATGCGAAGGCCATCTACCCATCACGTATTTATAAGAGACAGAGGACAAAGAAAATGACAGAAGACAAACGGAAGTCCCGGCGGCTTCTGGTGGGCATTGACGTAGGCTCCACCACCACAAAGTTTGCCGTCGTGGACGAAGATACCAGAGAGATCCTATATTCTAACTATAAGCGCCACAATGCCGACCAGGTTCAGAGCGTGATCTGCGGGCTGCGCGGCCTGGCGGAGGAATTCCCGGGCCAGCCCATGCGCTTCTCCATGACCGGATCCGGCGCAAAAACCATAGCGGAAGCCCTGCATCTGCCGTTTGTTCAGGAAGTAGTTGCCAATTCACTGGTACTGCGGGAACAGTACCCCCAGGTTAGGACCGCCATCGAGCTGGGCGGCCAGGACGCCAAGATAATCTTTTTCCGCTGGGAAAAGGAGAGCAATTCATTAAGCGTTTCAGACATGCGTATGAACGGCACATGTGCAGGGGGCACAGGTGCCTTTATTGATGAGGCGGCATCCATATTAAAGGTGCCGGTGGAGGAATTCGACTGCCTGGCCGGGCAGGGAAAGAGCGTCTTTGACATATCCGGCCGCTGCGGGGTCTATGCAAAGACAGATATCCAGCCCCTGATAAACCAGGGGGTTCCCCGGTCCGATTTGGCCCTCTCTGCCCTTCACGCCATCGCCAAGCAGACCATCGGCGGCCTGGCCCAGGGCCTGGAGATAAAAAAGCCCGTGGCCTTTGAGGGCGGCCCCCTGACCTTCAACCGCACCCTGGTGCGGGTCTTTGCCGAGCGGCTGCATCTGTTGGAGGAAGACATCATCCTTCCCAAGCAGCCGGAAATCATCGTGGCCTGCGGGGCGGCCCTCTCCCTTCCGGAGATATTTGACAAGGCGGCCTCCCGTCAGGCTCCGGCAGCGGATGCGCAGACAGCCGCCGCCCAAACAGCTGCAGCTGACACGCACACGGCCCCGGCGGCCTCCCAGGAGGCGGCCGCCGCGCGGGAATCACAGCCGGCTCAGACCTTTCTCGCTGCGGACCTTGCCGGCGCTCTGGAGCGGATTCGCGGCTCGGGCGCCTTGAAGGTGATTTCCCAGGCCCCGCCCTTTTTCTCATCAAAGGAGGAGCGGCAGGCCTTTGAGGAGCGGCACAAGCTGCCGCCCCTTGCTCCTGCGCCCGTCAAGACGGGGGAGACGGTTCGCGCCTACCTGGGCATTGACTCCGGAAGCACCACCACCAAGTTTGTCCTCATGGACAAGGAGGAGCATATCCTGGATTCCTTCTATGCCCCCAACGAGGGGGAGCCCCTGGCAGTGGCACGCAAGGCCCTTGCGGCCATGGGAAAGCGGTACAGCCGGGCGGGAGCAAAGCTTGAAATTCTGGGCGCAGGCACAACGGGCTACGGGGAGCTTCTATTTAACAAGGCCTTCAAAACCGAGTACCATGTAGTGGAGACCGTGGCCCACGCCCGGGCCGTGGAAAAATACGTGAAGGACGCCACCTTTATCCTGGACATCGGCGGCCAGGACATGAAGGCCATCTGGCTGGACAATGGCATCATCACCAACATCCTGGTCAACGAGGCCTGCTCCTCAGGCTGCGGCTCCTTCCTGGAAAATTTTGCAGCCTCCCTCCACATCCCGGTGGAGAAAATCGCTGAGGAAGCCTTCGGCTCGGAGAATCCCGCAGTGCTGGGGAGCCGCTGCACGGTATTCATGAACAGCAGCATCATCACGGAGCAGAGAAACGGCAAGCTTCCAGGGGACATCATGGCGGGCCTGTGCCGCTCCATCATAGAAAATGTATTTACCAAGGTCATCCGCATCTCCAACCTGGACAGCCTGGGGGACCGGATTGTGGTTCAGGGCGGCACCTTCCGCAACGACGCGGTGCTCCGGGCCATGGAGCAGTACACGGGCCGCCAGGTCATCCGGGCCCCCTATCCGGGCATCATGGGTGCCATCGGCGCGGCCCTTCTCACCAAAGAGCACATGGAGGAGGGGGCTGCCCTCACCTTCATCGGCCTGTCCGGGGTGGAGGCCTTCTCCTACACCCAGGAGGCGGATTCGCCCTGCCCCTTCTGCGGCAACCACTGCCGCAGAACCGTGGTGCGCTTTTCCAATGGAGACTACTGGATCACCAACAACCGCTGCGAGCGGGGCGAAATCCTGGGGGATCCGAAGGATGAGAAGGTCCGGGCAAAGCTTAAGGAGAAGGCCAGGGCCAGGGAGATGACGCCCAACCTCTTCGATTTGCGGGAGAAGCTGCTCTTTAAGGAGTATCCCTTCCCAGCCGTGGAGCCGGAGAAGCCGACCGTCATTGGAATTCCCAGGGTTCTCGCCTTCTGGGAGAATCTTCCCTTCTGGCGGACCTTCTGGCGCTCCCTGGGCTTTCAGGTAAAGCTGTCCCCGGAGAGCACCCGGGCCATGTATGAGAGCGGCCTCCAGGATGTGACCTCAGACACCGTGTGCTTCCCGGCCAAGCTGGTCCATGGCCATATCCGCAGCCTGGCAGAGGCGGGGGTGGACCGGATTTTCATGCCCTCCATTACCACGGTGAAGACGGAGAACACAGAGTCCACCAGCCAGTCCATGTGCGCGGTGGTGAAGGGCTACCCCATCGTGGTCCGCAATTCCGTGAACCCCGAAAAGCGCTGGGGTATTCCCTTCGCCGCGCCGCTGTTCCACTGGTACACAGACAGGGACAGGGAGCGGCAGCTTGCGGCCTACATGGAGGAGACCTTTGGAATCTCCAGAGAGCACACCCGGCAGGCCATCGCCGCCGGGGACAAGGCCCAGAAGGAATTTCATACAGCCCTTTTTGAGGCCGGGGAAAGGGTGTGCCGCCAGGTGCGGGAAAATGGGACCTACGCGGTGGTCCTGGCCTCCCGCCCCTACCAGAACGACGCCCTGGTGAACCATGACCTTCCGGAAATGTTTACGCGGATGGGCATACCGGTTCTCACCGCAGACTCCCTTCCCGAGGCCAGCCAGGTGGACTTAAGCAAAAGCCGCCTGGATGTGGTGAACAATTTCCACGCCCGGATGCTCTCCACCGCCATTCTGGCGGCCAGGAAGGAGTACCTGGAGTACGTGCAGATAGTGAGCTTTGGCTGCGGGCACGACGCCTACCTCTCGGATGAGATTGTGCGGCTAATGCGGGAGATTTCCGGCAAGACGCCCCTGATTTTAAAGCTGGACGAGAGCGATATCCAGGGAGCCCTGCGCATCCGGGTCAATTCCTTTGTGCAGACCGTGTCCATGGGGCGCCGGCGGAAGAGAAAACGGGCGCTGCATGAGCTTCCGGACCCCTACCAGGAAAAATTTACTAAGAAAAGCCGGAAGGAGCGGGTGGTCCTGGTGCCCAACACCTCCCACGCCTTCAGCCGGATTATGTCTGCGGCCATGGCCGGCCAGGGAATCCGGACTGAGCCCCTCCCCGTTGGCCGGGAGGAGGCCATCCGTCTGGGCAAGCAGTACGTGCACAACGATATCTGCTTTCCGGCCCAGATTGTCATCGGGGAGGCCCTTGCGGCCCTTCGGAGCGGCAGGTACGACGACAAACACACGGCCATTGCCATGGGAAAATACATCGGCGACTGCCGGCTGACCCATTACGGGGCGCTGCTGAGAAAGGCCCTGGACGACGCGGGCTACTCCCATGTGCCGATTTTGACCAATGACGACCGGGACTACCACAACCTGCACCCCGGATTTCACATGAACCTGTTCACCTCCATGCGCATTGCCTTTGCCCTTCCCATGATTGACGCCCTGGAGGAGCTTCTGCGCAAGATGCGGCCCTATGAAAAGGCGCCGGGAAGCGCGGAGCAGGCCTTTGAGGCGGCCATGGACCAGGTGGTGGAGGGGCTTTCCCGCCGCGGCGTTCTGGGAGCCAGGCGGGGATTTAAAAAAGCCATCTCCCTAATGAAGCAGGTGGACTATGACCGGACCCGCCCCAGGCCCCGGGTGCTGATTGTGGGGGAATACCTGCTCAATTTCCATCCCGGCGCCAACCACGACATAGAGGCATACCTGGAGAAAAATGGCTTCGAGGTGATCGAGGCCCGGATGACGGACGTGATCCGGAAGACGTACTTCTACCAGGACGCCCAGGTGCGGGAGTACCATGTGGATAAGCCCCTGGCCCAGAAGATATGGCTGCGGACCGCCAACTCCATGTTCAATCTGGCCCACAGCGTGACGGATGCCATCGCCAAGGACCATCCTCTGTATAAGCCCGCCTGCCGGATGCAGGATCTGGTGAAGGAGAGCGATCCCATTATCCAGCACACCTTTGACGCAGGGGAGGGCGTTCTGATTCCAGGAGAAATCCTGCACTACGCCAGGGAGGGCTGCCGGGCCTTTGTGATTCTCCAGCCCTTTGGCTGCCTGCCCAACCATGTGGTGGGCCGCGG
>CALWRY010000114.1 GCA_944384065.1 uncultured Enterocloster sp. | reverse complement strand
TTTTGATTGAATTAGTAGACCATATCAAGATACACGAGGGCGGCTATATCAGCATTGTATTCCGCTTTGCTGACGAGTTTTGCCGTATTCCTAAATAAACCGCCCCGGTGGCGCCGACTGGTCCTGTGGCGCCGGTAGCCCCGGCGGCTCCGGTAGGTCCTGTAGGCCCGGCTGGTCCTGTGGGCCCGGTAGCCCCCGTAGCGCCCGTAGCCCCTGGAGCCCCGTTAAGCCCTGCAGCCCCTGTAGGTCCGGCAGGTCCCTGCGCCCCGGTGGGTCCCGTAGGCCCGGTAGCGCCCACGGCTCCGTTGAATCCGGAAGGTCCCGCCGGTCCTGTGGCCCCTGTGGGTCCCGTGGGTCCCGCAGGCCCCTGGAGTCCCTGGGGCCCTTGAAGCCCCTGAAGCCCGGTTACGCCTGCGGGCCCCTGAAGTCCCTGTGGGCCCTGGGGCCCGGTTGGTCCCATTGGCCCCATGGGACCTCTCGGCCCGGTAGCCCCCTCGCACTCGCCAAAGCAGCAGCAGACGGGGGAGCAGCTATTGGGTCCGGGCTGGCAGTTGTCGGGCTTCGGCCGGCAGCCGCCCTGTTCCGGTCTCATGCCGGGCCGGCCGGGAAAGCGCAGTTCCGGAGGCGTAGAGGGCGCCCGGTTCATAATCTCGTCAATCTCATCGGAATAATTATAATACATATTCGTCTCTCCTTTTCAGATACTAAAGCTGCCATCCTATAAGGATGCGGAGGGGGGATCTTTTTCTATGACCCCCTTGAAATAGGCTTCGTTTGCCTTTACGGACAAATCATGGGGCTTTAAGGCCCGGGCCCTTTTGTGATACTCATAGGCCTTTTCCCTGTCTCCCAGCCGATCCCAGCAGACGCACAGCTGGATTAAGGGAATAAATCCGTAACAGTCTTCCTGGATGAAGGCGCCGGAATTTTTTTCCGGCACAGCCGCCAGGGCCTGCTCATACCAGAAAATTGCCTCCCGGAGCCTTCCAGCGTCGAGCATATAGCCGCCCAGGGCGCAGCACGCCTCCGCTCTGGGCGGGGCATAGAGGAAGCTGCGGGTCAGTGCTTCCATGGCAGCCTCCCGCTGTCCCTCCTGCGCGCGGCACCGGGACAGGAGGAGGCAGGCGTCAATCTTGTTTTCCGCCCACCCCCGGGGATCCTCCAGAAAGTGGGAAAAAACCTGCCCGGCCTCTTTTAAGCGATTGTGAAAATAGAGCTCCCGGCCGTAATAAAACTGCTCTCTCGGGGAGAGAGAAGCTCCCTCCCGAAGCATTTTCTCATAGATCCGCAGATTTCGGTCCTTATCCCCCGGACCGGCTTTCTGATGCCGGATCTCGATGGGGGAATAGAGAATTTTTCCCGAGGGAGTTACGGCCTCGTGGACCCGCCCCTGCCAGCGAAAGCCGGCGGCTGTCTTTAAAAGCCGTTCACGGAAATAGGAAAATGTGCAGTTTCCCTGGCTGTCAAAATCCGTCAGGTAGCGCATCATCACCACGTCCACCGACGGATCCAGGGTTTCCTTCAGCTCTAAAAGCCGGGCCGCGTTCTCGCTGTCAATCACATCGTCCGCGTCCAGCCACATCCAGTAGTCCATACGGGCATAGGAGCAGGCCAGGTTGCGGGCGGCGGAGAAGTCGTCCTCCCAGGGCATTTCATAGACTTCCTCCGTATAGCGCCGGGCAATCTTGCGGGTGTCATCCCCGGATCCTGTGTCCACGACGATCATCTGGTCAGCGATGGAAGCCATGGGTTTTAATATGCGCTCCAGGACAGGGGCCTCATTTTTAACAATCATACAAAGACTTATAGTGATCATGAAATATTTCCTCCCGCATCCGTCTCTGCCGCAGCCATGGGGCCTTGGCAGAGAGAGCGCTTTTGAACACGCTCTAATATAGGATATGAAAAGAAAAACAAGTTGTTACCGCTCAGCCGTGCGCGGATATAGGCCCCCGGAGGCGCTCCAAACTTGCTTGAGAGAGCCTCCGGGCTCTTTCAAATACCCGGGATTCATGGTAGAATAGAAAGTGTTTTATCAGGGCGCGTTTCCTGCCGGGGCGGGGCCCGGCAGGAGGCACATACGAAAGGAGAAGGAAATGATGAGAAATACGATAAAATCAGCCGTTTTGGCAGGCGCTTTCTTTCTTGCGGCGGGCATGGCCTTTTCTTCCTATGCAGAGGAGGAGGAGAGGGAGCCGGTGGGGCACATCACGCTGTATGTGCAGTCAGATATCCGGGCCGGTGACTGGGGCGGCAGCGTGGATGTGGCTCTGGAGGAAGGGGCCTGCTCTGTGGAGAGCGTGGATATTGTAAATGAGGGGATGTACTGGGCCGGCGGGGATGAGCCGAAGGTGGAGATCTGGCTGTCTGCGGACAGCGGATATTATTTTAAAAAATCGAACAAGAGCACCTTTACATTCACGGGGGACAAGGTGAAATATGTGTCCGCTTCCACGGAGAACGGCAGGGAGGAGCTGCGTCTGACCATTCGTCTGGAGGAGCTGGATGTGGATGATATGGATCTGAACGTGGACGGCCTTTACTGGGACGAGGCAAATGGGATCGCCAACTGGGAGGTCCTGGCTGAGGCGAAAAATTATAAGGTCCGTCTCTGCCAGGACGGCCGGACAAACGCTGTGGATGACGGCATCGGATCCGTGTACACGGTCGCTGTGAACAGCTATGATTTTTCGGGGAAATTTCCAGGGCCGGGATCCTACTATTTTAAGGTCAGAGCCTTTGACAGCCGGGGAAATGCGGGAGAGTGGCAGGAATCAAGCTCCTTTTACGTGCCGGAGGAAAAAGTGCGGGAATGGCAGGGCCAATGGATCCAGGACGGCCGCGGCTGGTGGTACCGCAACCGGGACGGATCCTATACGGTAAATGGATGGCAGGAGATAAACGGGACTTGGTATTTCTTTGATCAGACAGGATATATGGTCACCGGATGGGTGGATTGGAACGGGAAGCAGTATTACTGCTCGGATTCCGGCGCCATGCTGGTTTCCACGTTTACGCCGGACGGCTTTTACGTGGGAGAGGACGGGGCCAGGACAGGAGGAGGACATCTGTGAGCGGGCTGATATTTTTAAAGCCGGTGTTTAAGGAATCTGTATGGGGAGGAAGCAGGCTGCGGGATGTGTTCGGCTATGATATTCCCAGCGATCACACCGGGGAGTGCTGGGGCATCAGCGCACATAAAAACGGGGACTGTCTGGTGGACGGGGGGAGGTTTGAGGGGCTTTCGCTGAGCGCGCTCTGGCGGGAGCACCCGGAGCTGTTCGGATCCCCAGGAGGACAGAAGGAATTTCCCCTTCTGGTAAAGATTATTGACGCCAGGGAGGATCTGAGTATCCAGGTCCATCCGGACGACGCCTATGCGGCAGCCCATGAAAACGGATCCCTGGGCAAGGCGGAGTGCTGGTATATTTTGGACTGCGATCCCGGAACAGAGATCGTTATTGGCCACCATGCGGGGAGCCCCAGGGAGCTGCGGCAGATGATTGAGGAGGGGCGGTGGGACGCGCTGATACGCAGGATCCCCATAAAGAAGGGGGACTTCTTTCAGATAGATCCGGGCTGTATCCACGCCATCAAAGGGGGGACCCTGCTGTTAGAGACCCAGCAGAGCAGCGACATTACCTACCGGGTCTATGACTATGGCCGCCTGTGGGGCGGAAAGCCCAGGGAGCTCCACCTCAAGCAGAGTCTGGATGTGATCCGCGTTCCCTTTGACGAGGGGGAGCAGCCCCGCCCAAGGGTGGTAAAGGAGGGGGCAGAGGGCAGGAAAACCTGCCTGATTGCCGGCAGCCGCTATGTCTGCCATAAGGTGGATGTGAATACCTGCTGGGAGGAAGACTTTGGCGGCGATTTTGCCAATGTGAGCATTCTGGAAGGTGAGGGATCCGCAGACGGCGTTCCGGTGCGGAAGGGGCAGCACTTTATTGTGCCGGCGGATTACGGGCCCTGCCGGTTTGCGGGAGCCATCTCCTTTATCGCCTCCCAGCCGGTGCACACGTGGAAAGAATCAGGGGGAAGCTTATGAAAAATTTTGTACTGAGAGGAAACCTCTGCACAAGCCGGACAAAGGACAGCTTATCCTGGATCCCCCACGGCTATGTGGTCTGTGAGGACGGCAGATCCGCCGGGATGTTTGCAGAGCTCCCGGAGCGTTTCAGGCAGTGGCCCCTCTTTGACTGGGGGGACTGCCTGATCCTTCCAGGCCTGGTGGACCTGCACATCCACGCGCCCCAGTATGCCTTCCGGGGGACGGGGATGGATCTGGAGCTTTTGGAGTGGTTAAATGAGCGGGCGTTCCCCGAGGAGGCCCGGTATCAGGATCTGGATTATGCCGGGAAGGCCTACGGGATTTTTGCGGAGAATATGAAATTCAGCGCCACTGCAAGGGCCTGTATTTTCGCCACCAGGCATCGGGAGGCCACGGAGCTCCTTATGGATCTCATGGAAGCCACTGGCCTCAGGACCATGGTGGGCAAGGTAAATATGGACCGGAACTGCCCGGAGAACCTGCGGGAGGGGACGGAGGAATCCTTGGAGGAGACCAGGCGCTGGCTTTCGGACATAGAGGGAAAATATGACCATACAGAGCCCGTTCTCACGCCCCGCTTCATCCCGGCCTGCTCGGACGCGGTGATGCGGGGGCTGGGGGACATCCGGAGGGAGACGGGGCTTGCGGTTCAGTCCCACCTGTCGGAAAACCAGGACGAGGCGGCCTGGGTCAGGGAGCTCTGTCCCTGGGCCGGGTGCTATGGGGAGGCCTACGACGGCTTCGGGATGTTTGGCGGTTCCTGTGCTCCCGGCGGTCCGGCAGGAAAAGGCGGCCCCACCGTTATGGCCCACTGCGTCTGGCCTTCCGGGGAGGAGAGGCGGCTCATAAAGGAGAGGGGCGTGTTTGTGGCCCACTGTCCTCAGTCCAACACCAACCTGTGCTCGGGCATCGCCCCGGTGCGGGAGTACCTGGAGGAGGGAATCTCTGTGGGGCTGGGCACGGATGTGGCCGCAGGCTGCGGGGAATCCATTTTCCGGGCCATGGCGGACGCCATCCAGGTGTCCAAGCTTCGGTGGAAGCTGGCGGAGGGGGCGGGAAGGCCCTGACCCTGGAGGAGGCATTTTTCCTGGGCACCAAGGGGGGCGGAGCCTTCTTCGGAAAGGCGGGAAGCCTGGAGGCAGGCTATGATTTTGACGCCCTTGTGGTGGACGACAGGAGCCTTTCGCGGCCCGGAGGACTCTCCCTCAGGGAGCGGCTGGAGCGGGTGGTGTACCTGGCGGAAGGCCAAAGCCTGAGGGCCAAGTATGTGGAGGGGCGGGAGATTTTCGTCCGGTAGAGGCAACAGGACACAAAAAAATAACAACATAAGGAAAAGGAAAACCCTCCCGGGATGTGATAGGGTAGAAGCATCACGGGAGGGTTATTTTATGCTGAAACAGGATTACCACATACATTGTGAATTGTCGCCGGACAGCACGGCGGCGCTGGACGTGGTCTGCAGCCAGGCGTATCGGCTGGGATTGGAGGAAGTGGCCTTCACGGACCACTATGAGCTGATTGAGGGGGTTACGGCCAGGGGCTCCATCCGCAGGGAATACCTGGAAATCAGCCGGGAGAAGCTTCTGGCCTGCCGGAGCCGGTGGGAGGGCCGCATCCGCGTGGTGTTCGGCATTGAGCTGGGCCAGTGCCACAAGCAGCCTGAGGCGGCGTCCCAGATTCTCGCCAGCAATCCCTATGACTTTGTCCTGGCCTCCCTCCACCGGGTGGCCCATAAGGACTTGAGCCTTTTTAATTACAGGGAGGAGGACTGCGAAGCGCTGGGGGAGGCCTACGCCAGTGAGCTTCTGGAAATTGCGAGGGCGGGGGATTACGACTGCCTGAGCCATCTGGATTTAATCCGGCGCTATCCCGCCTTCCAGGGCGTGTCCCTGCGCATGGAGGACCATATGGAGCTTGTGGAGGAAATTCTTAAGCAGGTGGTCCGCCGGGGCAAGGGGATTGAGATTAACACCACGGCGGGCAGCCTGGCGGAGCCCCTGCCGTCCCTGGCGATTTTGAAGGCTTACCGCAGGCTTGGCGGGGAGATTGTCACCACGGGCTCGGACGCTCACCGGGCGGAGGACGTGGCCAAGGGCTTTGACCGGGCGGAGGAGCTTCTGCGGGAGGCTGGCTTCTCCTATGCGGCCAGGTATAAGGAGAGGGAGCCGTATTTTGTAAAGCTGTAATCGTTCAGAACGGAGGGACATCCGGGCGCAGAGGGCCGGATGTCCTTTCATCATGGACAAAAAAATGTCGCCGCTTTGGTTCGGCTGGATGTTCATTCACAATCCCAGAGATATTTGTCTAAATCAGAAAGAAAATCCCATAAAACAAGGAAGTATTATATATATTATACAAAATAAATGAAAGTATAATCACAATTTTTGTTTATATTGAAATTAGATGCAGAAATCGCTATACTAGAGCCATCCAAGAAGAGGACAGACAGAATATACCACAGGAGCAAAAATAGATGGAGCAATATCTGTGCATGGACATCGGCGGGACGCGGATTAAATACGGCATGGCGGATGCAGAAGGGAGGCTTCTGTACGTCAGGGAGACGGACACAAAGGCGTATCTGGGCGGGGAAGCCCTGATGGAGCGGGTCCTTGGGCTCCTTCGCACTGAGCTGGAGTCCTGCCGCCAGGCAGCGGGAATCTGCATCTCCACAGCGGGCATGGTGGACTGCCGGCAGGGGAAAATCGTCTACGCCTCGGAGCTTATACCGGGCTATACGGGGATGCCCATAAAGGCCCGGCTGGAGGAGCAGTTCGGCCTGCCCTGCCAGGTGGAAAACGATGTAAACTGCGCGGGGCTTGCGGAGAGCCTGGCCGGAGCCGGAAGGGGAAGCAGCGTCTGCCTCTGCCTGACGGTGGGGACAGGCATCGGAGGCGCGCTGATTATTGATGGAAAGGTATTCCACGGATTCTGCGGCAGCGCCGGGGAGGTCGGGTACATGTGCCTGGGCGGTTCAGACGCCGGACGGGCGGACGTGCTGGGCCGGGGAATTGCTAATCTCTGCTATATGTGCAATCCGGAGACAGTGGTGCTGGGCGGAGGCATTATGGAGCAGAGGGAGTACCTCTATCCCAGAATCCGGGAGCGGATGGATGGGTATCTGCTTCCCTTTATCGCCGCGCGGACCCGGCTGACCATGGCCCAGTTGGGGAACCGGGCCGGGATGCTGGGAGCCTTCTATCACTTTAGGGGCTGCCAGACCGAACAAAGACAGAAGGATGGATGACAGGTGGAGGACTACGAGAAGACGCTGATACCGGTGATTGAGTCCCTGTACGGCTCCTTTACCGCACTGGAGAAGAAGGCGGCGGATTTTTTCATACACAATACGGAGCGGATGGATTTTTCCGCAAAGCATATCGCGGGGCTCCTATACGTCTCGGAGGCAACACTGTCCCGGTTCGCGAAAAAATGCGGGTTTAAGGGATACCGGGAATTTATTTTCCAGTATGAGCAGAACATGGCCCAGGCCAGGCCCTCCGCCAGCGGCCTGGCAAAGCAGGTCCTAAACTGCTATCAGGACCTGTTAAACAAGACCTACGCCCTGCTGGATGAGGGCCAGGTGGGGCGGATTGTGGAGGAGATTGCCAGGGGAAAGCGGATGTACATCTACGGCTGCGGAAGCTCGGGGCTGGCCGGCATGGAGATGAAGCTGCGGTTCATGCGCCTGGGCGTCCACGTGGAGGCCATCACGGACATCCACATTATGAAGATGAATTCCGTCCTGCTGGACGGGGACTGCCTGGCGGTGGGAATCAGCGTCAGCGGGAGGACCGAGGAGGTGCTCCGCTCCTTAAAGGCGGCCAAGCAGAGCGGGGCATTCACCGTGCTTATGACATCATCCAGGGAGAAGGGCGTCCGCGCATTCTGCGACGAGGTCCTGCTGCTGGCGGCCAGGGAGCATCTGGAGAATGGGAAGGCCATTTCTCCCCAATTCCCCATCCTGGTGATGATAGATATTCTCTACAGCCGCCTCCTGCAGGCGGACCGCAGGAACCGAGAGCGGCTGCACGAGTACACCCTGGACGCATTGAGTGGCGGGAAGAGGGAGGGATGAATGATGAATGAGAGAATGGACGAAAAGGTCCGGCAGTTAAAGGGCAGGCTGATTGTCTCCTGCCAGGCTCTGCCCGAGGAGCCTCTGCACTCCTCCTTTATCATGGGGCGGATGGCCCTGGCGGCAAAGGAAGGGGGAGCCGGAGGCATCCGGGCCAACTCTGTGGAGGACATCGCCCAGATACGGAGGGTGGTGGACCTGCCAATCATCGGCATCATCAAGCGGGAGATTGCCGGATGCAGCGTCTACATAACGCCCACTATGGGGGAGGTGGACCGCCTGATGGAGGTGAAGCCGGAGATTATCGCCATGGATGCCACGGAGGACGTGCGGCCCGGAGGCGCAACTATCGACGCGTTTTACCGGGAGGTGCGCAGAAAATATCCGGGGCAGCTTCTGATGGCGGACTGCTCCACCGAGGCGGAGGCCCTTCACGCGGACGCGCTGGGATTTGACTTTATCGGGACTACCCTGACGGGCTATACCAGACAGAGCCGGGGGGTGCGGATAGAGGAGGATGATTTTGCCCTTCTGCGGCGGATTCTGGCAAAGGCAGCGCATCCGGTGATTGCGGAGGGAAATATCAATACGCCAAAGAAGGCCCGCCGGGTCATCGAGCTTGGAGCGTTCAGCGTGGTGGTGGGGTCTATGATTACCCGCCCTCAGGTGATTACCCGGGCCTTTGTAAATGCCATGGAGGAGGAGAAGGAGGTGTCTGTTTTATGAGAGATTTAGAAAAATACAGGGGCGTATTTCCTGCATTTTACGCCTGCTATGACGAGGCGGGGGAGATAAGCCCCAAGCGGGTGCGGGAGCTGACCCGGTAT
>CALWRY010000113.1 GCA_944384065.1 uncultured Enterocloster sp. | reverse complement strand
CTTTTTCTTTTTGAAATTCTTTTTGAAATTCCTACCTGCATTACGAGATGATTATACTTCCGATAAGGAAAATTATCAATAGTTTTTTTGCATTTTTTGTAATTTCTTTTAAAAAATACAATTTGCGACATTTCCTTACTGGAAATATATCAGCTCCATCACACGCCCTTAGTATAATACACCCGTTGGGAAAATGCTATAAACTTTACCTGTGCATTTTCTTACGAAATTCTTACGGGATTCCTAGTTTTTCCGAAAATTGTACGTATATCCATACAATCCAAGGAATTTTTCCAGGATATCCAAATCCACCGGGCGCATGCGGCCTAATCCGAGCACAGGCGCGGCTCATATCCGCGCCCGGCAAAGAAACAGTCTTTACTGTAAGATCACGTCATAAGCAGCGGACATGCCCTTCTCCTGGATCAGGTCGTAGTACTCCTTCACCATGGGAGCCAGCGCAGAGAGGTCCGCGTGCCAGTAATCCTCGCGCTTCATAATATCCTCCACAGAGGCGTCCTTCATAAACTTCATGATCTCCTCGCCGTCGTTGGCGTTGTCCGTGCGGTAGAAGGCGATGAGGGCGGCCATGGAGAAGGTCAGGGCCTTGGGGTACTCGCCGAACTTCTCCTTGTACTCAAGGATGGTGGGCAGCACGCGCACCTGGAACTTGCTCACGGAGTTCAGGGCAATGCTCAGGATCTGGTGCTTGATAAAGGGATTGGAGAATCGCTCCAGCACCGCTGCGCCGAACTTCCGGTTGTCCTCCGTGTCGCCGATGGTGGGGATAATCTCGTCAAAGATGCACTTCTTCAGGAAAGCGGAAACTTTCTCGTCCTTCATGCACTCGCCCACGGTGGTCAGGCCGTAGAGATAAGCGCCCAGAACCATGGAGGTGTGGCCGCCGTTCAGGATGCGCACCTTTCTCTTCTTATAAGGATGCACGTCATCGGTCCACACGATGTTGTAGCCGGCCTTCTGGAAGGGAAGCTCGTCCTCGTGGTGGCCGCCGATTACCCACAGATGGAAAATCTCCGCTGTGTCAATGAGCTTGTCCTCATATCCAATCTTCTTGGTCAGCTCCTCCACCTCGTCTCTGGGGTATCCGGTAACAATGCGGTCCACCAGAGTGCTGCAGAAATCATTTTCCGTCTCGATCCAGTTCTTGAAGCCGTCCTCCAGCTTCCAGAGATCCGCGTACTGGAGCACGCATTTCTTTAAATTGTCCCCATTGTCGTCGATGAGCTCGCAGGGAAGAAGGATCAGTCCCTTTAAGCCGGCCTTATATCTCTTGTACAGGAACTGGCAGAGCTTTGCGGGGTAGGACTTGGGCGGCATGTCCGTGAGGGACTCGCATCCCAGGTACTCAATGCCCGCCTCGGTGGTATTGGAGACAAGAACCCGCAGATCCGGATTCTCCGCCAGGGCGATGTACTCCTCGTACTGGGTGTAGGGGTTTAATGCGCGGGAAATGGATGTGACGTGGGTGTGCTCATTCACCACCTGGCCGTTGTCAATGCCGCGGAGGAACAGGTTGTACTCGCAGTTCTGCTCCGCCAGCGTCTGGCACATGCCCTTCTCGATGGGCTGAACCACTACAATCTTGCCGTCATACAGGCCTTTCTCGCGAAGCTTGTGGAAGAAATAGTCAACAAATCCCCGCAGGAATCCGCCTTCACCGAACTGGATAACGGTTTCTTTTACATTGCTGCTCATGTGTTTTTACCTCCATAAGATAAATTTGCCTTACTGTATGTAAGCACTTACAGAAAATAGCCCCACAGCTATCATACTGTATTTCTGAGAAATACTATACAACATTCCCGTGGATTATTCAAGAGGAATCCCGCACTTTTTGTAAGTATTTACATAGATGGAAATGGTTCAGGCAGCGGATGGGAGGAATCCCGCCTCCCGAACGGATATTGCTAACGCCATCCCCGCCCCTTCTTGACAGTTTTTCGCGGAAACTGCTATACTTCCACTTACATTTTTAAATGAAAAGGAGAGGTGTTTATGTCGTCTGTATCAATGGAGCAATTCGATTCTTACCTGGCCGCGCGGAATTTATCGCCCAACACAATCCAGAGCTATGACTACTCTGTGAAACAGTTTTACACTCTTTACCACCGGCTGACCGCAAGCAATCTGCGCGCCTATAAGCTGTACCTTCTGGAACATCACAAGCCGCAGACCGTCAATCTGCGGATACAGGCCATGAACGCCTATCTGCGCTACAGGGAATCGCCCATCTCACCGGTCTCCCTGGTGCGGGTTCAGAACAAGACCTTCCTGGACCGGATTATCAGCCAGGCGGACTATGAGTATCTGATCCGCCGCCTCTATGAGGACGAGAAGTTTACATATTACTATATTGTGCGGCTGATAACAGCCACGGGCGTGCGGATCAGCGAACTGGTCACCTTCCGGGTGAAGGACGCGGCCGCCGGGGAAAAGGATATTTATTCCAAGGGAAATAAAATGCGCCGCGTCTACATTCCCACAAGGCTTAAAGATTCCCTCCTGGAGTGGACCGGCCGGGAAAAGAGGCAGAGCGGTCCCCTTTTTCTCAGCCGCTTCGGCACTCCTCTGACTGCAGGCGGCATCCGCGTTCAGCTAAAATCCTTTGCCCACTGCTATGGCCTCAATGAGGAGGTCATGTACCCCCATTCCTTCCGGCACCGGTTTGCCAAAAATTTTATTGAAAAATGCGGGGACATCGCCCTCCTGTCGGATCTCCTTGGCCATGACAGCATTGAAACCACAAGGATTTATCTGCGCAGGAGCAGCACGGAGCAGGCGGCGATTGTCAATCGAATTGTAAAATGGTAGGTGGGCAGATTATGGGACAGCATACGGACATGAAAAATCCGGGGAATTTTCCCCAGGAGCAGATTGCTCTATTTGAACAGTATCTGGAGGACCGGGGAGCCTCCCCAAAAACCGTGGCCTCCTACCGGACGGCGGTGCGGCTGTATTTTTCCCTGTACAGTGAAATGAATCCGGAGAATCTGGCAGCCTTCAGGAATTATCTGGCCAGCCGGTACAAAACCTCCACCGTCAATCTCCGGCTCCACGGGATGAATCAGTATATGAAGGCCATGGGCGGATCCGGCGGGCGTGTCTACCAGATCCCTTCCGTGAAGCGGCAGCAGCGGACCTTTTTGGAGCACGTGATATCCCAGAAGGATTATGAGCGGATCAAGAGGGGACTGAAGCGGGATCAGTGCATGCTCTGGTATTTTGTGGTGCGGTTTCTGTGCGCCACGGGCACGCGGGTCAGCGAGCTTTTGCAGATCAAGGCGGAGCACGTGCGCATGGGATATATGGATCTGTGCTCCAAGGGCGGGAAAATACGGCGGATTTATTTCCCCGATACCCTGTGCCGGGAGGCCCTGGTCTGGATGGAGACCGAGGGGAGGCTCAGCGGATTTTTATTTACCAACCAAAAGGGCGTGCCGCTCTCGCCCCGGGGCGTGCGGATGCGGCTGAAGGCAGCGGCTAAAAAATATCATGTGCCCGAGGAGACGGTCTATCCCCACTCCTTCCGGCACCGCTTCGCCAAGAATTTCCTGGCGCATTTTAATGATATTGCACTTCTTGCGGATTTGATGGGACATGAGAGCATAGAAACCACGCGGATTTACCTGACCCGCTCCTGCGAGGAGCAGCGGGCTCTTATCGACCGGGTCGTCACTTGGTAATAATGTCTTACGTTTTATTGTATTTTTTGCGTTTTTCTTAACTTTTTATGAAGGAATTAATTGACGAAATAGACAATTCGTGGTATTATATCTAAAGATTTACAAATTTAAGGTGAGTAAGGAGAGAAACATATGAAAAAGCTTATTAAGAAGATTGTTGTAGCTGCAGTTGCCACCGCTTGCATCGCTGGTTCCGCTATGAGCAGTTTTGCTGCTTCCCGCGTTGGCTGGGTAGATGTTAAGAACAGCTGGTATTACTATGATCAGAATGGTAATCCCGCAGCAAATCAGTGGATCGATTACGATGGCGATCTGTACTGGGTTGATGAGAACGGCAAGATGGTTGTTCAGTCCTGGGTTAAAGACGGCGACAGCTGGTACTGGGTAAATTCTCAGGGCACCCGCCTTTCTGACTGCTGGATCCCCATCACCAATCAGTGGTACTATGTAGGCGCTGACGGCAAGATGCTGGCCAACACCTGGTTCACCCAGGGCAACGATACCTACTACCTGAAGGAAGACGGCTCTGCCGCTAAGGGCTGGGTTGAGATCGACGGAACCTGGCACTATTTTGACAGACTTGACTGCAGCATGATTCGTGGAGCCAGCGTTGACGGCTATACCATCGATGCAGATGGAAATTATGTAGCATAAGTTTTCGGAATACACGAGCCGCTGGGGTTTTTCCCCGGCGGCTTTTTTTGATGTCTGCGGTATAATATCCGGGGCATTAAAAAAGGAGAACCGCCTCTGCGATCCTCCTGGAAATCCATACAGCCAGATTACTTAAGGGTAACCTTTGCGCCCTCAGCCTCAAGCTTGGTCTTAACTTCCTCGGCCTCTTCCTTGGAAACGCCCTGCTTAACTACCTTGGGAGCGCCGTCTACAAGATCCTTAGCCTCCTTCAGGCCCAGGCCGGTAGCCTCACGAACAACCTTGATAACCTTAACCTTGTTGGGGCCAACCTCGGTCAGCTCTACGTCGAACTCGGTCTTCTCCTCTGCGGGAGCTGCGCCAGCGCCAGCTGCTGCAACTACTACGCCAGCTGCTGCGGATACGCCAAACTCTTCCTCGCAGGCCTTTACTAACTCATTCAGCTCTAATACGGATAATTCCTTGATAGCGTCGATAAACTCAGCGGTTGTTAACTTTGCCATTTTTTATTCCTCCTGTTTAATTTCGATTTTAATTTTTGTTTGACTCAGGCGGCGGCCATGGGCCTTGCCTTCGTTAAGAAAATTATGCCTCGGCAGCGCCGCCGTTCTTCTCGGCAATCTGGTTCAGAACGCGGGCCAGGTTTGCAATCGGAGACTGCATGCTGCCAAGCAGTCTGCCCAGAAGTACCTCTCTGGACGGGATGGTAGCGATGACCTGAGTTCCAGCCTGATCGTAGTAGGTTCCCTCTACAACGGAAGCCTTTAACTCCAGCTTGGGAGCTGTCTTGGCGAACTCAGCCAGGATGCGGGCCGGTGCGGTGGCGTCATCCTTGGACACAGCCAGCGCGGTGGGGCCTTCCAGATGGGGATCCAGGGCTGCGAACTCTGTTCCTTCCGCTGCACGGCGGATCAGGGTATTCTTATATACCTTGTAGGACACGCCGGCTTCTCTGAGCTGCTTGCGCAGCTGGGTATCCTGCTCAACGGTGAGACCGCGGTAGTCTACCAACACAGCTCCGGAAGCGCCGTCAAGCATCGCCTTGATCTCATCTACAATCGGCTGCTTTAATTCAACTTTTGCCATGAATGGTTTACCTCCTTATTAAATTCTTTCCGGCAGCTGACAGGGTCTCTCCCAGCCGCCGCACTGCATTGAAAACCGTCATTAGGAGGGCACATAAAAAACCTCACTGCCATAAAGACAGTGAGGTGTCAAAATCTCATTGATAAAAAACATCACAAGAGTTTTGTATGTTCCTCGGCAGGCGCTGTCTGCTTACACCTTGCGGTACCTGCTGTCTCAGGGCATTCAATACGTTGACACTATAGCACAGGAGCGCTTTCGTGTCAATCACTTTTTTATCTATCTGCGGCTTACGCCATCAGCTTGGCTACGTTCAGCTTCACGCCGGGGCCCATGGTGGAAGCCATGGTAACGCTCTTTAAGTAAGCGCCCTTTACGGTGCTGGGCTTCGCCTTGATGATCGCGTCGATCAGCGTCTGGAAGTTGTCCGCTAACTGCTCCTCTGTGAAAGAAGCTTTTCCTACTGGCACATGGACAATGTTGGTCTTGTCGAGCCTGTACTCGATCTTACCGGCTTTGATATCATTGATAGCCTTGGTAACATCCATGGTAACCGTTCCGGCCTTGGGGTTGGGCATCAGGCCCTTGGGTCCAAGTACACGGCCCAGACGGCCAACCACACCCATCATATCGGGTGTAGCCACTACCACGTCGAAATCCAGCCAGCCCTCGTTCTGGATCTTCGGGATCAGCTCCTCAGCGCCTACGTAATCAGCGCCTGCCGCCTCAGCCTCGTCAGCCTTGGGTCCCTTGGCGAATACCAGGATACGCACGGTCTTGCCGGTTCCGTGGGGAAGCACAACGGCGCCGCGGATCTGCTGATCCGCATGACGGCCGTCGCAGCCTGTCCGGATGTGAACCTCTACAGTCTCGTCAAATTTAGCAGAAGCAGTCTTCTTAACCAGGGCAATGGCGTCTGCCAGGTCGTACTGTACGGCGCGGTCAATGCTCTTTGCCGCCTCTGCATATCTCTTTCCTTTTTTCATCTTAATTAACCTCCTAGTGGTATTGACGGGGATTTCCCTCCCACGTTCTATATACGGATCTCTCTCCCCGGCCTCTGCTCTCAGGCCCGGGATATCTCAAAAACATTTTCCAAGAAATTACTCTTCAACCGTAACGCCCATGCTGCGCGCCGTGCCGGCGATCATGCTCATGGCCGCCTCAAGGCTGGCTGCGTTTAAATCGGGCATCTTGGTCTCAGCGATCTTCTGAAGGTCAGCCTTCTTGAGAACGCCTACCTTGGTCTTGTTGGGAACACCGGAACCGCTCTTAAGTCCTACGGCCTTCTTGATCAGAACAGCTGCAGGCGGGGTCTTGGTGATGAAGCTGAAGCTTCTGTCCGCATATACGGTAATGACAACAGGGATAATCATGTCACCCTGGTCAGCGGTTCTTGCATTAAACTCCTTGGTAAACTGTACGATGTTTACACCGTGCTGGCCAAGGGCGGGACCTACTGGCGGAGCAGGCGTAGCCTTGCCAGCGGGAATCTGTAATTTGATATAACCTGTTACTTTCTTTGCCATCTTAGGCACCTCCTAAAATTATGTGGTATTGTCGGGAATTTCCCTCCCACCAGCCTCCGGACTGCGGAAGCTGATCTTCTGCCTTAACGGGCCGCCGGGCCACGGGCTTTCCCAAGCCGTCTCCCGTCCGAAGGGCTTAATCCTGTCTGCGGATTACATCTTCCGGACTTCGGCGAATCCCAGTTCTACCGGTGTCTCCCGGCCGAACATCTCAACGTTGATTGTGATGGTCTTCTTGCTCTCGTTGATGGCCTTGATAGCCCCAACCGTGCCTTCCCATGCGCCGGAAACGACCACCACCGTGTCTCCCAGATCGAAATCGACTACAATATCTTCCTTCACAAAACCGAGGCCTGCCATCTCTTCTTCTGTCAGAGGGACTGGTTTTGAGCCCGGGCCCACAAAGCCCGTAACGCCCCGGGTATTGCGAACCACGTACCATGTGTCATCGTTCATGACCATGTTGATGAGCACGTATCCGGGGAACATCTTCTTGTCCGCCTTCTTCTCCACGCCGTTCTTGAGCTCCACTACGGGAAGCATGGGAACGGACACTTCCAGAATCTGATCCTGGAGATTCCGGTTTTCAATGGTCTTCTCAATATCGACTTTGACCTTGTTTTCATAACCTGAATAGGTATGAACTACATACCAATGCGCTTCTGACATCTAATCACCCTCGCACTCCATTAAAGAATAAAGCTCAGCAGGTATTTCATGACAACATCCAAAAGGGCGATCAGGGCGCCCACAAATATGGACATGGTCACGACGGCAACCGTCTGCTTTGCTACGGTTTTCTTGTCCGCAAAGACGATCTTCTTGTACTCCTTCTTCAGGCCTTTGAAAAAGCTGGGCTTCTTTTCTTTCTTCTTGTCCGCCTTCTTTTTCTCGGGCTTGTCAGCCTTGGCCGCTTTCTCTGTGGTTTCTACAGTGGTTACTGTATTTTCTTCCATAACTTCACGTCCTTTACTGAACAGGATTACTTGGTTTCCTTGTGCATGGTATGGCGCTTGCAGAATCTGCAGTACTTCTTGGTCTCCATACGGTCAGGATGATTCTTCTTCTCTTTTGTCATGTTGTAGTTGCGTTGCTTGCATTCCGTACATGCCAGTGTTATCTTTGTGCGCACGACTTCCACCTCCACTTATTATCGTAGTTCGCTTGCCACAGGTCTTATTTTTGAGCATAAAAAAAAGACCTATACTTCCATTCGCTCGTGTAGTATAGCATAGATGCGGGCCCGCGTCAAGAGGCGGGCGGGGAAATTTGTTGAAAACCGCAGCTACTGCCCGGATCCGATAAAGATTGCGGCGAAATACACCGCCTGGACGCCATTTTTCTTCAGAACCCGGGCGCAGGCCTCCATGGTGGCGCCTGTGGTATAGATGTCGTCCACTAAAAGCACGGTTTTCACTTCTTTTGGCAGGGGGCGGGCGGAAAATGCCTGTTCCAGGTTCCTGAAACGCTCGGACGGAGTCAGAGATTTTTGCGGTGAGGTTTTCCGGGTGCGGGTAAGAATGCCGGCAGAATAGGGAATTCCAAGGCCTTCCGAGAGGCGGCGCGCCAGCTCCTCCGCCTGGTTGAAGCCCCGGATCCGGCGGCGGGAGGGGTGGACCGGGACCGGAAGAATGATATCCGGGGACAGACAAAGGATTTTGCGGCCCAGCCGCCGGATCATGGCCTCCCCGTAGAAATCCAGATATTCCCGGCGGTTTTTGTACTTTATCCGGGCCATGGACTGGCTGGCGGTCTCATTGTAGTTGATGAGGGCCATGCCCTCCTCAAAGGCATGGCGGCGGCGGGAACAGTCAAAGCAGTACTCGATGGTCTCGTCCGCCACCTCCTTGCCGCAGCGCCTGCAGCGGGGACCGCTCACCCAGGAGAGTTTTTTCACGCAGGGAGGGCAGATAAGCCCGCCTTTTGGCACGACAATCTGTCCGCAGACCGGGCAGCGGCGGGGAAAGATAAGGCTTAGGGCGCTTTCCTTAAGGCTGCGCGGCGCCGGCCACTCCGAATATCCCTCCTGGGAAATATGAGAGGTTTTTTCCATGAACAGTCTCCTCCTGTTTATCCGTTCTCCTGCTGCCCG
>CALWRY010000112.1 GCA_944384065.1 uncultured Enterocloster sp. | reverse complement strand
CCCAGCTCACTGTCATCACCAATTCCATACAGAATGCCCTGCTGCTGGCGGACAACCCGGGAATCACTGTGATTCTTCTGGGCGGGATTCTGAACCGGGACGAGCTCACCCTGGTGGATGCCTTTTCCACGGTCCTCGACAACTTCCACATTGACATCATGTTTATGAGCGTCACAGGGATTGATCCGGATGTGGGGCTCACGGATCAGCGCCTCAGCGAGATACGCATCCAGAACAAGATGCACCGCCTGGCAGGGCGCACCGTGGTTCTGGCTGATTCCAGCAAATTCGGCCGCACCAGCCTTCTGAAAATATGCTCCGTGCAGGACGTGGACGCCATCATAACGGATTCCGGGCTTGACGCGGGCATGCGGGTGCGGTTCGGCGCTTTGGGGGCAAATCTGATTATCGCCCAGACAGACAGCCCGGCCAATACAAAGGCGCCCCTTCGGGCATAAAGCTCCCTATCAAAAAGAAAGGCGGATTTTGATTGTATGAACGTATTTGACATCCTGGGGCCTGTGATGATCGGCCCCTCCAGCTCCCACACAGCCGGCGCGGCCCGGATCGGCCGCATCACCCTGGCCCTTCTCGGCTCCCCCGCTGTTAAGGCCCATATCCTCCTTCACGGATCCTTTGCCAAGACCTACAAGGGCCACGGCACGGACAAGGCCCTGATCGCCGGCATCATGGGCATGGCCACCGATGATCCCCGGATCCGGCAGGCCCCTGAGCTGGCTAAGGAGCAGGGCCTTGCGGTGGAGATTGAAACCGGCGACATTGACGGAGCCCACCCCAACACGGCACAGATTACCCTAACGGATGCCGGCGGACGCAGCGTATGCCTTCTGGGCAGCAGCGTGGGCGGCGGCAATATCCTTGTGACGGAGATCAACGGCATGGAGGTGGCGGTCACCGGACAGCAGACCACCCTCATTGTCCTCCACCGGGACGCTCCCGGCACCATCGCCTCCGTGACGGAAGTCATGGCCGAGGCCGGGGCCAATATCTGCAACTTCCGCCTCTCCCGCCAGAAGCGGGGCGGGGAAGCGGTGATGACCATTGAGGTGGACGGAACCTTCGGCCCGGAGATCAACGAGCGGATCAAGACGCTGGACAACGTATTTTCCAGCATCATGCTTCAGCCCATCTAAACGAAGGCGCTCGGACAGCGCCTTTCGCATCAGGAAACGCTTTTTCAGACAGGAGGAATTCATCCATGGATTTTGATTTCAGCTATTCATCCCTGGCGTCCATTGTAAATGCCGCCGAGAAAAACAATACCACGATCTCCGCCCTGATTCTCGCCCAGCAGGCCCAGCAGATGGAGCAGAGCGAGGAGGCCCTCTACGCCCACATGCGGGAGAATTTTCAGGTTATGAGCCAGTGCATTGAGCCGGGCTGCCAGGAGGACTTAAAAAGCACCAGCGGCCTCACCGGCGGAAGCGCCTTTAAGATGCGCCGCTGGGCGGAGAGCGGCCGCTCCCTCACCGGCTCCCTGATGGCCGGCGCCCTGTACCGGGCCCTGGCCGTCTCCGAGCTCAACGCGGCCATGGGCCGGATCGTGGCTGCCCCCACAGCAGGAAGCTGCGGCATCCTGCCCGCCGCCCTCCTCACCATGGAGGCGGAGCGGGGCTGCACGGAGCGCGACTGCGTGATGGCCATGTTCACTGCCTCCGCCATCGGCATGGTCATCGCCAACAACGCCTCCCTTGCAGGAGCGGAGGGCGGCTGCCAGGCGGAGTGCGGATCCGCAGCCGCCATGGCAGCCGGAGCCATCACAGAGCTTGCCGGAGGATCCCCTAAGCAGATTTCCCACGCTGTCGCCATCGCCCTGAAGAATATCCTGGGCCTGGTCTGCGACCCTGTGGCCGGGCTGGTGGAGATCCCCTGCATCAAGCGGAATGCCTCCGGGGTGGCCGGCGCTTTCGTGGCCGCAGAGCTGGCTCTGGCGGGAATTGAGAGCGCCATCCCTGCGGACGAGGTCATCTGGGCCATGAAAAAGGTGGGGGACGCCATGTCCTCCACCCTGAAAGAGACCGCTGAGGGCGGCCTTGCGGCCACCCCCACCGGCCGAAAGCTCCACGAGCTTGTATTTGGAACCCCCGGGGATGCGGCGGGATCCTGCGCTACATGCAGTCATTCATGCAGATAGCCCCGTAAGGCCGGATGCTCATGCGGTAGGCGCTTCCCTCGCCCAGGGCCCGCTCAATGTAGCGGATATATTCATCCACAAGCTCATTGGGCAGCATAGCCATGATAACCCCGGCGAAGCCGCCTCCGTGCACCCGGCAGGCTCCTCTTTGCTTCTCTGCGATAAAGAGCTCGGTGAGAGCCAGCGCCACCGTGATTCCCTGCTCCTGGTAATTGCTGTTGGTAAAGCAGTTCTGCAGCCATTTCCAGGAGGAATTGCCGGAGGCTGTGATATTCTCCAGGAAATCCTCAAAACGGTTCTCCTTAAGTGCCTTCACCTCCGCCTCCACCCGTTTATTCTCCTCAAAGAAATGAAGCGCCCGCAGCACGGACCGGTCCCCGGCCGCCTTTCTCAGCTCCGGAATGTTGTCAATGACCTCTTTCTCGCTCACCTGAGCCAGAACCTCCTTGCCAAAGAAAGCGGCCACCCGCTTCATCTCCTCCGGCACAGAGGAATAATCCGCGCTTAAATCCGCATGGCCCTTTCCGGTCTGCACAATAATCAGGCTGTGTCCCTGGGACGCAAAATCAAAGTCTATCTTTTCCACTGCCGGGGCCGCAGGCTCCACAAAATCAATGGTAATCAGGCCGCCCACTGCGCAAGCCATCTGGTCTAACAGGCCGGAGGCCTTGTCCCAGTAGTGATTCTCCGCGTATTTTCCAATATGGGCGTAGGCCACGGTGTCCATCCGGCCCTCGTTGAAAAACACGTTCAGCATGGAGCACAAAAGCATCTCAAAGGAAGCGGATGAGCTGACGCCCGCAGCGCTGATCACATTGCTGGTCACATAGGCGTTGAAGCCGCCCACCGCGCAGCCGGACTCCTCAAAGCCCTTCAAGATTCCCTTCACCAGATCCGTAGTCCCCGCCTTCTTGGGGCTTGGCTCCAGATGATTTAAGTCAATGGTAAAGTCCTGCTTGTAGGTCTCGCTGACGATCCGCACCTTGCAGGAGGCGTTCTTTGCCGCCACGCCCAGGCAGTCCAGATTGATGCTCCCGGCCAGAACCTTTCCATGATTGTGATCCGTGTGGTTTCCGCTTATCTCCGTCCTTCCCGGCGAGGAAAAGAGGAGCACGTCCTCGCTGTCCCCAAAGGTATCGCGGTAGCCCTCCAGCACCATGCGGCACCTGCCGCGGCTTTCCGCCAGCTTTTCCTCACCGTAAAGCTCTGTCAGGAGGCGGTCCATCCTTCCCTCCTCAATCATCTGAATTGTGTCATTAATATCCATTGTTAATCCCTCTCCTTCCCTCATGTCCGGACCGGCAGCCCGGACCTTCTCACCTGTCAGTGTAGCACAAGGGATGGGGGAGGACAATAGGATATTTTTCGATTATAGGTGAAAATTCACTGCTGCCTGTGCTATACTGGCATCATCCGGCCAATGCCGCGCACAAGGAGGTATCCGCCATGCTCTGGGACCAGAAGCCCTACCACTCCCTATCCTATGATCTCACCCGCCAGTTTGGCCGCAAGGTCTATAAGCTGTCCCTGGACGGCGGCATGACCTGCCCCAACCGGGACGGCACCCTGGGAAGCCGGGGCTGCATCTTCTGCAGCCAGGGCGGATCCGGGGATTTCGCCGCCCCCTTAGGCGGCGGCCTGGACGCACAGATAGAAGCCGCCAAGGCCCGTGTGCGCGGGAAGATGCCCCAGGAGGGCCCCTACATCGCCTATTTTCAGTCCTACACCAACACTTACGCCCCTGTCTCTTATCTGGAGCCCTTGTTTTCCTCTGTCCTGGCCCGGCCGGATATCGCTGTGCTGGACGCGGCCACAAGGCCGGACTGCCTTCCCCCCTCCGTCGTCGAGCTCCTTGGAGGGCTGAACCGGCAGAAGCCGGTCTGGGTGGAGCTGGGCCTGCAGACCATCCACCCGGATACCGCCCGCCGGATCCGCAGGGGCTATGCGCTTTCCGTCTTTGAGGATAGCCTGTACCGCCTTAAGGACGCCGGACTCACTGTGATTGTCCATGTGATCCTGGGCCTTCCCTGGGAGACTGCGGACATGATGGAGGAGACGGTGCGCTATCTCTCCCGCCTCCCCATTGACGGCATCAAGCTCCACCTTCTGCACATACTAAAAGGGACCGATCTGGCCCTGATGTACCAGAAGGATCCCTTTCCTCTTTTTACAATGGAGCGCTATGTGGACTGCCTGATCCGCTGCCTGGAGCTTCTTCCTCCCCAGGTGACGGTTCACCGGCTCACCGGAGACGGCCCCAGAAACCTTCTCATTGCCCCCTTGTGGAGCCTTCGAAAGAAGGAGGTGCTCAACCTCCTCCACCGGACCATGGCCTTAAGAAATACCTGGCAGGGACGGCTCTACTGCCCGGCTTCCCCGGAAACCGGGCGGACGCCCTCCCCGCTCACCTCCACTCCGTAGGATATCTCTGTCATGTACTGGTAAAACGCTGCCTGCTCTCCTGCGTCTGTCACCGCCCGGGTAAATCCCCCTCCGCTCACAGCCGGCGTCAGAGAGAGACGGGTCTCCTCCCCGTCCCAGACTGCGGTGAGCAGGGCGGTCCGGGGAATGCTGCTTCCAAAGACGAAATTCCCCAGGCTATAGACAATGGGCTTGCCCTTATAATATTCTATGCCCTGGAGCACATGGGGATGGCTTCCGATCACCAGATCCGCCCCCGCGTCGATGTACTGCTGCCCAAGGGTTCTCTGATACTCCTGAGGCCGCTCATCCCGCTCAATGCCCCAGTGGACATAGACCACCAGGCAGTCGCAGAGGGACCGCAGCTTTTTAATCTCCTCCAGAAGAATAGCCGGATCGTAGGTGGTCAGCATCCCCGGGCTCTGGGAGGAGGCGTTCCAGGACGTCACCGGGATCACCCGGCTGGCCCCCAGAAATCCTATCTTCTTTCCCTGGGCTTCAAGGATAACCGGCGCCTTTGCCTCCTCCAGGTTCTTTCCCGCTCCCACCCGGCGGATGCCCGCCTCGTCCAATATCTCACAGGTGTCTAAGAGGGCCTCTGTTCCGTAATCCAGGGCGTGATTGTTGGCGAGGGTCACAATGTCCACTCCCATCTCCTGAAGCAGGCTCACCCGCTCCGGGGCAAGGCGGAAGGTGTACTGCTTATCCGGAGCCGGCGTACCCCTGTGGCTGAAGGGGAATTCCTGGTTGGCCATGAAGATATCCCCGGCCCCGATCACCTCCGCCAGCTCAGAATCCACCACGCCCCGAATCCCTCCGGCCGCCTCGTAGGCAGCCAGCACGTGATCCGACAGGTAGATGTCCCCGGCAAAGACCAGGCGGACGGGGAGTTCTTCCTCCGGCTGCGCGCCTTGGCCCTCCTCCGGCTGCGCACCTTTGCCATCCCCCGGCTGCGCACTTTTGCCATCCCCCGGCTGACTCCCTCGGGCTGACTCCCCCTGGGTCTGCCCAGCCTCCAGGATCTCCGTCTGGCCGGCCGCAGCGCCCTGGGCCAGAGTCTCCGTCTGGCCGCCGTCCTCCACGAAATTCTCCGCCTGCTCCCGGCCCTCTCCTTCCGCCAAAAAGCCTGCGTCCGTGCCCGCCGCCAGGCCAGAGTCCGCGCTCCCTGCAAGGGCTCCCGCCTCCAGGCTGTGCCATGCAAATATTCCGATTATAACCGCCAGCAGCAGCCCCAAAAAAGCGGCTGCTGCCAATAATAAACCTCTGTTTTTCATGTTATCCGCCTGTCCGCCGCCAGGCCAGCCGTCAGCCCACTGCCAGCACGATGCCTCCATCGTTGGCGTAGACCGTGGCCACTCCCGCAGCGCTGGTAATCAGTATCTCCTTGAATCTTCCCCGTTTTTCCAGCTGCTCCTTCACATACTCCGCCCGCTTTTTATTGTTCACGTGGCAGATGACCGCCCGCTTGCTCAGGGTGTCCCCCGCCTCCTTCACCGCAATGTCGCACATGCGCTGGAGGCCCTTTAGGATCCCCCTGGCCTGATCCAGCTTGATGATAACCCCATTGTCCGCTCCCATCACCGGCTTGATATTGAGGGCTGTGGCGAAAAAGGCCTGGAGGCCGGTAAGACGGCCATTTTTCCGAAGGGTGTCAAGACTTTCCAGCACGAAATAGGTGTGCATCCGATCCCGGTAGGCCTCCGCCAGATTCATAACCTCCTCAAAGGGAAGGCCCGCCTGGCACAGGGCCTGAATGTACAGGGCGATATTCAACTGGCCGGAGGACGCGGACAGGGAATCGATCACGCCCACCTGCTTTCCCCTCTGTCCCAGCTGGGCCTGCTCCTCCTCGTAGAGCTTCTTTCCGAGAACCGCGCTGTTGTAGCTCCCGCTCAGATGCTGGGACAGCGTAATCACAAATACCGCCTCCGCGTCCGCATCCTCGTAGGCCTTCCGAAAGGCCTCCGGCGACGGGCAGGCCGTGTGGGGGCACTCCGGACATGCCTTCACCTTCTCCAAAAATGCCTGCTGGTCAAATGTGGCGTCGTCCAAAATCTGAGCCTCCCCCACCTGGAGGGTGAGCGGAATGGTCTGGAATCGCGGGTCCGCTTTCAGCTCCTCCGTCAGATCCAGGCAGCTGTCCCCAATAATCTTGTATCTGCATGGGCGTACTCCTCCATCTGTCTCCCGGGCAGACGGGCTGTCTTTCAAAATCGTATGTGTCATGGCGTTTTCCTCCGGTTCACAGGAATCATTTTTTGCTTTACGTAGTATTCATTACCACATATTATAGCAGTATGCCATGCAAAATGCAATCCCAAAAGCAGGGGAAAAACCGTCTAAAACGCCGTCAGTCCGTCTGTCCCAGGGAGGCGAGGACAAAGGCCGCCTTGTCCTTCAGCTCCTCGTAGTAGTCAAACCGCAGCTCCACAATCTTGTCGTCAATCCGGCGCACATAGGCCTCGGAAAAATGGGAGGTGCCGTCGCTGAACCCAAAGGAGGCTTTGCAGGCCAGATAGGGATAGCCGCCAAGAGTGACTGTCCCGCTGTCATTGATCTGGTATCCGTTGGCCGACGCCTCTTTCATCAGCTTCTCCTGATACTCCTCCAGAGACATGGCCGCGTCCAGAAAGTCCAGGGTGAACCGGTAGCCCAGCTCCGGATCATTCTCCTCCACATGCTCTCCCCCGATAACCGGGTACGTCCTGGCGCTTCCGTCTCCCAGCAGCACCTGGGCAGTGTCCGGGAAGGTAAAGCGCATATCCGCCCAGCGGTTCTCATAGGTCTGCCCGGAAAGGCTCCCAATCTCATACTCCTGGGCCGGACGCTCGCTGCCCGCCGTCATGTAGCCCTCCCGGTCAAAGGTGTACTGGACGCCGCCCACGGTCTTTGTCATGGAAACCACCATATGCCCCTTGTCATCCACATACCGCCATCTTCCGCCCTCGTCGATCCATGTATTGTACTGAACCTGCCCGGCCGCGTCCAGATGGCAGAGAATGCCCTGGGCATCCGGCACCCAGGTGTTGGCCGCCGCCGGGTTCGCCGCCCCTGCCTGGGACGCCCAGGCGTGAAAGCTGCCCGAGGTCATAAATACGGTTCCCAGGGCCAGCGCCGCCATATATCGTATCTTCTGCTTGAAATTCATCCGTCATTCCTCCCTCGTTTAAGCATATACGAGGAAGGAATTGGAATCAAGTGAATTTTTTCTTACATCTTTGTGATAAAACTTTGTCTCCAGCTCTTTTCTTTTTCTATATCTTATGGTATCTTCGTTGGGATGCATAGAAATACTGCCGGTTCACAGAGCGCCGGCAGTTCAGAATTACAAGTAAGGAGTATACAAATGAAAAAATTCATCGCAGAATTTAAGACCTTCGCCCTCCACGGCAACATGATGGATATGGCAGTCGGTGTCATTATCGGCGGCGCATTTTCCAACATCGTCACATCTCTGACGGACAACTTTATCAACCCCATCCTCAGCCTGGTAACCGGAGCCGCCACCTACACGCTTCAGGATGTGGCTGGTTTTGCTTCCAGCTTCATCTCCGCGCTGGTCAATTTCCTCATCATGGCCTTCGTGCTCTTCTGCCTGTTAAAGGCCGTGAACAGGCTGGCCTCCATCGGGCGCAAGGAGGAGTCCCCCGCTGCCCCCGCCACCAAGAAGTGCCCCTACTGCTTAAGCGAGGTGCCCATCGGAGCCAGCCGCTGCCCCCACTGCACCTCTAAGCTCAGCGAATAACTAACAAGCCCCGGCGCCGTCAGGCTTTCCTGAACGCGCCGGGGCTTTTATCATCCAATCGGTTATTCCTTCTTCTCGCCGGCCATGAGCAGCATAATCTCATTGCTGCGGCTCACAAACTTGGTCATCCGCTCCGGGGACAGCTGCCCGTGGCTTAAGGAGGCCAGGTCATAGAGCTGTTCGCAGATCAGGGAGGTGTTCTCCCCCTCCTTGTGACCCAGCACGTACTGTACCAGCGGATGGTTGGCGTTGAGCACCAGGGTCTCTCCTGCGCCACCGAACATATCCATATTCATGCCGCCGCCCATGCTGTACATCTTCATCATATCCTGCATCCGGCGGGTCTCCTCGGACACCGTAATCATAGCCGCCACACCGGCCGTCTTCATCTTCTCCACCTTGATATCCAGCTTGTCATTGTTCAACGCCTTCTTAAATACCTCGGTGAGCTCCTCGGAGGACTTCTTAAAGTCCTCGTCGTCCTCCTTCACTTCCTCCTTGAAGGCCTCGTTCAGGTCGGTATCGATGCGCAGGAACTTGACGCCCTCCTTCTTCTGCTCCACATGGCTGATAAAGGGATTGTCAATGGCCGCAGGCATAATCACCGCGTCAATGCCCTGCTCCTTGAACATGTTGATGTACTGGCTCTGCTCCTTCTCGTCGGTCACATAGAAAATGGTATTCTCGTGCTTCTCCTTGTTCTCGTCCAGGCAGTCCTGCAGGGTCAGGTACTTGCCCTCCAGATTCTTGTAGAGAATATAGTCTCCCATCTTCTCCGCAAACTTCTCATCCTTGATGTAGCCGAACTTGATGAAGGGCGCAATGTCGTCCCAATACTTCTCGTAGTTCTCCCGGTCGGTCTTGCACATGCCGGAGAGCTTGTCCGCCACCTTCTTGGTGATGTAGTCGGAAATCTTCTTCACGAAGCCGTCGTTCTGCAGGGCGCTCCGGGATACATTTAACGGCAGATCCGGGCAGTCGATAACGCCCTTTAAGAGCATCAAAAACTCCGGAATGACTTCCTTAATATTGTCCGCAATGAACACCTGGTTGTTG
>CALWRY010000111.1 GCA_944384065.1 uncultured Enterocloster sp. | reverse complement strand
ATGCGCGAGTGGCTCAGGGGTGGAGCACCACCTTGCCAAGGTGGGGGCCGCGGGTTCGAATCCCGTCTCGCGCTTTTTTTTATTGGCTGGAAAGTCTTGAAAAATAGGGCTTTTCAGCTTTTTTCGTGCTCTTGGCTGCGCGGGTCTTTTGTATTTTTACTACGTCGTACTACAAGGCATTTCAAAATTGACAAAAATTGGATGAATAATTATTCGCGAAAATATGCAAAATATCCGTGATATTATTAGTATTTATGCAATATTTAATTTTTAGCTTGTTTTTAAACGAAAACAATGTTAAAATTGCATATTTTTTGGTGGACAAAACAGAAAGGAAATGGTATAATTTTTGACACAACTCGACACGAGGGGGAAGAATTATTGCCAAATAATATCGGACTTTGAAGGTGGGTTAGTAAACAAAAAGGAGAGAATGTATGAAGAAAAGACTTGTAAGCTTTGCTCTTGCAGCAGCTATGATCGCGTCCACTCTGGCAGGATGCCGGGGAGCGGAGCAGGCTACGGAAGCACCAGAGACTACGACGGCCCAGGCAGCGGAAGCTGGAGATGAGACTGAGGGGGAAGCCGCAGCAGAAGGAGCAGAGGGCGAGGCGCAGGCCACAGAAAACTTCAAGATCGGTATTATTACCGGCACAGCTTCCCAGGGCGATGAGGAGATCACCCAGGCTAACAAGATGAAGGAAAAGTACGGCGACATGATTGTGACTGCCACGTATCCCGACAACTTCAGCACGGAGACTGAGACGGTTATTTCCAACGCGGTGGCTATGGCCTCTGACCCGGATGTGAAGGCGATTGTATGGTGTCAGGCCATTCCTGGAACTGCGGCAGCGATTGATAAAGTACGGGAGACCCGGCCGGATATGATTTTTATCTGCGGTACCCCCGGTGAGGATCCGGGTGTAATTAACCCCAAGGCGGATATTGTGCTCCAGGTGGACGAGCCCGGATGCGGCATCGTGATCCCGCCGCAGGCAGCCAAGCAGGGCGCCAAGACGATGATCCACTATTCCTTCCCCCGCCATATGAGCTACGCGCTGATTGTGGCACGGCATGAGAATTTGAGGAAGTACTGCGCGGAGAACGGCATTGAGCTGGTAGATGTGACTGCACCCGATCCCACGGGAGACTCCGGTGTGACCGGTGCGCAGCAGTTCATCCTTGAGGATGTTCCGCGGCAGATTGAGAAGTACGGTCCGGACACCGTATTCTTCACAACGAACTGCGGTATGCAGGAGCCTCTGATCCGCTCCGTATTTGAGAACAAGGCGATCTACACGCTGCAGTGCTGCCCGTCTCCCTTCCACGCCTTCCCGGCCGCACTGAATATCGACATGTCCGGCCATGAGGCAGATGTGGACTACATGCTGGAGCAGCTGCAGGCTAAGGTTACCGAGGCAGGCATGGGCGGCCGGGTTTCCACCTGGGCGGTTCCCTGCAACATGCTCTTTGTAGAGGCCGGCGTGGAGTACGCGAAGAAGGTTCTTGAGGGGCAGACAGACGGCGTTCTGGACGACGCAGTGCTTCGTGAGACCATCCAGGAGTGCGCGGGCGATGTGGAGATGACCGTTGACTACTACAAGGATGACGAGGGAAATGCGAAAGAGAACCATTACCTGGTGATGGCAGATTTCATCACATTCGAATAATTGTAACTGGATATCGAGCAGGGTGATGCAGCAATAGGGTTTCGCCAGCGATGACTTTCAGCCACCGCAGGGCGAACCCTTTTCTTATCCCGCAGGAGTGTCTGGGGGATGTTCCTCTGTAAATCAGGAAATGGAAAAGAGGTTGAGACATTGGAAAAGGATAAGCAGACCTATGTCCTGGAAATGGACAATATCGCCAAGGAGTATTCCGGCAACCGGGTGCTGAAGGGAGTAAATCTTCATATCCGTCCGGGGGAGATCCACGCGCTGATGGGGGAGAACGGGGCAGGAAAGTCCACCCTGATGAATATTCTCTTTGGAATGCCCGTGATTCACAACACGGGGGGCTTTGAGGGAACCATCAAGGTGGATGGAAAGCCGGTGCAGATTGATACGCCCTTAAAGGCTATGGAGCTGGGTATCGGCATGGTGCATCAGGAATTCATGCTGATTCCCGGATTTACGGTGACGGAGAATATTAAAATTGGCAGGGAGATCAGCCGGCCCAATCTAGTGAGCCGGTTTTTTGGCCGTTCCATGGAGACTCTGGACTTTGAGGCTATGGAGCGGGATGCCAGGAAGGCGCTTAAGACCATCGGACTGCAGATTGATGAGTATGTGAAGGTGGCGGGACTTCCGGTGGGCTATATGCAGTTTATTGAGATCGCCAGGGAGCTGGACAAGACAGGAATCCGTATCCTGGTGTTTGACGAGCCCACGGCGGTACTCACAGAGTCCGAGGCAGAGCGGCTCCTGGAGGCCATGCGCGTGATTTCCTCCCAGGGAATCGCGATTATTTTCATCACCCACCGCCTGGACGAGGTGATGGCCGTTGCAGACGGCATGACGGTTCTCAGGGACGGGGAGTTTGTGGCCCGCAAGGAGATCCGGGAGACCAGCGTGGTGGAGATCGCGGAGCTGATGATAGGCCGGAAGGTGGAGAAGCTGATAGACGAGAAAACGGAGGATAAGCGGACCATTTCCCCGGACAAGATAGCAGTGCGCCTGAAGAATTATTATGTGGATATGCCGGGCGAGCAGGTGAAGGGCATTGACCTGGACATCCGGAAGGGCGAGATCTTTGGCATCGGCGGGCTGGCAGGCCAGGGGAAGCTGGGAATACCCAACGGAATCCTGGGGCTTTATCCGGCCCAGGGCCAGGTGGAGATCAATGGGGAGCCCCTAAAGCTTGACAAGCTGGGGGATGCCCTGGAGCATAAGACTGCCTTTGTGTCGGAGGACCGGCGGGGCGTGGGTCTGCTTCTGGATCAGAGCATTGAAGAGAATATCATTTTCTCTGCCATGCAGACCAACAATAAATTCCTGAAAAAGATCGGCTGGATGCATCTCTTCGACAGCGCGGCTGCGCGGGTGCACGCGCAGAAGATGGTGGAGACTCTGGATATTCGCTGTACGGGCATTAAGCAGGCGGCGGGAAGACTTTCCGGCGGCAATCAGCAGAAGGTCTGTCTGGCACGGGCGCTGACTCTGGAGCCGGATATCCTCTTTGTGTCAGAGCCTACCCGGGGCATTGACATCGGGGCCAAGAAGCTGGTGCTGGAGTATCTGGCGAAGCTGAACCGGGAGCAGGGCATGACCGTGGTGATTGTGTCCTCAGAGCTTGTGGAGCTGCGCTCGATTGCGGATCGGATCGGCATTGTATCCGACGGAAAGCTGGCGTGCATTTTAAAACCGGATGCCTCCGATGCAGACTTCGGCCTGGCAATGTCCGGAGCATGGAAAGGGGGAGAAAATAATGAAAAATCCGTTTAAGGTGCTGACAGCCAAGTATGGCTTTCCGCGTGTGATTATCGTATCCTTTTTCCTGCTTCTGATGGCAGCGGCCGGCGGCTTCCAGATGGATTTGATGCAGCTTTTGGGAGACTGTCTGCGGCGCTGGGGTATGTACGGAATTCTGGTGCTGGCCATGGTGCCCGCAGTGCAGTGCGGCATCGGGCTGAACTTTGGTATCTCCATGGGTATTGTGGGAGGCCTTTTAGGCGGCCTCATTGTGATTCAGATGGAGCTGGCCCAGAATGCAGCCCTGAACGCGGTGAGCCCGCTCTTTGCCATGTGGGTGGCGGTTCTGGCGGCTATTGTTATCGGCGTGATTTTGGGTGTGGGCATTGGCTGGCTCTACGGCCTTCTGCTGAATCGGGTGAAGGGCTCGGAGATGACGGTGACCACCTATGTGGGATTTTCCATCATCGCTTTTATGAATATGCTGTGGATGCTCCTTCCCTTTGACAACGGCGAGCTCATCTGGCCCAATGCGGGAAAGGGACTGCGCAACACGATCTCCCTGGCATCCTCCTTCAGCGGGGTTATGAATGACACGCTGGCATTTTCCCTGTTCGGTATAGAGGTGCCCACGGGACTTCTGCTGTTTTTCTTTTTCATGTGTTTTCTGGTGTGGCTGTTCATGCGCTCCAAGACCGGCATGGCCATGAGCGCGGCGGGAGCGAACCCCATGTTTGCCAAGGCGGCAGGCATCAATGTGAACAAGATGCGCCTGATCGGAACCACGCTCTCTACCGTGATTGCGGCGGTGGGAATTATGGTGTACGCCCAGGGCTATGGTTTTATGCAGCTGTACAATGGCCCCCAGATGATGGGCTTCCACTCGGTGGCTGCGGTTCTGATCGGCGGGGCTACCCCGAAGCGGGCGCGGATTCCCCATGTGCTTTTAGGAACCTTCCTGTTCCAGGGCATCCTGGCGCTGGGACTTCCTGTGGCGAACCAGTTCATCCCCGAGGGCAATCTGTCCGAGGTGATGCGCCTGATCATTGCCAACGGTATTATTCTCTATGCGCTGACCCAGGCGAAAGGAGGCGACGGACGTGAATAAGAGAAAATTTTCCGATGTTCTGTTTCAGAATAAGGTGGTGCTCCTCTTTGTGGTGCTCTGCATCGGGGCTACTATCGCCTCCAAGCAGCCCTTGACGTTTGTGGCTGGGGAGCTCTTTACCCGAATTGCCAGAAATGCCTTTATCGTGCTGGCCCTGATTATCCCGGTTATCGCGGGCATGGGCCTGAACTTCGGCATTGTGATCGGCGCCATGGCAGCCCAGGTGGCGATCTTCCTCACTACCTACTGGGGGCTGGCGGGTGTGGGAGGTTTTTTTGCCACAGTGGCCCTTGCCACCCCGATTGCGATTCTCTTTGGCTTTCTGGTGGGCAAGCTGTTCAACATGATCAAGGGCAATGAAATGATCGGCGGCCTGGTTCTGGGGTACTTTGCGGAGGGCTTTTACCAGCTTTTGTTCCTCTTTATATTCGGCGGCGTGATTCCTATGCACAATTCCACCCTGATGATTGCCACGGGGGTGGGCGTGAAGAACACCATTGACCTGAGCGGCACGGTAAAATATGCATTGGACACCATTTCGATGCTGACCATTATCGAGGTGGGATTCTACCTGGTGGTGCTGGGCATTGTGGTTTCGACGATTTTTAAGCTGGCGAAGAAGCAGGCTGTGGAGTGGAAATCCGTCCTGGGCAGGCTGATCGCGGCTGCGGCGCTCTACGCGCTCACCTACATCGGCTCGGTGGAGCAGTTTTTGGCGGCGGACCGGCTGCTGCTGCTCTCTGCTGTAGAGCTTGCCTGTCTGGCCATGGTGCTTTGGCAGGTCTATGGGTTTGTGAGCTGGAAGCGGAGGGAGCAGGCCATAAGGATGGAGGATGGCGGCACGCGGGAGCTGGTCCACCATCCGTTCCCCAGGGAGCGGGCCATCGGTACTATTTTGGCGGCTGCAGTGATCTACGGGCTGACCTATGTGCCGGCGATTTACGATATCCTGATTGCGGTGCGTCTTCCGGTGATGACCTTCCTGTGCATCGGCGGCTTATGCGTATTTAACAATCTTCTCATGCACACGCGGCTGGGGCAGAACATGCGGACTGTGGGACAGAGCCGGGCGGTAGCCAACGCGGCGGGCATCAATGTGGACAGGACGCGTATCATTGCCATGATTTTTTCCACCGTGCTGGCCAGCTGGGGCCAGTTAATCTTCCTGCAGAATGTGGGCACGCTGTCCACCTACGGGGCGCACACCCAGGTGGGCCAGTTTGCCATCGCGGCTCTTTTGGTGGGAGGCGCCTCTGTGCAGAAGGCCAACAATAAGCAGGCCCTGCTGGGAATCGTGCTCTTCCATACGCTTTTCATCGTGTCGCCTCTGGCAGGCAAGGAGCTCTTCGGGGACGCGGTGATCGGCGAGTATTTCCGGGTGTTTGTGTCCTACGGCGTTATCGCTATGGCACTGGCCATGCATGCCTGGAAAAAGGCGGTTCCGGCAGCCAAGGAGAAGGATAACGAGGATAAGAAGGCAGCGGCTGGAATCGTTTAATCAGATTGCGGCAGCGGCTGGCTACGAGAAATGGAGGCGTGTCCCTGGAGGGGCACGCCTTATCCATGGCAGCAGTTTGGGCGGCGGGCAGAAGACCGGGATTTTTTTCTTGTCATCTGGTAAATTGTGTACTATAATAGGCGGAAACAGCGAGAGCGGGATTTGGCAAGAAGATGTCCGCCGCCTGAACTGTTACTTTACAGGAGACAAGGGACAATGACAGGATTTGGGACAATGGTCAATGCGGCCGCCATTCTATTGGGGAGCACCGCGGGACTGCTCCTAAAGGGCGGGCTTCCGGGGCGGCTCCAGGACATTATCACCAGCGCCGTGGGGCTCTGCGTGATCTTTGTGGGGGCTTCCGGGGCGCTCACCGGGCTGCTGGCGGTGGCGGGGGACGGACTTGAGACAAAGGATACCATGATGATGATTTTCTCCATGGCGGCCGGGGCTGCCCTGGGGGAGTGGATGGATATTGAGCGCAGGCTGGAAAGCCTGGGGGAGTGGTGCCGTGCCAGGATCCCTGCGGGGCAGGCCGGGGCGGGCTTTGTGGACGCCTTTGTGACCAGCTCCCTTCTCTTCTGCGTGGGGGCCATGGCCATTGTGGGAGCCTTGGAGGACGGGCTGAGCCACAATTACTCCACCCTTTTTGCCAAGTCCGTGATGGACGGCATTATGGCGGTGGTGTTCGCTGCGGCTATGGGGATTGGGACCATGTTTTCTGTTATTCCTGTGGTGATTTACCAGGGAAGCATCACCCTGCTGGCGGGGGCCCTGCGGCCCTTTCTCACGGAGCTCATGATCAGCCGCATGTCCTGTGTGGGCTCCATACTGATATTTGCCCTGGGCCTCAACCTGGCAATCGGCACAAAGATTAAGATTGGAAATATGCTTCCAGCGGCCTTCCTGCCGGTGGTTTTTTGCGTGCTGGGATTTTAGCGTGTGCTGGAAAACTGAGGCGGCGGACATTTTTTACGGCTTTTTACAGCGGAATACGGAGGAATGAGAGATGGAATTTGCTAAGAGGATGGACTGCTTTGGAGAGGGGATTTTTTCAAAGCTGGCGGAGATACGGAAGAGAAAGGAAGCGGCTGGTGAGGAGGTCATTGACTTGAGCATCGGCGCGCCCAATATTCCTCCGGCTCCCCATGTGATGCGGGCGCTGTGCGAAGCGGCGGCGGATCCCGCCAACTATGTGTACGCCATAAGCGATAAACGGGAGCTTCTTGGAGCCGTGGCTGCCTGGTATAAGCGGCGCTACGGGGTGGAGCTTGACCCGGAGCGGGAGATCTGCTCCCTCTTAGGCTCCCAGGAGGGACTTTCCCACATTGCGCTCTCCATCGCGGATCCAGGGGATGTGGTTCTGGCTCCGGATCCCTGCTATCCGGTGTTCGCGGACGGCCCGAGAATCGCGGGGGCGGATATTTACTACATGACCCAGAAGAAGGAGAACGGCTGGGTGATCCGCCTCTCCGACATTCCCGAGGATGTGGCCCGCCGGGCCAAGCTCATGGTGGTCTCCTATCCCAACAATCCCACGGCGGTTATGGCGCCGGAGAGTTTTTATGAGGAGCTGGTGGCCTTTGCCAGGAAATATGATGTGATTGTGCTCCACGACAATGCCTACAGCGAGCTGGTGTTTGACGGCAAGACCTGCGGGAGCTTTCTGGCATATCCCGGGGCCAAGGAGGTGGGAGTGGAGTTCAACTCCCTCTCTAAGACCTATGGCCTGGCGGGCGCCCGGATCGGTTTCTGCCTGGGAAATGCCCAGGTGGTGGCGAAGTTAAAGCTTCTCAAGTCCAACATGGATTACGGCATGTTCCTGCCCCTGCAGAGGGCGGCCATTGCGGCCATCACAGGGGATCAGTCCTGCGTAGCCTCCACCCGCAGGGCTTACGAGGAGCGGCGCAACGCCCTGTGCGACGGCTTTACCTCCATCGGCTGGAGGATGGACCGGCCGGCGGCCACCATGTTTGTGTGGGCGGCTATCCCGGCGGCCTATAAGAGCTCCGAGGATTTTGCGATGGATCTGGTGGAGAAGGCCGGCGTGCTCGTGACCCCGGGAAGCGCCTTCGGGCCTTCCGGCGAGGGGTATGTGCGGCTGGCGCTGGTCCAGGATCGGGAGGCCCTGGACCGGGCGATTGAGGCGGTGAAGCGCAGCGGGGTTCTGGGATGAGAGGGGAGAATGCACGGCGGGGAGCGGCCCGGCCCGGGAATGCCTGGCGGATCTTCGGGTGGCTCCTGCTGATTGTGTATGTGTGCGTCATCTACGGCCATTCCCTGACGCCTGCGGATCTGTCCTGCCAGGAAAGCGGATTTGTGCTGCGGGTTTGCCGTGGGGTTCTTGCCGGGCTGGGACTGGAATCCGCATGGCTCACAGAGCATATGGTGAGGAAGACGGCGCATTTTGTGGAGTATGCGGGGCTGGGAGTGCTGCTGGCTGTTAATTTCCGGCCCTGGAAGGGAGCCGGCCGCCCTGCGCCCTGCGGATTCTGGACGCGCATCCGGGGGGCACTGGAGCTTGCCCTGGCGGTCCCCTTTGTGGATGAGACAATTCAGCTTTTTGTGGAGGGCCGTTCCGGGCAGATAAGCGATGTGTGGCTGGATATGTCAGGGGCTCTGTGCGGGCTGGCGGCAGCCTGCCTGCTGGGGATGGGTCTCAAAAGGAGGGAGCTTCCATGAATTACGCCATACGGCTGGCCTACGACGGGACCCGGTACAATGGCTGGCAGAAGCAGGGGAATACGGATCGGACCATCCAGGGAAAGCTGGAGGCGGTTCTCGCAGAGCTCGCCGGCAGGCCTGTGGAGGTACAGGGATCCGGGCGGACGGACCGGGGGGTTCACGCGGAGGGCCAGACGGCCAATTTCCGGCTTCCCGCAGACCGGGATCCCGGCACGGTGATGGAGTACTTAAACCGCTATCTGCCGGAGGACATCCAGGTGCTTTCCTGCGCCCGTGCGCCGGAGGCCTTTCACAGCCGGCTGAGCGCTGTCAGAAAGACCTACCGGTATCAGATTGAGATGGGGCCCCGGCGGAATGTGTTTCAGAGAAATTATTATTACGGCCTGGGGTGCGGCCTGGACTTAGAGCGGATGCGGGCCGGAGCCGTGCATCTGATAGGAACCCATGATTTTAAGAGCTTCTGCGGAAACCCGAGGATGAAGAAGTCCTGCGTGCGGACTATTGAGGCCATTGATTTTACGGGGCCTGAAGGAGCGGCTGCGGGCTGCGGCCTGTCCGGCACCCAGCTTTTTATTTTATACAGGGGAAATGGATTCCTCCAGCAGATGGTGCGCATCCTGACCGGCACGCTGATTGAGGTGGGACTCGGGAAACGGGAGCCGGAGAGCCTGGAGGCGGTTTTGAGGGCCAGGGATCGGCAGGCCGCAGGATTTACGGCGCCGGCTCAGGGCTTATTTCTTGTGAATGTGGAGTACGGTGAGGAATATGACAGAATTTTTAGTGAAGCGCTTTGTAAAGAATTATGACAGGGTGGAGGAG
>CALWRY010000110.1 GCA_944384065.1 uncultured Enterocloster sp. | reverse complement strand
AGCTTTTTTTCTGCACGGTTATCCCCAACCGAGGCGCGTGGCTGGAGTATGAGACGGATTCCAACGATGTGTTCTATGTCCGCGTGGACAGAACCCGGAAGGTTCCTGTGACTGTGCTGATCCGTGCCCTGGGCTATGGAACCAATGCGGAGATTCTGGATCTCTTCGGCGAGGAGCCAAAGCTTTTAGCCAGCTTCGGAAAGGATACCTCTGATAATTATCAGGACGGCCTTCTGGAATTATATAAGAAGATCCGCCCCGGCGAGCCGCTGTCTGTGGACAGCGCGGAGAGCCTGCTGCACAGCATGTTCTTTGATCCGAGAAGATACGATCTGGCCAAAGTAGGCCGGTATAAATTTAATAAGAAGCTTTCCTTTAAGTACCGCCTGAACGGCCAGGTGCTGGCGGAAGATGCAGTGGATACATCCACAGGCGAGATTCTGGCGGAGGCCGGAACCAAGCTGGATAAGGAGTCCGCTATGCGCATTCAGAACGCGGCGGTTCCCTACGTGTGGGTGGAAGGCCCCACAAGAAAGCAGAAGGTGCTCTCCAACATGATGGTGGAGCTGGAGGCCTATGTATCCTTTGATCCCAAGGAAGTGGGGGTCACGGAGATGGTGTATTATCCGGCCCTGGCTCCGATTCTGGAGGAGGCGGGAGATGACGAGGAGGCCTTAAAGGAGGCTGTCCGCCGCCATATCCACGACCTGATTCCGAAGCACATTACGAAGGAAGACATCATTGCTTCCATTAACTATAATATGCATCTGGAAGAGCTGGTGGGGAACAAGGACGACATCGACCACCTGGGCAACCGGCGTATCCGCGCCGTGGGCGAGCTGCTCCAGAACCAGTACCGCATCGGCCTCTCCCGTATGGAGCGGGTGGTGCGGGAGCGCATGACCACCCAGGATGTGGACGGGGTTACGCCCCAGTCCCTGATCAATATAAAGCCGGTGACGGCGGCGGTGAAGGAGTTCTTCGGAAGCTCCCAGCTGTCCCAGTTCATGGATCAGAACAATCCCCTTGCGGAGCTGACCCACAAGCGGCGTCTGTCCGCCCTGGGACCCGGAGGCCTTTCCAGAGATCGCGCCGGATTCGAGGTTCGTGACGTGCACTACACCCACTATGGGCGCATGTGCCCCATTGAGACTCCGGAAGGTCCCAACATCGGACTGATCAACTCACTGGCCACCTACGCGAGAGTGAATTCCTACGGATTTATCGAGGCGCCCTACCGGGTGGTGGATAAGACGACAGATCCCAGAAACCCCAGAGTTACGGATGAGGTGGTATACCTGACCGCCGACGAGGAGGACAACTTCATCGTGGCACAGGCGAATGAGCCTCTGGACGAGGACGGGCATTTCATTCACAGCAATGTATCCGGACGCTTCCGCACAGAGACTTCTGAGTTCCGGAAGCAGACCATTGACCTGATGGACGTTTCCCCCAAGATGGTGTTCTCTGTGGCTACGGCGATGATCCCCTTCCTGGAGAACGACGACGCGAACCGTGCGCTGATGGGATCCAACATGCAGCGTCAGGCTGTGCCGCTCCTCAGCACCGAGGCCCCTGTGGTGGGCACAGGGATTGAGGCCAAGGCTGCGGTGGACTCCGGCGTATGTGTGCTGGCAAAGAACGCGGGAGTTGTGGAGCGCTCCGCATCCAATGAGATTGTTGTCCGCAGGGATAAGGATGGGGTCAGGGATGTATACCATCTGACGAAATTTAAGAGAAGCAACCAGAGCAACTGCTATAATCAGAAACCGATTGTATATAAAGGCGATCATGTGGAGGAGGGCGAAGTGATTGCGGACGGCCCCTCCACCTCCATGGGCGAGATCGCTTTGGGCAAGAATCCGCTGATTGGATTCATGACCTGGGAGGGATACAATTACGAGGACGCCGTCCTCCTGTCCGAGCGTCTGGTCCAGGATGATGTGTATACCTCTATCCACATTGAGGAGTACGAGGCGGAAGCAAGAGACACCAAGCTGGGGCCGGAGGAGATCACAAGGGATGTGCCCGGCGTGGGCGAGGATGCCTTAAAGGATCTGGACGAGAGAGGCATTATCCGCATCGGCGCGGAGGTGCGAGCGGGAGATATTCTGGTGGGCAAGGTAACCCCCAAGGGAGAGACAGAGCTCACCGCTGAGGAGAGGCTGCTGCGGGCGATCTTCGGCGAGAAGGCAAGAGAGGTGCGCGACACCTCCCTCAAGGTGCCCCATGGCGCTTACGGCATCGTTGTGGATGCCAAGGTATTTACCAGAGACAACGGCGACGAGCTCTCTCCGGGCGTGAATGAGACGGTTCGCATCTACATTGCCCAGAAGAGAAAGATCTCCGTGGGCGATAAGATGGCCGGACGCCACGGAAACAAGGGTGTGGTTTCCCGGGTTCTGCCTGTGGAAGATATGCCGTTTTTGCCCAACGGACGTCCCCTGGACATCGTGCTGAATCCCTTGGGCGTGCCTTCCCGTATGAATATCGGACAGGTGCTGGAGATCCACTTAAGCCTGGCGGCCAAGGCTCTTGGCTTTAACGTATCCACTCCGATTTTCGACGGAGCGGACGAGAATGACATCCAGGATACCCTGGAGATGGCAAATGATTACGTGAATTCCTCCTGGGAGGAGTTTGAGGAGAAATATAAGGACAAGGTGCGGCCTGAGGTTATGGAGTATTTGGGGACGCACCTGGAGCACAGGAAGCTGTGGAAGGGGGTTCCCATCAGCCGTGACGGAAAGGTCCGCTTGAGAGACGGGCGCACAGGCGAGTTCTTCGACGGCCGGGTTACCATTGGACACATGCATTACCTGAAGCTGCATCATCTGGTGGACGACAAGATCCATGCCCGTTCCACCGGCCCCTACTCTCTGGTTACCCAGCAGCCTCTGGGCGGCAAGGCCCAGTTCGGCGGCCAGCGCTTCGGAGAGATGGAGGTGTGGGCTCTGGAGGCCTACGGCGCATCCTACACGCTGCAGGAGATTATGACGGTGAAATCCGATGATGTGGTGGGCCGTGTGAAGACCTACGAGGCCATCATCAAGGGAGAGAATATCCCTGAGCCCGGTGTCCCCGAGTCCTTCAAGGTGCTCCTCAAGGAGATGCAGTCTCTTGGACTTGACGTGCAGGTTCTCAGGGACGACGGAACGGAAGTGGAGATGACGGAGAGCATCGACTACGGCGATACGGAGATCCGCGCTATCCTGGAGGGCGACCGCCGCTACAATTCCAATGAGTCCTACTCCGACTACGGCTATCAGGAGCAGGAGTTTAGGAATAATGAGCTGGTTTCCGTAGGCGAGCCTGAGGTAGATGACGACTACACGGAGCCGGATGAGGAACCCGCGGACGACGATCTGTTCGGGGATGACCCGTCAGACGGTGATGACGAATAATAGAAGGGAGTAAACGCGCATGCCAGAGACAAATGAAACTTATCATCCTATGACATTTGACGCCATTAAGATTGGCCTGGCCTCCCCTGAAAAGATCCGGGAGTGGTCCCACGGCGAGGTAAAAAAGCCGGAGACCATCAACTACAGGACCTTGAAGCCGGAAAAGGACGGACTGTTCTGCGAGAGAATTTTTGGACCCAGCAAGGACTGGGAGTGCCACTGCGGCAAGTACAAGAAGATCCGCTACAAGGGCGTAATCTGTGATCGCTGCGGCGTGGAGGTTACCAAGTCCAGCGTCCGGAGAGAGCGCATGGGCCACATTGAGCTGGCCGCTCCGGTTTCCCATATCTGGTATTTCAAGGGGATCCCCAGCCGGATGGGACTGATCCTGGATATTTCCCCCAGGACGTTGGATAAGGTACTGTATTTCGCATCCTATATTGTGCTGGATCCCGGCTCCACGAGCCTGCAGTATAAGCAGGTGCTTTCCGAGAAGGAGTACAGGGAGGAAGTAGAAAAATACGGCGGCACCGGCGGCTTCCGCGTGGGGATGGGCGCCGAGGCCATTCAGGAACTTTTAAAGGCCATTGATCTGGAGAAGGATTCCGCAGAGCTGAGAAAGCAGCTGGAGGACGCCACCGGACAGAAGAGGGCCAGAATTATCAAGAGGCTGGAGGTTGTGGAGGCATTTCTCCACTCCGGAAACCGTCCTGAGTGGATGATCATGGACGCGATTCCGGTGATTCCGCCGGATATCCGCCCCATGGTACAGCTGGACGGCGGCCGTTTCGCCACCTCCGATCTGAATGACCTGTACAGAAGAATTATCAACCGGAACAACCGTCTGGCGAGGCTTCTGGAGCTTGGCGCTCCGGACATCATTGTCCGCAATGAGAAGCGTATGCTTCAGGAGGCTGTGGATGCCCTGATCGACAATGGCCGCCGGGGCCGCCCGGTGACGGGGCCCGGAAACCGCGCCTTAAAATCCCTGTCCGATATGCTTAAGGGTAAGCAGGGACGTTTCCGCCAGAACCTTCTGGGCAAGCGTGTGGACTACTCCGGACGTTCCGTTATCGTGGTTGGGCCGGAGCTCAAGATTTATCAGTGCGGCCTGCCCAAGGAGATGGCCATCGAGCTGTTTAAGCCCTTTGTTATGAAGGAGCTGGTGAGCAACGGCAAGGCCCACAATATAAAGAACGCCAAGAAGATGGTGGAGCGCCTTCAGCCCGAGGTGTGGGATGTGCTGGAGGATGTGATCAAGGAGCATCCCGTGATGTTAAACCGCGCTCCCACGCTGCACAGGCTGGGCATTCAGGCCTTTGAGCCCATCCTGGTGGAGGGCAAGGCCATCAAGCTGCATCCGCTGGTGTGTACGGCCTTCAACGCGGACTTTGACGGCGACCAGATGGCAGTCCATCTGCCTCTGTCCGTGGAAGCCCAGGCGGAGTGCCGGTTCCTCCTGCTGAGTCCCAACAACCTCCTTAAGCCTTCCGACGGAGGTCCTGTGGCGGTTCCTTCTCAGGATATGGTTCTGGGCATCTACTACCTGACCCAGGAGCGTCCCGGCGTGAAGGGCGAGGGAATGATCTTCCGCAATGTAAACGAAGCCATCCTGGCCTATGAGAATCAGGCGGCCACCCTGCATTCGCGGGTGAAGGTGCGTGTGACGAAGACCATGCCGGACGGAACTGTGAAGTCGGGAATTGTGGAGTCCACCATTGGCCGGTTTATTTTCAATGAGATCATCCCCCAGGATCTGGGCTTTGTGGACAGAAGCATCCCAGGGGAAGAACTGAAGCTGGAAGTGGACTTCCATGTGGGCAAGAAGCAGTTAAAGCAGATCCTTGAAAAGGTAATCAATGTCCACGGCGCAACCCAGACAGCGGTCACCCTGGACGACATCAAGGCCATCGGATACAAGTATTCCACCAAGGCGGCCATGACGGTTTCCATTTCCGATATGACGGTTCCGGAGAGCAAGCCCAGGCTGATTGAGGAGGCCCAGCGGCTGGTGGACGAGATCGCAAAGAAGTACCGCAGGGGCGAGATGACCGAGGATGAGCGCTATAAGCAGGTGATTGAGGTCTGGAGAAAAACGGACAGCCAGCTGACGAACGACCTGCTGACAGGCCTTGACAAATATAACAACATCTATATGATGGCGGACTCCGGAGCCCGTGGATCCGATAAGCAGATCAAGCAGCTTGCCGGAATGCGCGGACTGATGGCAGATACCACGGGACACACCATCGAGCTTCCTATCAAGTCCAACTTCCGTGAGGGACTGGACGTTTTGGAATACTTTATCTCCGCTCATGGAGCGAGAAAGGGACTTTCCGATACGGCTCTGCGTACTGCGGACTCTGGTTACCTGACCAGGCGTCTGGTGGATGTCTCCCAGGATCTGATTGTCCGGGAGGTGGACTGCTGCGAGGGCAAGGAGATCCCCTACATGGAGATCAAGGCCTTCAAGGACGGCAAGGAAGAGATCGAGAGCCTGGAGGAGCGGATTACAGGACGCTACATCGCGGAGACTATCACCGATCCGGATACAGGAGAGGTTGTGGTCAAGGCGAACCATATATGTACGCCCCAGCGGGCGAAGGCTGTGATGCGGGTTCTGGGGAAGACGGGACGTCAGTCCGTGAAGATCCGTACCGTGCTCAGCTGCAAGTCCCATATCGGCGTGTGCGCTAAGTGCTACGGGGCCAACATGGCTACAGGACAGCCTGTGCAGATGGGCGAGGCGGTAGGCATTATCGCGGCTCAGTCCATCGGCGAGCCCGGTACCCAGCTTACCATGCGTACCTTCCACACCGGCGGCGTGGCCGGCGGCGACATTACACAGGGTCTTCCCCGTGTGGAGGAGCTGTTTGAGGCCCGTAAGCCCAAGGGACTTGCCATCATCGCGGAATTCGGCGGTGTGGTAACCTTAAAGGACACCAAGAAAAAGCGAGAGATTACCATCACGGATAATACAACTGGCAACTCCAAGACCTACCTGATCCCCTACGGCTCCAATATCAAGGTGCACGACGGGGATGTGCTGGAGGCCGGCGACGTCCTGACAGAGGGAAGCGTGAACCCCCACGATCTGTTAAAGATCAAGGGCGTGCGCGCCGTGCAGGATTACATGCTGCAGGAGGTACAGCGGGTGTACCGTCTCCAGGGCGTGGAGATCAACGATAAGCACATTGAGATGATTGTTCACCAGATGCTCAAGAAGGTGAAGATCGAGGAGAGCGGTGACAGCGATGTGCTGCCCGGCGTATCCATGGATGTGCTGGAATTCCAGGAGATGAACGAGCAGCTGGAGAAGGAAGGCAAGAAGCCGGCGGAGGGCCGCCAGGTCATGCTGGGCATTACCAAGGCCTCCCTTGCTACAGACTCCTTCCTGTCAGCGGCTTCCTTCCAGGAGACCACCAAGGTCCTCACGGAGGCAGCTATCAACGGCAAGATCGATCACCTGATCGGCCTCAAGGAGAACGTGATTATCGGAAAGCCCATTCCTGCGGGAACCGGTATGAAGCGCTACCGCAATGTGCGCTTGGACTCTGAGCTGAACCAGACGGATGAGATTCCCATGTCCGAGGACACCGCGGAGACGGCTGCCATGGAGGCGGAGGATGAGAACCGCCTGACGGAGGACAATGTGGCGGAGGAAGTGCTGGCCATCGACGACACGGAGGATGTGGACGTGACGGATGCCGAGAAGGCGCCGGAAAGCGCGGAAGCATCGGAAGATGTGAAGCCGGAGGCAGAGGATTCCTCCGCAGGTGAGGAATCAGCGGAGGCTGAGGAGGAGTCATAAGTCTAAAAATATAACTATTCAAATGCAGGAAGCTGTGTTAAGATAAAGCCAGGGCTTTTGCCCTGGCTTTATAATTATACCAATTTTAGGAGAGGAGAAGAAGTCAGATGCGTTTTTTTATTGACACAGCCAATGTGGATGAAATTCGGAAAGCGAACGATATGGGGATTATCTGCGGAGTTACCACCAACCCGTCTCTGATCGCGAAAGAGGGCAGGAATTTCGAAGAAGTGATCCATGAAATCGCTTCCATCGTGGACGGCCCCATAAGCGGCGAAGTGAAGGCCAGTACGGTGGACGCAGAGGGAATGATTGCGGAGGGACGGCAGATTGCGGCTATCCACCCCAATATGGTAGTAAAAATCCCCATGACAGAGGAGGGGCTAAAGGCGGTCAAGGTGCTTTCCGGAGAGGGAATCAAGACGAATGTCACCCTCGTATTCACAGCAGCCCAGGCTCTCCTGGCAGCGCGGGCGGGAGCTACGTATGTATCGCCGTTTCTCGGACGGCTGGACGATATTTCCATGCCGGGGATCGACCTGATTTATGACATCACGGAGATTTTTGGGATGCATGATATAGAGACTCAGATTATCGCGGCCAGCATTCGCAACACTATTCATGCAATCGATTGCGCAAAGGCGGGAGCAGACATCGCCACAGTGCCTTATAAAGTGCTGATGCAGATGGTCAAGCATCCCCTGACGGATCAGGGAATCGCCAAGTTCCAGGCAGATTACCGGAAGGTGTTTGGGGAATAAATATAAAAATGCCTCGGAGCGGTGCGGATTACATGCCGGCTGAACCGGGGCATTTTTTTGAAAAAATGTTGTAATCCATCGAAAAAAGTATATAATTAATGTATATATAACACATTTATTATTTAGATTTTTTGCGAGGATAACACATTTTTATGAAGAGGAAAATTATGGATCGTCTGTATGCGTGGAAACACAGTTCGCACCGCATGCCGCTGCTTCTGGATGGGGCAAGACAGGTGGGAAAAACGTATACAGCACTGACCTTTGGCAGAGAGCAGTATAAAAATACAGTGTACTTTAATATGGAGGATTCACAGGAGCTCCAAACTATTTTTGAAAGAGACTTTAATATAGAGCGTATGCTTCGGGAATTGTCAGCTAGGGCAGGGGCATCGATTTTTCCTGAGGATACGCTGATTATATTTGATGAGATACAGGCCTGTGAGAGAGCGCTGACTTCCTTGAAATATTTTTGTGAAAATGCGCCGCAGTATCATGTGATTGCAGCGGGCAGTCTCCTGGGGGTGGCACTTAGACGGGAAGCATATTCCTTTCCGGTTGGGAAGGTGGAACGGATGACACTCTATCCCCTGGATTTTGAAGAATTTTTGTGGGCGATGGGCAAGGAACAGCTGGCGGGGCTGATTCGGGAGTCTTGGGAAGAGAATCAGCCGATGGCGCTCCATGATACAGCTCTCGACGCATATCGGGAATATCTGACCGTGGGCGGTATGCCTCAGCCAGTGAATATTTATAGGGAGACGAAGGATTTTAATTTCGTCCTGGCCGCACAGAAGGGGCTGAATGATGCATATATAGCAGATATGGCCAAGTATGCTTCCCCGCAGGAAACGGTAAGAATCATGGCGGCATGGGGCAGCATTCCATCGCAGTTGGCCAAGGAAAACCGAAAATTCCAGTATCGGGTTATCAAATCAGGGGCAAGGGCCCACGAATACGAGCTTCCCCTGCAATGGCTGGAGTCCGCGGGTATTATCAACCGCTGTACACGGGTGAGTGAGGGGAGAATGCCGCTCACCGTCTATGCAGAAAGCGATGCATTCAAGATCTATATGGTGGATACAGGGCTGCTCTGCTCCAAGTTTGGCGTGCCTCCCCATATTATTTTGGCAGGGGATCACCGGGCAGACGGATTTAAAGGTGCTTTGGCGGAAAATTATGTAATGCAGGCGCTGACGGCAAATGGTATCCGGCCCTATTACTGGACTATGCAGCAGAAGGCGGAGCTGGATTTCATATTTCAGGATCGGAAGGGAAATATTATTCCGCTGGAGGTGAAAGCTGCGGAGCATGTGCGGGCAAAGAGTTTGATGGCCTTTATGAAACGTTACGGCTGCCCCTATGCCATCCGGGTATCGGGAAAAAATTTTGGATTTGAAAATGGGATACGGAGCGTTCCGCTGTATGGAGTGTTCTGCCTGGAAAATTAATAAAGTCTATGACAGTCGCTGCAGATACTCTCTTAAGCTTGTGTAAAAAGTGCTTTGCAAAAAATGCTGAAAAAAATTTAAAATAGTCCTTGACAGAAATGGCACATCATGGTATTCTAATTTAGCTGTCAGCCGACAGCAAAGAAAAAATTAAAAAACAAAAAAAGTTGTTGACAAACGGAATGGCTTGTGATAACATATATGAGCTGTCCGCGAGAGACAGCAACACAGTCCTTTGAAAACAGAACATTAAACAGTATGCGAAACCCTGAAGATTCCTATAAAGAAGCAGTCTGGTTT
>CALWRY010000109.1 GCA_944384065.1 uncultured Enterocloster sp. | reverse complement strand
GACCTTCAGAGTCTCCCTGGCTGCCGGATCCGCGATGGAGACCGGGGAAACCGTCTGTCCGATGGCATCGCTGTAGGAGACAAAGCCAATGCGGATATCTTCGATATGTACAGTATCCACGAAGGCCTTCACCATAGACATCCCCATCCGCCCGGGGTCATTGGAGACCATGGACCCGCTGCTGTCGATGGCGAACATCACATCCAGCCCGCTCTGTCAGCTCTTTAATTACTATGCGGATGCCTGTACGGAGAAAGCGGCGCAGCAAACAGCAAAAAATATGATTGTGGCGATTTTCCTTCTCATAGGCATATTCTCCTGTTTTCTGGAGCATTTTTCTCTATTATTGTGGATTTTTTGATGAATTTTGAAAACTACGTGAATTATTTTATTATAACGCACACTATATTTCTATCAAACTTGTGCATTTTTTATGTAAATGCTCTGTATGGTTTCTGCGAAGATTTTTCAGAAATGTATAGAATATGTAAGTTTTACGGTATAAAACCGCTGCATACCGCCGCCCCGCCGCTCATATACTTTCAGTAATTCCCCTGCAGCAGCTTAGGCGGCGGACAGACTATGAAATCATTTTCCCTATTCAGCGCTCTTACAGGCACAAGCCTCACACCCGGCCGGAGGGCCTTCCTGACCGGCACCCTTCTTTTGACCTCCACCGGCCTCATCTGCCGGGTCTTGGGCTTTTTTTACCGCATTTTCATGTCCCGGACAGTGGGCGCGGAGGGGCTGGGCCTCTACAACATGGTCCATCCCCTGTTCTCCATCTGCTTTGCCCTCTGCGCCGGATCCATCCAGACCGCCCTGTCCCAGTACATAGCCTCCCATCCCCAGAGGGGAAGGGCGGCCTTCAAGACAGGCCTTGTGATCTCACTGGCCCTCTCCTTCCTTCTGTCCTGGATCATCGCCGCCCAGGCCCCCTTCCTGGCCGAGCGGGTGCTCATGGAGCCCAGGTGCGCCCCATTTCTCCCCATCATGGCCTTCTCCGTGCCCTTTGCGGCCCTGCACGCCTGCATCAACGGCTATTATTATGGCTCCCAGAAGTCCCGCATCCCCGCCTTCTCCCAGGTGGCGGAGCAGGTCATCCGCATGGGCGCTGTCTTCCTCATGGCCAGCATATGGATGGAGGAGGGGAGGCCCATCACCGTCTCCCTGGCCGTCTACGGCCATCTGATCGGGGAAATGGCCTCCGCAGGCTTCACCTTGATCTGCCTGGGCTTCTTTCCGCCTGACAGCACGGCACAAAAAAAGGACCGGCTCTCCTTCCCTAAGACAGCCGCCCCGCTCATGGCCCTGGCCCTCCCCCTCATGGGGAACCGCCTGCTCCTAAACCTCCTGGGAAGCGCCGAAGCCATCTGGATCCCCAACAAGCTGGAGGCCTTCGGCCTCACCAACTCCGAAGCCCTGTCCATCTACGGCGTGTTCACCAGCATGGCTCTTCCCTTTGTGCTCTTTCCCTCCGCCATCACAAACTCCATGGCCGTACTCCTGCTGCCCTGCGCCGCCCAGGCCCGGGCGCAGCAAAATGAACGCCGCATCGGCGCCATGGTGTCCATGTCCCTGCGCTACAGCTGCTACATGGGCATCCTCTGCATCGGCCTCTTCACCCTGTTCGGCGGCCAGCTGGGCGAAAGCGTATTTCACGACCCGGACGCGGGGTTCTTCATCGCCGCCCTGTCCTGGCTCTGCCCCTTCATGTACCTGGCCTCCACCATGGGCAGCATCTTAAATGGCCTGGGAAGGACCTCCGCCACCTTTCTCCTGAATGTGGCCGCCATGGTCATCCGCCTTGCCTTCGTGGTTTTCGCCATTCCCTCCTTCGGCATCCTGGGATACCTGTGGGGAATGCTGGCAAGCGAGCTGGTTCTGGCCTTTCTCTGCTGTCTCCTTGTCCGGCGCCTGGCCGCCTTCTCCTGGGACGGCGTGAACATGCTTATAAAACCTTCGCTGCTCCTCATCCTCTCCATCGGCCTCTACCTGGCCATCCCGGAGCGCATCCGCCTCTCATCTGCGGTGCCGGATTTTCTCACCGCTGTGTTCGGCATGGGGGTTATCAGCCTCTGCTACGGCGGGCTCCTCCTGCTCTTTCACCAGAGAAGGCCCCCGGCAGACACACTCTAAGCCAGCCAAAGCCCCTCATTGGTGGTGGAAATCCCGTCCGCCCCGGCGGATAGGGCCGCCATCACATCCTTCTTGTCGGAGATAAGCCCGCCTGCAATCAGGGGAATATCCGTATAGCCCCGAATCTCCTTCAAAATCCTCGGCATAATCCCCGGCATCACCTCCACCAGATCCGGCCGGAAGGCGTCAATCTGCTTCCGGGTCGTGGACAGCGCCATGGAGTCAATGATAAAAGTCCGCTGGACCCCCAGAAGGCCCATCTCCATGGCGTGCTTGACCAGCTGGGGCTTAGTGCTGATAATCCCGTCCGCCCGGGTGTGCTGGCGGACAAAGTCCACCGCTATCTCCTTGGAGCTTAAGCCAGCGGTCAAATCCACATGGACAATGGCCAGCTTCCCCTTCTCTTTAATCCGCCCCACAATGTCAGCCACGCTGCACACGCTGCCGTATAGTATAAAAACCATCTGACATTCCGACTCCAGGCAGTGGGCCAGCCCCTCGTCATTTTTCACCGCCGCGATCACAGGCGAATCGTCCAGAATGACCATTATCCGCATGATACCGCACTCTCCTTATCTTCCCTTGCGTTTTTCTGTCCGGGCATACCCCTTGGCGCCGTTCATCCAGGCTGATACCTCTGGCGCCGTCCATACAGGCAGATGCCCCTAGCGCCGCTCATCCGGAGCGCACATCCTAATTGTACTCCCATCTTGCAAAAAATGGAAGCAGGAGGGCATAAAGCCCTCCCGACTTATCAGCTGTAACAGACGGCGGCAAACCGGTACGACCAATCTACGCGCGCTCCACATCCTTGGTGGCCACCACCGGCACCCCGGTTCCCGCGCAGTCCGGGATAATCACATCCCCGATATGTACCGGCGCCTGGGCCTTCACCCCGTGAATGGCCTCCATCACCGCAAATATCTTGTCCTTGGGAATATCCGTCTTTGTCTTCACGGACACCATCTCCAGCTCCCCGCCCAGTACGCGCACGCTGGAGGTCACGGTTCTGGCAGGGTGGAGCACCTCCTTCTTGGCGTAATCCTCGCCCCGCTTACAGGTATTTCCGCTCACCTGGATGTCATCGCCCTCCATGCGCACTGTCAGGGGGCATCCCAAGGGGCACCCGATGCAAATCAGCTCTCTCACTGTCATCTCACTCCACCTCCGTCCGAATCACGATTTCCTTTAAGTCCGGATAATCCGCAAAGCTGTCCTTCTTCAAAACCACCTGCTCCATCTCCCCGGGAGCCAGCACCTTCTTTTTGCGCTTCATCACCTGGACGCCGTCATAGTACACCGCGATAAAACGGTCCTTGTACACATCAGCCACCCGGAAGCGCACCGTAACCGCATCCCGCATATGGTTCACATCCATGGTCTGGGGAACCGTGTAGCGCACGCCGTTCTCCGCCCGCAGGCTGACCCGGTGTCCGGCGTCCCCATTCTCTCCCCGTTTTACGTAAGCCGCCGCATTGGCTCCGGCCAGGGAAGCCTCCTCGGATACATAGTCCACCAGGTCATGGACGTGGAGCACATTTCCGCAGGCAAACACGCCCTCCCGGCTGGTCTCCAGCTGGTCGTTCACCTCCGGCCCGGAGGTCACAGGGCTCATGGAAACGCCCATGCCCCGGGAGAGCTCATTTTCCGGAATCAGGCCCACGGACAGCAGCAGGGTGTCGCAGCTGTAGTGCTCCTCCGTACCGGGAATGGGCTTTCTGTCCGGCCCCACCTGGGCCAGGGTGATGCCCGTCACCCGCTTCTTTCCCTGGATATCCACCACGGTATGGCTCAGCTTCAGCGGGATGCCGTAGTCGTCCAGGCACTGGACAATATTTCTCTTGAGGCCGCCGGAGTAGGGCATGAGCTCCGCCACCACCTTGACCTTGGCGCCCTCCAGCGTCATGCGCCGGGCCATGATGAGGCCGATGTCCCCGCTTCCCAGGATGACCACCTCCCGGCCCACGGAAAATCCCTCAATATTCATCAGGCGCTGGGCCGTCCCTGCGGAGTAGATGCCCGCCGGGCGGTAGCCGGGGATATTCAATGCCCCTCTGGGCCGCTCCCTGCAGCCCATGGCCAGAATCACGGCCTTTGCCTTCACGGAAAACAGCCCGTCCTCCCGGTTGATGGCTGTCACCACCTTGTCCCCGCTGATGTCAATCACCATGGTGTCAAGCTTATAGGGAATCTTCTCCTCCTTCGCCATGGCAATGTACCGGGCCGCGTACTCCGGGCCGGTAAGCTCCTCCTTAAAGGTGTGGAGGCCGAAGCCATTGTGGATGCACTGGTTCAGAATACCGCCCAGACGCCCGTCACGCTCCAGAATCAGGATGTCCGATGCGCCTGCCCGCTTTGCCGCCACAGCTGCCGCCAGGCCCGCAGGGCCGCCGCCAACAATTACAATCTCATGCTCTGTCATCTTACCTGCCCTCCTCATTCCCGCCGGCCAGCATATTGGAGCCGGAACTATTTTTGCAAATATCCTCCATCTTCATTCCCCGCTCTCTGGCCAGGATTTCCATGGTCCTGGGCGTACAGAAGCCCGCCTGGCACCGGCCCATGCCCTGGCGCACCCGGCGCTTGATGCCGTCTAAGGACACAGCGCCCAGGGTGCGGTTGATGGCGTCCATAATCTCTCCCTCGCTGACGCCCTCGCAGCGGCAGATGATGGTCCCGTACTCCGGCCGCTCCTTGATAAGGGCCGCCCGCTCCTCAAAGCTCAGCTCCGCCGCCCGGACAATGCCCTTCCTCCGGCCGTTCCAGTTCTCCTTCCGGGAGGCGCCTGTCTTTGCCGCAATCTGCTCCGCCAGGTACGCGCCGATGGCAGGCGCGCTGGAAAGTCCCGGGGACTCAATGCCCGCCGCGTCGAAGAAGCCCGGCGCGTCCGCAGCCTCGCCGATGACAAAATCATCCGAATCCTCATGGGCACGCAGGCCGCAGAAGGAGGTGATCACCTGCCGGAAGGGAATATTCTTGACGCTTAAGGCCGCCTTCGCCGTGATCTCCGCCAGCTCCGCCGCCGTGGTGGCTGTGCCCTCCTTGTCCTCAATATCCTTGGCCGTTGGGCCGGTGAGCAGGTTCCCGTGAACCGTGGGCGTCACCAGGATCCCCTTGCCCATGGCGGTGGGGAGCTGGAAAATGGTGTGGGACACGTGTCCTCCCGCCTCCTTATCCAGCAGGCAGTAGTCTCCCTTCCTGGGTGTGATGTGCAGCTTCTTTTCGCTGACCATGTTGTGGAACACATCCGCGTAGACGCCGGCCGCGTTCACCACGATGGCCGCCCGGATCCGGCAGTCCGCAGCCTCGAGAACATATTCCCCGTTCTCCCTCCGGATGTCCTGTATCCCGGTATTGAACAGGAACTCCACCCCGTTGTCGCAGGCATTCTCCGCCAGAGCGATGGTCAGGCCAAAGGGGCAGACAATCCCGCCTGTGGGCGCGTAGAGAGCTTCCGCCACCGCATCCGTCAGGTTGGGCTCCATCTGCCGGGCCTCATCCCCGGAGATAATCCGCAGGCCTTCCACCCCGTTGGCCTGCCCCTTCTCATACAGCGCCTCCAGGGCGGGGTGGGCCTCCGGGTCAAAGGAGAGCACCAGAGAGCCATTTCTCTTAAACTCAAAATCCAGCTCTTTCGAGAGCTCCTCCATCATCCGGTTCCCCTCCACGTTAAACCGCGCCTTAAGGGAGCCCGGCTCCGCGTCAAAGCCTGCATGGACAATGGCGCTGTTGGCCTTGGATGTGCCGGAGCACACATCCTCCTCCCGCTCCGCCACACAGACCGCAAGATTCCACCGGGAAAGCTCCCTCGCCGCCGCGCAGCCTGTAACCCCGGCGCCGATGACTGCCACATCGTACCTAAGTTCCTTCATGTCTCCTCCTCCATTCCGGGGTGTGTGTGAAAATTCATAACGGTTCAGACACACCCAAATAAAAAAGAGTAAGGAAACCAGACAGCTCCCGCTGCCGAAATTCCCTTACTCTCTCGTCTCAAAGGTTCTCTATTCGGTTGTCTTTATGCTACCACAATTTTCTGGGGACTGTCAAGATATTTTCAGGCAATTTTGCAGCAGCTCAGTCTTCCTCCTTGGACCAGTACAGGGCGCACTTCACTGCCCGCTTCCAGCCCTTTATAAGTTCTTGGCGTCTCTCCCCGTCCATGGCGCTCTCAAAGGTCCGATCCGCCTTCCAGTTCCGGCAGATCTCCTCCTTATCCTTCCAGTAGCCCACAGCCAGTCCCGCCAGATAGGCGGCTCCCAGAGCCGTCGTCTCGATGCACTCCGGCCGCACAATGGTGGAGCCCAGAATATCCGCCTGGAACTGCATCAGGAAGTTGTTTGCGCTTGCGCCGCCGTCCACCTTGAGCTGCTTTAAGGGAATGCCGGAGTCCTGCTGCATGGCCGCGATCAGATCCTGAACCTGGTAGGCCATGGACTCCACTGTGGCGCGGATAAACTGCTCCTTGCTGGTTCCCCGGGTCACTCCCACAATGGTTCCCCTGGCATACTGATCCCAGTAGGGCGCCCCCAGTCCCGCAAATGCCGGCACCACGTACACGCCGCCGGTGTCCTCCACTGCGGTGCAGTATTCCTCGGTCTGGCCTGCGGTGCGCACCATGCGCATCTCGTCCCGGAGCCACTGAACCGCCGCACCGGCCACGAACACGCTGCCCTCCAGGGCATAATTCACCTCATCCCGGCAGCTGGCCGCAATGGTGGTGAGAAGCCCGCCCTCCGAATTCACTGCCTGATTTCCCGTGTTCATCAGAAGGAAGCAGCCCGTTCCGTATGTATTCTTCACCTCGCCGGGGGCAAAGCAGCACTGGCCGAAGAGAGCCGACTGCTGATCCCCCGCAGCCCCGGCGATGGGGATCTTGCCTCCCATCACATCCGAGGATGTATAGCCGTAGACGCAGCTGGAGGGCTTCACATCCGGCAGCATGGACTTGGGGATCCGGAAATAATCCAGAATTTCATCATCCCAGCACATCTTATGGATATCAAACAGCATGGTCCGGGACGCATTGGTATAATCCGTCACGTGAATGCATCCCTTGGTCAGGTTCCAGATCAGCCAGGTGTCCACTGTGCCAAAGAGGAGCTCCCCCTGCTCCGCCCGCTCCCTGGCTCCCTCCACGTGATCCAGGATCCACGCGATCTTGCTTCCGGAGAAATAAGCGTCGGGAATGAGGCCGGTGCGCTCCCGTATCTTCTCCTCCCAGCCGTCCGCCTTCAGCTGCTCAATCCGGTCCGCCGTCCTGCGGCACTGCCAGACAATGGCATTGTACACCGGCTCCCCGGTATCCTTATCCCAGACAATAGTCGTCTCCCGCTGGTTGGTGATGCCGATGGCCGCGATATCGCTGTAATGGGCGCCAATCTTTCCCATGGCTTCCATGGCCACTGCCAGCTGGGAGGACCATATTTCCATGGGGTTGTGCTCCACCCAGCCCGGCTGGGGGTAAATCTGCGTAAACTCCTTCTGGGCCACGCTGCATATATTCCCCTCCCTGTCAAACAGGATGCAGCGTGAGCTGGTGGTTCCCTGGTCCAAAGCAATCACATATTTTCCCATATTCTCTCCTCCTGAGGGCCGCTTCGACGCACGTTCGGCACAATTGTTCCTGCCAGCCTAAACCAGCAAAAATAATTGTTAATTTTTTCTCAAACGTAAAGAGCGGGGGCTGCGCACCACGCACAGCACCGCCCGCTCTCATGTCTCTTCGGCACTTTATTTTGTATAATTTTACCATGACGTATCCCCCTGTGTCAAGGTAATTTTTCGTTAATGCTTCCCATCTGTTTTCGCCCCTGTTTACGCATCGGACTAGGTGCCCGCCTCCCCCATCTCCGCCAGTATCCCCTGCAGCTTCTTCATGGAGCGGTTGTATTTGGAGAGCTCCGTGGACAAGGGCATCTTGAGCGTCCGGGCCACCTCCCGGTGCTTCATGCCTGCGGCGGCGTGAAGAAGCACAATCTGGCGCTCCTTTGCGCCGATGCGTCCCAGGGCGTCCAGCAGGACCCTGCGCTCAGCCGCCTGCTCCAGGGGCTCCCAGCAGGCGCCCTCCTCCCGGCTCTCCCACTCCTCTAGGCCCACATCCGCCTGATTTTTCCGCTCCCGAAAGCGCATAAAGCAGAGATTTTTCGCAATCGTAAAGAGCCAGGCCATGGGCTTGCCCTGGGGCACATAGGAGGCCGCCCTGGTCCAGAGAGTCAGATACGTCTCCTGCATCACGTCCTCCGCCTCCTGTGGATTCCCCGTGAGGGAGAGAATATAACTGTAAAGAGAACGGGCCGTGTCCTGGTAAAACCGGTAAAATGCGTCCCGGTCCCCCTGGCCCACAGCCCTTATGAGCGCCTCCCGGCGGCGTTCCGCCGCCGTATCCTTTTCATATATCTGAGCATGTCCCATCCCGCACCTCTTTCCGGCGGGGCGCACCCGCGCTTCTCGCATCCCAAGCTTTCCGGTGCGGGAAAGCCTGCATCCATTTCTCGTGGTAACCGTTCAAACGGCGGATAAACGGTTACTTCTCGTGGTGATTTTCCGACAGAAAGCTGTTCTCCACCGTAATCACGCAGGTACAGCGCTTATCCCTCCGGCGCACCTGGCTGCTGACCTCTGCTTTCAGCTTGCCCACATCCGCCCCTTTATATTCCCGCGGAGCCACCAAATCGAAAATCAGGTTAATATTTTCCCTGCTGTCCACCATGCGGAAATCATGAATGCTCAGGCGGCTGTCCATTTTTTCAATCACATCCTCCACCATGGCCTTGAACTCAATCACCCTCTGGTCGCGGGTCTCCACCGGATCCATATGGATGACAAGGAGCAGGCCGAAGCGCCGGGCCGCCTCCCGCTCAATCCGGTCGATGATCTCGTGGGTTTCCTCCAGATCGCAGTCATTGGGCACCTCCGCGTGGATGGAGGCCATGCTCTTGGAGGGGCCGTAATTGTGCACAATCAGGTCATGGGTCCCCACAATCCCGTCAAATCCCTCCACGAAATTGGTGATCTGCTCGTAGAGCTCCGGGTCAATGGCCTCCCCGATAAGGGGGGCCAGGGTGTCCTTCGCGATATTGATGCCCGCCAGCATAACCACCACGGAAACCGCCAGGCCCACCACCGCGTCGATGTTCCACCCGAAAATCCCGTACACCAGCATGGAAAAAATAGCCGCCGAGGTGGCCGCCGCATCCCCCAGGGCGTCCGCCGAGGTGGCTAACATCACCTTGGAGTTGATGCGCTTCCCAAGCCTCCGGTTAAAGAGGGAAAGCCACAGCTTCACTCCCACGGACAGGCCCAGCACCAGAACGGACACCCATTTAAAGGTGAGGTCATCCGGGTGGAAAATCTTCTCCACAGAGCCTGTAAAGAGGGAAAATCCCACCTGGAGGACCAAAAACGCCACGATAAAGGCCGCTATGTATTCAATCCGCCCGTGGCCGAAGGGATGGTCGTCATCCGCCGGCTTCTGGGCCATTTTCACCCCCACAAAGCCCACAATGGAGGAGGCCGCATCCGACAGGTTGTTGAAGGCGTCCGCCATCACGGAGATACTGTTGGCCAGAAGGCCGATGGCCATCTTCGCCAGAAACAGGAGGATGTTGCAACCAATGCCCACCATGCTGGCCATGGCCCCGTAGGC
>CALWRY010000108.1 GCA_944384065.1 uncultured Enterocloster sp. | reverse complement strand
CAATAATCGCTATATTCAAGGGAATCCTTTCGTTTTAAAAAACAAAAGAGGACCGCAGTCCGGTTTATCTTTTCAGTATATTTATAGTATAGTATATAAATTTTCAAAAATCAAGGAAATTTGGAATAAGTTGTAAATAATAGGATATACTTTCCCCTGATAAATGAACTGCTATTAACAAAAAGGAGATTGTTTTATGGGAAAGAAAAAAGACGGCAAGTTTGATCCGAGGGAGCTGAGTCCCCAGGAAAAATTGAAGTTTGAGATCGCCCAGGAACTGGGCCTGGATTCCAAGGTGATGGAGGGAGGCTGGAGGAGCCTGACCGCCAAGGAGAGCGGTCGGATCGGCGGCATAATGACAAAGAAGAAGCGGGAGATGCAGGCGGAAGCCCAGGGAGAAAGAGGAGAAAACTAGGGGGAGAGGAAGGCGGAGCGCAGGCTGCTGTTTTGCCGTATTGCAATGCGCGTCTGCCCATGCTAAGATAAGACTGAGGAGGAAGACGGCGGCCGAAAAAGATGGCGGCCGGAGCACAGGCAGATATGGCGCGGGGATTTACAGGCATCCGTCAAACGCTGTTGGCAGAGCAGGCGGAGGAACAGATTTATGAGTATATTACGCAGCAGGAGCTGAAGAAGGGAGACCGACTCCCCAACGAGTTCCAGCTGGCGGATCGCTTCGGCGTGGGACGCAGCACAATCCGGGAGGCGGTGAAGCTTCTTGTGTCCCGAGGCGTCCTGGAAACGCGGCGGGGGTCCGGCACCTATGTGCGGGATGCTGTGCCGTCGGATTTGGATCCCTTAAACTTGCGCAGCGCAGAGGATAAGGTTTCGCTGGCTCTGGATCTGGTCGACCTGCGCATGATACTGGAGCCGGGGATTGCGGAGCTGGCCGCCCACAATGCTACGGAGGAGGAAATACGGGTGCTGATGGATAAATGCGACGACACGGAGGCGCGCATACGGAGCGGCCGGTATTATATTCAGTCCGATATTGACTTTCACACGCACATTGCCCTGTGCAGCAAAAATAAAGTGGTTGAACAGCTGGTATCGATTATTGAGACGGCTGTGCTGATGTTTGTCAACATCACCCATAAACAGCTGGCGCAGGAAACGATTACAACCCACCGGGCCATTGCAAAGGCGATTGCAGAGCACGATCCGATTGGAGCCCGGGCGGCTATGACCATGCACATTGCCTACAATCGGAATCTCATAAAGGATATTAAGGAGACGCAGGAAAAAAACTGACGGAAGGGAGAGCAGACGAGAGAACGTTCGCGCTCTCTTTTTTAACCTTTTCGCGCGTAAGCGCACCCGCCCCGAAGGGGCATGCATTACGGTATGCCCCGCGGGTATGTATAAAATTAGTCTGACTAATTTTGTGATTTGAAAGCAGAAAAAAATCAAAAATGTAAGATATGCACAATATTAAATTAGAAAATCACAAGAGAATGCGGATATTAAGAGCGAAAAGTAGAACGTATGCCGAACAACTTGATCGGACAACTTGCGCGTGTTATATTGTGATGGGTATACCCGCAGGGGCATCCCGCAATGCATGCCCCTGCGGGGCGGGTGCGCTTCGCGCAAAAGGGTATAAAATTAATTGCAAAGCAGGTGTAAATGTATGGAATTGACGAGTCAAAAAATGAGAAAACTTGCCCCGGAGCTGGATCCGCTCCGGCTGGGAACCGGCTGGAAAAAGGAGGATCTCTCCAAGCCCCAGATCCTGATTGAGAGCACCTTTGGAGACAGCCATCCCGGCAGCGGCCATCTGGATAAGCTGGTAGCTGAGGTCTGGCGCGGAGTAGCGGACGAAGGCGGCCGGGGGGCGCGCTATTTCTGTACGGATATCTGCGATGGGGAGAGCCAGGGGACGGACGGCATCAACTACAGCCTGGTGAGCCGGGAGATCATTGCAAATATGATTGAGATCCACGAGAAGGCGACGCCTTTTGACGGCGGCGTGTTTCTCTCCAGCTGCGACAAGGGCATGCCGGGGAATCTGATGGGCATGGCGCGGGTAAATGTGCCCGGTCTTGTGGTGACCGGCGGCACGATGAGCGCTGGCCCGAAGCTCTTAACGCTGGAGCAGCTGGGAATGTACAGTGCCCGCTATGAGCGGGGGGAGATTGACGAAGATACCTTTAACTGGGCGAAATGCAATGCCTGCCCCAGCTGCGGGGCATGCAGCTTTATCGGAACCGCCTCCACCATGCAGATCATGGCGGAGGCCTTAGGCCTGGCGCTTCCGGGCAGCGCGCTGCTTCCGGCCACCAGCCCCGACCTTCTGGAATATGCATACCGTGCCGGCCGCCATGCTGTGCGGCTGGCTTTGGCCGGTTTAAAGCCCTCCGATATCGTGACAATGGACAGCTTTGAAAATGCAATTCTCGTCCACGCCGCAATCTCCGGAAGCACCAACGCGCTGCTGCACATCCCTGCCCTGGCCCATGAATACGGGATAGAGATTACAGGAGATACATTTGACCGGCTGCACCGGGGCGCCCATTATCTTTTGGATGTGCGCCCGGCAGGGCGGTGGCCGGCGGAGTTCTTTTACTATGCCGGCGGCGTGCCCGCGATCATGGAAGAGATTAAGCCTATGCTGCATTTAGATGCAATGACCGTGACGGGAAAAACATTGGGCGAAAATCTGGAGGAACTGAAGCGGGAGGGCTTCTATGAGAAGTGCCGGGAGTGGCTGGACGCCGCCAATAAGAGGCATGGAATATCCCTGCGCAGAGAAGATATTATCCGGCCCTATGACAGAGCGATTGGCACGGAAGGAAGCATCGCCGTTTTAAAGGGCAACCTGGCGCCGGAAGGCGCAGTGATCAAGCACACTGCCTGCCCGAAAGAAATGTTCGAAGCAACGCTTTATGCCAGACCCTTTGACAGCGAGGAGGAATGCCTGGACGCGGTTCTCCGCCACCGGGTGCAGAAAGGGGACGCGGTTCTGATCCGGTACGAAGGGCCCAGGGGAAGCGGAATGCCGGAGATGTTTTACACTTCCGAGGCCATAAGCTCAGATGAAGAGCTGGGGCGCAGCATTGCGCTCATCACGGACGGGCGCTTTTCCGGCGCCTCCACCGGGCCAGTCATTGGCCACTGCAGCCCGGAGGCTGCGGACGGAGGCCCCATTGCCCTGGTGGAGGAAGGGGATCTGATCTATATCAATGTTTTTGAGCGCCGCCTGGAGATCGTGGGAATCAAGGGAGAGAAGCGCTCTCCAAAGGAGGTGGAGGCTGTTTTGGCCGAGCGCCGGGAAAAGTGGAAACGCCGCGAACGTAAGTATAAAAGCGGTGTGCTGCGGCTGTTTAGCGAGCACGCAGCCTCCCCGATGAAGGGAGCATATCTGGAATTTGCGGACGAGTCCTAACGCGCGATGCGGGGACGCCGGATCTGCCTTTGGGTGGATCCGGCGCCTTTTTTGTTGTGAGCACTTTGTATGATCCGCCTGTTTGCAAATCATGCAAGATGGATTATAATGGTACGGTAAAATGCATTTAAATTGCTATTAAGAAAGCAGGCCGCAGCTGGCGGAACGCCAGCCTGCCCGGCTTTTGCGGGAGAAATGGATGAAGCTTGGAATTACCTGTTTTACAGCCAGGGGAGCTGCGCTCTGCCGCAGGCTGTTTCATTCTCTGAAGGGAGAGGGAGAGGACGTCAGGGCCTGGATTCCCCGGCCCTTTCTTTTGCCTAACTGGCAGGAGGAGGGGATGGAGGTCCGGGAAGAAGGGGCCGCACAGTGGGCAAAGGGAATGTTTGCGGAAAAGCGGGGGATGATTTTTGTGGGGGCCACAGGGATAGCGGTCCGGGCCATTGCCCCCTGGCTCCGCGATAAAATGACGGATCCGCCGGTAGTGGTGATGGACGAGGCCGGCAGATTCGCCATCCCCCTGCTTTCCGGCCATGTGGGCGGAGCCAATGAGCTGGCCTGCCGCCTGGCCGCGTTTACAGGGGCCGAGCCGGTGATCACAACGGCTACGGACGTGAACCAGGTATTTGCCGTGGATAAATTTGCCGTGGAACATGGACTCGTTATCACGGATCGGGAGGAGGCGAAGGCGATCTCCGCCGCCCTTTTAGCCGGGGAGGAAGTGGGGTATTTTGACGACCTGGCTGCGGGAGGGGCCGGGAAGGGGCTTCCGCCGGGCTGCGTGCCTTACCCGCGCCGGCACAATATATGGATCACAGCCAGGGCAAATGTCTCGCTCAAAGCCCTGCGCCTGATCCCCCGGCGGCTGGTGCTGGGAGTTGGATGCAGGCGGGGAACGGATCCAAAGGCGCTTCTGGGGCGGATCCGGGAAATTTTTCACAGGGAAAATCTGGATTTGGCCGGAGTGAAGGCGGTGGCCACCATTGACTGCAAGAGGGAGGAGGAGGCTATCTGCCGGCTGGCGGAGGTATTGGACTGCGAACTTCGCTTTTACAGCGCCGGGGAGCTGGGGCAGGTGGAGGGACATTTTTCTGAATCCGGGTTTGTGCAAAAAACCGTGGGCGTGGGAAATGTGTGCGAGCGGGCTGCCTGCGCCGGGGGCGGCAGGCTTATCCTGGGAAAGCAGGCGGGGGAGGGAATCACTGCGGCCATCGCGGCGGATGATGAGACTGCGGCGGGTGATTGAGAAAGAGGACAAGATGTGGTATACTGTGACAGTTCAGACGGCGGGCATACCCCAAAGGGTGCCTAGTCCGATGTGTAAACAGGGGCAAAACCATGTTTACAAGCAAGCTTGACACCTGCTTTTGCCCCTGTTTACCCGCCGTCTGAACGGTTACGGTATACTCCTTTGGTATGCGGAAAGGGACGGGAATGAGAGAGGAAGATACATACGCGCCAGGGAGAGCAGGCGCTCTCCGGCAGGGATATACTACGGGAACCTGCGCTGCAGGGGCGGCCCAGGCGGCGGCCCGGTTCCTGCTTGCGGGAGTGAAAAGCGGGGAGGCGGCTGTCACGGTTCCCAGGGGGGACAAGCTGAGCCTCCCGGTGGAAGCCTGGGAGTTTGGGCCGGGCTGGGCCTCCTGCGGGATCCGAAAAGACGCAGGGGACGACCCGGATGTGACGGACGGGATCCTCATCTGCGCCCGGGTGTCAAAAACGGGAACGGGTGGGGACTATGAACAAATAGAAGAAGGAATTTCTCTGTATTTATCCGGAGGAGTGGGGATTGGAAGGATTACAAAGCCAGGACTTAGCTGTAAAGTGGGAGAACCAGCCATTAACCCGATTCCGAGGGAGATGATATTTGCCCAGGTGGCCCGGGTGTGCCGGGAGGCAGGCTTTTTAGGCAGGCTGTGGATTGAGATTTTTTCACCCCAGGGGGCGGCGGCTGCCGGAAGGACATTTAATCCCAGGCTGGGAATCGAGGGAGGAATTTCTATCCTGGGCACAAGCGGGATTGTGGAGCCCATGAGCCGGAGGGCCCTTTTGGACACGATCCGCCTGGAGCTTAGGCAGAAATCCATGGCGTCAAATGGGCGTGTGGCCGCCGCCCTGGGAAACTATGGAGAGCGGTTTCTGGAGGAGCTTGGGGTGTGCCGGGAGCAGGTTGTGATCTGCAGCAATTACATAGGGGACACTCTGGATATGGCCCGGGAAGAGGGCGTGAAGGAGATTCTTTTTGTTGGACACGCGGGAAAGCTTATCAAAACAGCGGCGGGGATCATGGATACCCATTCCCGGACGGCGGACGGACGGATGGAGATCCTTGGGGCCTGGGGATCGGCCTGCGGGGCGGATCCGGATCTGACAGAGCAGATACTCCAGGCAGTTACCGTGGATCAGGGGCTGGCGCTCCTGGAGACGCAGCCGGGGCTTAAGGAGAGGACCATGGAGCGGATTATGGGACGGATGGCTTTTTATCTGAGCCAAAGGGCGGGGGACGGCCTGGGGGCGGAAGCCATTGTTTTCACAAATGAGAGAGGAATTCTAGGGATGACGCCGGGGGCCGGGGGGATGCTTGCGAGACTAAAGCAGGGCTGTGCGGATGCTTAGGGGACGAAAGCAGGCCGGACGGATGCAGCGGGACCGGACAGAAGAGGTATATCTGAATTAGGGAGAGAGGAATCAAGAGATGGTGCATATTGTGGGAGCGGGGCCGGGGGCTCCGGATTTGATTACGGTGCGCGGGCTCAATCTTCTGCGGAAGGCGGACGTGGTTATCTACGCGGGAACCCTGGTGAACCGGGAGCTTTTAAAGGAGACGGGGCCGGGAGTCCGGCTCTATGACAGCGGGAGGATGACCCTGGAGGAAGTGATGGGGGTGATTGAGGAGGCGGAGGCCAGGGGGGATGTTACCGTCCGCCTCCACACCGGGGATCCCTCCCTGTACGGGGCGATCCGGGAGCAGATGGACTGGATGGACGCCAGGAACATTCCCTATGACATCTGTCCGGGGGTGAGCTCTTTTTGCGGGGCTGCGGCGGCGGCCCGGATGGAGTATACTCTTCCGGGCATTTCCCAGAGCCTGGTTATCACACGGATGGCAGGGCGGACGCCGGTTCCGGAGCGGGAGTCCATCCGCAGCTTTGCGGCCCACCGGGCGGCCATGGCTATTTTTTTGAGCGCCGGGATGCTGGGAAAGCTGGAGCGGGAGCTGATGGAAGGGGGATATCCGGGGGATACGCCGGCAGCCATTGTATACAAGGCGACCTGGCCGGATGAGAAGGTGATCCGGTGCAGCCTTGGGGAGCTTGCCAGGACCGGCAAGGAGGCGGGGATCCGCCGCCATGCCCTGATCCTGGTGGGGGACGCGGTGGCCCAGAAGGGCTGGGAACGGTCAAAGCTCTATGATCCGCAGTTTTCCACTGGCTTCCGGCAGGCCAGCCAGGAGGCGTGGGCAGACGGCGGCGCAGAACTGCGCGAAAAAGAGAGAGCCCAGGAAAAAGACAGGCGCCGGGAGGCGGGCCGGGGCACGCTCTATGTGGTGGGCATCGGGCCGGGCTCTCCGGAGCAGATGACGGGGAAGGCCCGGAGGGTGCTGGAGCAGTGCCGGGTGATTGCCGGGTATTCCGTGTATGTGGATCTGGTGCGGGAGGAATTTCCGGGAAAGGAGTATATCACATCGGGAATGACCAGGGAGGAGGAGCGCTGCCGCCTGGCCCTTGCCTGTGCCAGCCAGGGGAAGGACACGGCTCTTGTGTGCAGCGGGGATCCCCAGATTTACGGCCTGGCCGGCCTGGCTCTGTCCCTGGCGCAGGAATATCCCGGCGTCCGTGTGGAGGTGGTCAGCGGGGTGACGGCGGCCTCCAGCTGCGGCGCGCTTTTGGGCGCTCCGCTGACGGGAGATTTCGCGGTGCTGAGCCTCAGCGACCGCCTGACGCCCCTTGAGGACATCTGGAACCGGGTGGAGGCTGCGGCCCAGGCGGATTTTGTCATCTGCCTCTACAATCCGGCCAGCAAGGGCAGGCCGGACTATCTGCGGCAGGCCTGCGAGCGGATTTTAAAATACCGGGATCCGGACACAGTCTGCGGACTGGCGGCCCGGGCGGGACGGGAGGGCCAGTCCGTAAGGATCCTCACCCTTGGGGAGCTTTGCAGCCAGTCTGCGGACATGTTTACCACTGTGTTTATCGGCAATTCGAAAACGCAGCGCATCGGCGGCTTTATGGTGACGCCCAGAGGATACCGCATAAAGGGGACGGATCATGAGGGCTGATGGCCTGGCGGTTTTCGGCGGGACCACGGAGGGACGGGTTCTGGCGGAGCGGCTGGAGAGAGAGGGCTTTCAGGGAATTGTTTTTGTGGCCACGGAATACGGGGCCGGTCTCCTGGCGGGTGCAGGGCGGAATATGCGGATCCGGGCCGGGCGTCTGGACAGGGGGGAAATGGAGGCTGTATTTTCCGAAGAGGGGATCGGGCTGGTGATTGACGCCGCCCACCCCTATGCAGTCAGGCTGCGGGCTAATATCCGAAATGCCTGCGCGGCCCGGGGAATTCCCCTTCTGCGGTGCCTGCGGGAGGCAGGGGCGGAGGAGAACGCACCGGAGGGGGAGGAACACCTGACGGGTGAAACATTCCCGGCAGGGAAGAAAACTCTTGCCGGCGAGAGGCGGATCCTTTTTCCGGGAATGAAAGAGGCGGCCCAGTGGCTTGCGGGAACCGAGGGGAATATCCTTCTCACCACGGGAAGCAGGGATCTGGCAATGTTTTCCGGGGTGGACCGGGAGAGGCTGTACGTCCGGGTGCTTCCCCTGGAGGATTCTCTTAAAATTTGCCGCAGCCTGGGGTATGAGGGGCGGCACGTGATTGCCATGCAGGGGCCATTTTCCGAGGAATTGAACTATGCCCTGTTAAAGGAATTTTCCTGCGGGATACTGGTGACAAAGGACGGAGGGGCCCAGGGCGGCTTTGAGGAAAAGCGCCGGGCGGCAGCCCGGGCCGGGGCCGTTTTGGCAGTGGTGGAGAGGCCCAAGGAGACAGGCTTCTCTGTGGACGAGATAATGGAGCGCGCAAGGGAGTGGAGGAACCATGGAAAAGGACAATTATGAGAAGGAGCGGCCGGTAGTCTACCTGGTGGGCGTTGGTATGGGAGGCTGGGGCCAGCTGACGGAGGAAGGGACGGAGTGCTTAAGACAGGCGGAGGCCGTGATGGGAGCCGGAAGGATTTTGGACAGCGTAAAGGAGCTTGCCGCCGGAAAGCCCACGCTCACATCCTACCGGCCCAGCGATATGACTGCGTGGCTTAAATCCTTCCGGTGGGCCCAGGCCGCCCTTGTGCTCTCCGGAGACACCGGCTTTTACAGCGGCGCGGAGGCGGCGGGCAGGGCCTTTGCCAGGGAGGGCTGGGATGTGGAATACATACCAGGAATTTCCAGTCTGTCCTATTTCTGCGCCAGGCTTGGAAAGAGCTGGCAGGATGTGCATTCCTTCAGCCTTCACGGGCGGGATGCGGACGCTGCCTCCAATGTAAGGAAATACAGGAGCTGTTTTGTGATCCTGGGGGAGCCGGGGGATGCGGCAAAACTGTGCCGGGAGCTGGTGGCCGAGGGCCTGGGAAATGTGACAGTGTGGGCCGGGGAGAATTTTTCCTATGAGGATGAGCGGATCGCCTGGGAAATGACACCGGCGGAGCTGATCATGGAGGATGAAGCCAGGCCCTTCGGAGGCCTCTGCTGTATGCTGATCGAAAATCCTCAGGCCGGGGAGGACGCCCTCTACCCGGAGATTTGGCTGGAGGATGGGGAGTTTATCCGGGGAGGCACGCCTATGACAAAGGCGGCGGTGCGCCGGACCGTCCTGGAGTTTCTGCGCATCGGCAGGGACGCCGTGTGCTATGATATCGGAGCGGGCACGGGATCCGTGGCCGTGGAGATGGGGCGGAGGATCCGCAGCCTCTGCGGGGACGGCCAGGTATATGCCATTGAGAAGGATGGGGAGGCTCTGAGCCTTGTGGAGGCCAACAGGAGAAAGTTTTTGGGATCCTGGCCCGGATTCCATCTGGTGGAAGGGGAGGCCCCGGAGGCCATGGAGGAGCTGGAGACGCCTACCCATGCATTTATCGGCGGAAGCGCCGGGCGCTTCCGGGAGATTGTGGACTGGCTGGTGCGGGCAAATCCCCAGGTGCGCATCGCGGCAACAGCCATCACCCTGGAGACTGCGGGGGAGATCCTCTCCTGTATGCGGGAGTACGGGTTTAAGGAGGCCCGCATGGTACAGCTGGCGGCTTCTGAGGTTCAGACCGTGGGCTCCAGCCATATGCTTAAGGGCGCAAGCCCGGTGTTTGTGGCCGTGATGCAGGGGACGGATGCGGATTGGGAGGAGATTGAATGGCAGGATGTATGATCGCCTCGCCAAAGAGCGGAAGCGGAAAAACCATATTTGTCTGCGGTCTGCTGGAGGCGGCCCGGCGCAGGGGGCTTTCTCCCCAGGCATTTAAATGCGGCCCGGATTATATAGACGGCCTGTTCCACCGGCAGGTGCTGGGAATGAGCGGGGGCAATCT
>CALWRY010000107.1 GCA_944384065.1 uncultured Enterocloster sp. | reverse complement strand
GGTCCGTCCGCTGGGGGGAACCGTCAGGTTGTAGGCCCTGGCCAGACGTGTAATGCTGTCCAGAAGGATAATCACATCTCTTCCGTGCTCCACCAGGCGCTTGGCCCGCTCCGTCACCATCTCCGACACCCGCTTATGGCGCTCCGGCAGCTCGTCAAAGGTAGAATAAATCACCTCGACGTTTGGCCCTACAATGGCCTCCCGGATATCCGTCACCTCCTCCGGGCGCTCGTCGATCAGGAGAATAATCAGATGCATGTCCGGGTGATTGGTGGTAATGGCCTTGGCCACCTGCTTTAAGAGCGTTGTCTTTCCTGCCTTGGGCGGGGAGACAATCATGCCTCTCTGCCCCTTTCCAATGGGAGCCAGAAGATCCAGAATTCGCATGGCCACCGTGGTCCTCATGCCCGGCGTCTCCATATGGAGCCTCTGGTTGGGGAAAATGGGCGTCAGATCTTCAAAATTCGGCCGGGTTTCCGTAACGCTTAAGGGATAGCCGTTCACCGTGCGGATATAAAGGAGTGCGGCAAACTTTTCCGTAGCTGATTTGATGCGGCGGTTCCCCACAATAATATCTCCTGTTTTCAGATTGAACCGGCGGATCTGGGAGGGCGCCACATATACATCATTCTCCCCGGGAAGAAAATTCTCACACCGTATGAACCCAAAGCCGTCGGGCATAACCTCCAGGATGCCGTTGGCCTCAATCCCGCTGTCCAGCTCCGCCAAATCCTGGCTGGTCAGTCCGATGCCGTCATTCTTTGCCTCTGTCTTAAAGGGCCGCGCCTCTCCGCTCTCCCCGGACGTCTGCCCTCCATAGGCAGGCGCAGGCGCTCCATTTGCCCCGTGAGGCTTAGAATTAACCGTTCTCTGCTGGCCGTACTTCTCATGGGGCTTTCCCGGCCCCCGGCGCATGTCGGTCCCTCTCCCCTCGCCGCGCGCATCCTGCCGCTGCGGACGGCTCTCCTGGCTCCGGTGCTCCTCGCTGCGGCCTTCCGGGAACCGGTGCTCCGCCGGTCTCATCTCCTGCGTCCTGGGCTCCGCCGCCTTTGTCTCCTGGGGCTGGGGCTCTGCCGGCCTTGCCTCCTGAGGCTGCGTTTCCTCCGCCTTTGCCTCCTGGGGCTTCACCTGGGGATTTTCCTCTGCCGCCTGACACAAAAGCTCGATAATCTCCGCCTTTCTCATAGCGCTGATCCCTTTGATCCCCTGGGACTTGGCAAGCTCCTTAAGCTGCGCCAGGGGAAGTGTCTTTAACTTTTCTCGCATATCTTCTCTCCTTCAAATTCAAATCGCATATATCATCCCAGCCTGCGGGACGTTATGTTCTTCTTCGTTAAAATGGGATTGATTCCGAATCTGGAAAAACACAGCAGCACAGATAGCTGCCGGCAAATCTAACTCGTATTCATGCGGCGGTGTATATCCGCCGCACTTTCATTATATACTCGAATCCATAGAATTGTAAAGTGATAATTTGGCGTAACCTTCAGGCGGCGGGTATCCCCGCCGTCTGAACCGTGATAATTGACGGCGTCTATTCCCTCATCCACCGCATATACTCCCGTATCGTTTTTTCATACCCGTTTTCCGTGGGCTCATAGAAGATCCGGTCTTTCAGTCCGTCCGGCAAATACTGCTGCTCCACATAATGCTTGGGATAATCGTGGGCGTATTTATAGCCGTCCCCTCTGCCCAGCTTTGCCGCCCCGCTGTAATGGCGATCCTGAAGGTGGACCGGAACGGGAAGTCCGCCCCTCTCCTCCACAGCCTCCATGGCGCGGCTGATGGCCGTGCAGGCCGCGTTGCTCTTGGGGGCGCAGGCCACGTAGGCCGCCGCCTGGGAGAGGATAATCTGTCCCTCCGGCATTCCAATCCGCTCCACGGCCTGGGCGGCGCTCACCGCCACTGTCAGGGCTTGTGGATCCGCATTTCCCACATCCTCCGCAGCGCAGATCATGATACGCCTGGCAATAAATTTCACATCCTCCCCCGCATAGAGCATCCGGGCCAGATAATACACCGCCGCGTTGGGGTCGGAGCCCCGCATACTTTTAATAAAGGCGGAAATTGTGTCATAATGGCTGTCTCCATCCTTATCATACCCCACTGCCCGCTTCTGAATACACTCCTGGGCTGCGGCCAGATCAATGTGAATCTTCCCGTCCGCTCCCCGGTCTGTTGTGAGAATTCCCAGCTCCACAGCGTTCAGGGCGGCCCTGGCATCTCCTCCTGCAGCGTCCGCCAGAAAATCCGCGGCATCCTCATCAATCACCGCGTCATAGGCCCCCATTCCCCGCTCTCTGTCACAGACTGCGCGCCGGATCAGCTCCTTAATATCCTCCTTTGCCAGGGGCTTAAGCTCAAAGATGCGGGATCGGGAGAGCAGGGCCTTGTTGACCTCAAAATAGGGATTCTCCGTGGTCGCCCCAATGAGGATCAGCGTCCCATCCTCCACAAAGGGCAGAAGGTAGTCCTGCTGCCCCTTGTTGAACCGGTGGATCTCGTCGATGAACAGAATGGTCTTCTGCCCGTACATGCCAAGGGCCTCCTTTGCCTCTTTGACTGCTTCCTCCATATCCTTTTTCCCGGCGGTCGTCGCGTTCATCTGGCAGAACCGGGCGCTGGTAGTATTGGCAATCACCTTGGCCAGAGTGGTCTTTCCCGTGCCGGGCGGCCCATAAAAGATGAGGGAGCCCAGCTTGTCCGCCTTGATTGCCCGGTAGAGCAGTTTGCCTCTCCCAATAATGTGCTGCTGCCCCACCACCTCGTCCAGGTTCCCCGGCCGGAGCCTGGAGGCCAGGGGCGCCTCCTTTTTCATCTGGTTTTCCCTCATATAATCAAATAAATCCATCCCTTATCCTTTCTCCGAACGCTCCGCCGCTCAGCCTACCGGCGTCAGAATCACATCCGGCGTTCCCGGCTGGACGCCCGATGCGGATTCCCCGGAGGAAATCTGGGTCAGGACGCCCTGGCTGTCCGCCTGATAGCTGGCCCCGCCGATGTCTAAAACCGTGTCCGCCGCCATGCGGCCGGTGGACGGATCCAGATAATAGTGAAGGCCGTTCACCTGTGTGATCCCTGTGGCCATGCGGCCGGAGCCGTCAAAGTAGTACCAGGCGCCGTCCATCTCACGCCATCCCGTGGCCATGGAGCCATCGCCCCGAAGGTAGTAATGGGCCCCGCCCTCTTCCAGCCAGCCCGTGGCCATCACGCCGTTGGGGCCCGTGTAATACCAGGTCCCGTTGTCATTGATCCAGCCGGTCTGCATCGCGCCGGAGCCGTCCATATAGTACCAGCTGCCGTCCACCTTCACCCAGCCCACAGCCATGGCCCCGGATCCTGTCAGATAGTAATGGCTGCCGTTATCCTCCAGCCAGCCCGTAGCCATCACACCGTCCGGGCCCGCATAATACCAGGTCCCGTTGTCGTTGATCCAGCCGGTATCCATGGCGCCGGAGCCGCCGAAATAGTACCAGCTGCCGTTTTCCGACTTCCAGCCCGTCACCATTTTTCCCGTGGAGTCATCCAGATAGTAGGTCTGTCCGGATAGCGCAAGCCATCCCGTAGAGGCAAGGCCCTCCCCGTCCATATAGTACCAGTCCTGCCCGTCCTGAACCCAGGCGTTCTTCTGCTTCCGGTAATTCAGGTAATAATACGTCTTCCCGTTGATGGTGCGCCAGGTGTTGGCCGGAATGACACTGGAAAAGTCTGCAAACTGAAAATCAATGTCCACATTTCCGCTTATTCCGTTGATGGATCCAGTGCTGGTAGCCTGCCACATCACCGGATTGGGGTAATCCGGCTTTGCCGAATACCGGGCCGCCCATACCGGGTAATCCATCAGGTTCATATCCAGCTTGTTTGCAAGCCAATTGTCATTGGCATAGATGATGGGATAGTAGCCCGCTTCGGAAATCCGGCTGCAGAAAGCATTGGCAATGGCCGCCAGCTCCTCCTTTGACAGGGCTCCCTGGGTGGAATCCTCCATATCGAAGGCCACCGGATAGGATACCGGATAATCGTGAATCAGATCCAGCACAAAATCCGCTTCCTGCACCGCCATCTCCGGCGTGAGGGCCAGGGAATAAATGTAAACGCCTACCTTCACCCCGGCTGCGGCGGCCCCCTGGATATTTTTGTGGAAATAGGGGTCCACCGCTCCCTTGGATCGGGTTCCCAGCATCACGAAGGACACATCGTCCGCAGCCACCTGGCTCCAATTGATCTCCCCCTGCCACCGGGATACGTCGATTCCCCGGGCCACCACATTGGTGATGGGTGTCCCGTCAGGCATCTGATACACGCCGTTCACCCGCTCCCAGGCATAGGGGTTTGTCTGACTGGCCCCCGTGTCTGTCTGGGCGGAGGTTCCTGTCTGGGACTGGCTCCCCTGAACCCCCGGGCCCCCGGAGGATATCACCGCAGCTCCCGGCTCACCGGGGCCAGCCGCCAGAACTGTGCCGGCAGGCATCAGCACGCTTATTCCCAGGATACCCGCCAGGGCCCTCATCTTCCATTGTCTTTTCGTATATCTTCTGCTTCTCATCTTCTCTCCCTTTCTCGACCAGCAACAGCCAAACAGCAACAAAAATAGGGGGCGTCATCAGCATCCGCCGCAACACCCCCCATATTCAACTGACAAGCTTCTCTATCCGTCAGCCCGGACCGTCCGTTCTGCCAGGCTGCAGCGATCCTGAGCTGCTTCCCGAAGGACTGGTTCCTGAGCTGCTTCCCGTGCTTCCGGGTGCGGCGCTGCTCACTCCGGATCCGCCGCTGACTCCAGGCCCGCCGTTCTCGCCAGAGACGCTGCCCGTGGAGGCTGTCCCCGGAGTCTGGGCCGACACGCCGCTGGCATTCTGGCAGGCGCCGCTGGCATCAAATATATAATCCGTGCCGTTGATATTCGCCGTTGTCCCGGCAATCATCCGGCCTTCATTCGTCGGGTTCAGATAGTAATACTTCCCATCCACCACAATCCATCCGGTCATCATGTGGCCGTTGCTGTTGTTAAAGTAATACCACGCGTTGTCGATCTGCTTCCATCCCGCTGCCATCTTCCCGTCCGCAGGATCCATATAATACTTGTTCCCGTTGCTGTCCGTGAGCCAGCCTGTAAGCCTGCGGCCATCGGTGTTCAGGTAGTAATAATCCGAATCCACCTTGGCCCAGCCGGTCATCATCTTCCCGTCCGTGCCAAAGAGATACCAGTCTCCCTTGATCTGCGCCCAGGAATTCACCACGCACTTTCCATTGTCCTGGAAGAAATACCAGGCGCCGTCCATCTCGCGCCAGCCCGTGGCCATGGATCCGTCGCCCCGCATGAAATAGTAATCGCTGTTCCCGTTGCTGGTAATCTTAAGCCAGCCCGTAACCATGGTCCCGTCGGAGAGCAGATAATACCACTTGCCGTACTCCGGACAAATCCAGCCGGTGTCCATAAGCCCGTTCGGGCGGAAGAAATACCACTTGCCGTCGATCTGCTTAAATCCGGTTGTCATATGCCCGTCCGCCAGATCCATGTAATACCATCCCTCGCTGGTCTGGAGCCATCCCGTATGGACCTGCCCGTTGTAAATATAGGTCCACTTGTCATCGGTCTTTGTCCACCCGTCAGCGGCATACGCCGTAAACGAAGTTCCCAGGGCCATCGCGCTGACCATACCTGCGGCCAGAAGCGCCGCAAAGTACTTCTTACGTCCCATATGTCATCCTCCTCATCCAATCATCGCCGGCTTTTCCCGCCGTCCGCATTATCCCGATTATAACACAAAGAACTGTCCTTTTGGTGAAATTTTTATTACGATTTTCCTAACAGTTCGGGATCCCATCCGGTCCGGAAGACGCCTTGTCTGAACAGCTGTTTATTTTTTCCTTCAGGGAAACACATTTTTTATAATATTTTTTCGCGTACCGGTACATAATAAGGGTGTATTCCCCGAATTCCTCGCCCAGAGCTTTCTTATAGACCGCCCAAAGGCTCCAGAGAAAGCCTCCCAATCCGGCGCAGGCATAGACCATAAAAAGCTCCTCCGCCTCCGGCTCCCGTCCAAGATAAAGCCGCAGCAGGCGCTCCGTGTCCTCCTCGCCGTAATAGGAGTAGATGGCGCACATGGAAATATCCATGATGGGCCAGCACATGCCCGCATACTCCCAGTCTATCAGCCGAATCTCCCCGTTTTCCAGGAATAAATAATTGTCCACATTGGCGTCAATATGGCAGATGCACTCCTGGGGATCCAGTTTTTCCAATTCCTCCAGCAGCCAGTTTACCCATCCCCGGACCTTCTCATAATCCTCAAAGAGCACTCCCCCGTGGGTCAGGCACAGCTTTTCGTGAAAGTCTATCCGCTCCCGGATATCAAACCGGTGCTCCACCCGGATCCCGGACCGGTGAAGCTTTCGCAGCACCTCCATGCACCGCTCCATATCCTCCCAGCTGCCGGCGTCCGCATTGCGCGATCCCTCATAATACTCGGATATTTTATAGCCCGTGTTCTCGTCCATATAGAGCACGCGCTCTGTCACTCCCAGAGGGCGCACTGCGTCGTAGACCCGCTTTTCCTGCTTTCGGTTGATCAGCAGATCCGTCCCCGGCCCGGGAACCCGGCATATATACTGACCGCCCTTTGCCCGGAAAATAAAGGATTTGTTCGTCATGCCGGATTTCAGGCATTTCAAATCATGAATCTCGCTCTCCGGAATGCCGAATACCCGGGAGACCAGGGCCATGGCCTGATTGTCCGAATGATGCTGGTAGCGGTCGTCAAAGCAGCGCAGCTCCTCCAGATTCTCAAATTCGTACACCTGGTTCTCCGGCTGGCAGTTGGCGTACATGTCGATTTTTTTCCACTTCTCCGGATCCTGGCCGCCGGCCTGCAAAACCGTCTCAACCAGTTTTTCCCTCTCCAGCCGGCGCCTGGCCTCCCCGGAGAGCATATCCATATATACCTGCTCCCAGTAAAACTGCTCCGTTCCCGGCGCCTGATAGTAGCCCTCCAGCACAGGGAGGAACTCAGCCGTGAATTCCCTGGAAAAATATGCAGGGCCGTACATCACCCACTGATCCCTGCCTCCCACGGTCACCTCCTGGATCCTTCCCTTTTTGCCGAAGGAAAGGCACCACTCCTTGGTATCCCCTTTCTGAAAGGAGGCGCTGTACCAGGCGCCGCACTCATAGCTGTGGTACATATTCTCCCGCATCCAGTTGTCCGACGAGAGGAGATACATATTTCTTCCCCGCAGCACATCCCTGGCATGGTAAATGGTTGCCAGCGTGTTTTTATTCTTATATTCCGGGTTGTAGAGAAGCTTCACACCAAATTTGTCTGTGAGATATTCGAATTTCTCCTTCAGGTACCCCACGACAATGGTGATGTCATGAATCCCTGCCTCGTTAAGCTGGCGCAGCTGACGCTCAATCATCCGCTCGCCGAAAACCTCCAAAAGCCCTTTGGGCGTCTCAAAAGTGAGAGGTACAAACCGGGATCCGAAGCCCGCCGCGATAACCAGGGCGCCGTCCACCTTGCAGGGCTTAAGGTAATCTCTCCCCGCCTCCAAAAGCTCCCATTTTCTCCCCTCGCCCTGTCCCGATTCACCGATATAGCCGCGCTCCGCGCATTCCTTCAAAAGTCCGTGGGCTGTTCCCAGAGATACATCCAGGCAGCGGGCCAGCTCCCTCTGCGTCACATCCGGCCGCTCCAGTATCGTCCGGCATATAAGGCCGCATCTGTCCATGTGTAACCCCCTTTTTGTTCAAAAAATATACTTTCTAAAAATATATGAACATTATAGCACACGGATCCAAAATTGCAAGAGTCAAAAAAAGGATGCGGCCCTGACAACCGCATCCTGTGCTTTCCTTACTTACACCTCAAATATCAAATCGCCGTAGCTGGGCATGGGCCACAGATCCTTGTCCACTATCATCTCCAGCTTATCCACCGGCGTTCTCAGGGCCTCCATAGCCGGCACCACATATGCGTGGTAAGCCTCCGCCTGGATCCTGCCGCCCTCCGTACCGGCGGCCTGCGCTGTCTTTTCCTCAAGCGCGGCGAGGGCACTCTTGGTCTCTGCCAAAAGGCCGGAGGTCTCCAAAAGCAGGGAAGTCTGGGTGCTCACATCCGCCTCCGGGCATGCTCCCCGCACTGCGGCGATGGATGCCGCCAGCTGGGTCGTATACTTGATCACCGCCGGGATGATCTGTTTGCCCGCCATGTCAATCATGGTTCTGGCCTCAATGTTGATGGCCTTGGCATAATTCTCATACTCCACCTCGGCCCGCGAATTGAGCTCCGCCCTGGTAAACACGCCGAACTCCTCAAAGAGCCGTACCGCCTTGTCCGTGGTAAGTGCGGGAATGGCCTCCACCATGGAACGGATGTTGGGCAGCCCTCTGCGCTCCGCCTCCTGCACCCACTCGTCGGAATATCCGTTTCCATTGAACACAACCCGCTTGTGGGCGGTGAGCATCTCCTTGATCAGGTTGTGCACCGCCATGTCGAAGTCGTCCGCCTTCTCCAGAAGGTCCGCCGCCTCCTTAAACGCCTCCGCCACAATGGTGTTGAGAACCGTATTGGGGGAAGCGATGGAGTCCGAGGATCCCACCATGCGGAACTCGAATTTATTTCCCGTAAAGGCAAAGGGGGAGGTGCGGTTCCGGTCTGTGGCGTCCTTGTCCAAATCCGGAAGGATGTCAACGCCGGTCTTTAAGGTGCCCCCTGTCTTGGAATGGGTGGCCTCCCCCGTATCGCACAGCTGCTCAATCACGTCCTCCAGCTGCTCACCTAAGAAGATGGAAATAATCGCGGGCGGCGCCTCATTGGCCCCCAGACGGTGGTCATTTCCCACATCGGCAGCGGACTCCCGCAGCAGATCCGCATGTACGTCCACGGCCTTGATGATGCAGGCTAACACCAGCAAAAACTGGATGTTCTCATGGGGCGTATCCCCCGGATTCATCATATTGGTGCCGTCGTCCGCTGTCAGGGACCAGTTGTTGTGCTTGCCGGATCCATTGACCTTTTCAAAAGGTTTCTCGTGGAGCAGGCAGGCCATGCCGTGGCGCTCCGCCACCTTCTTTAAGGTCTCCATCACAATCTGGTTGTGGTCAACTGCCTGGTTGACTCCCTCATAGATGGGAGCCAGCTCGTGCTGGGCCGGGGCCACCTCATTGTGCTGGGTCTTGGCCGGAACCCCCAGCTTCCAGAGCTCCTTATTTACATCGTTCATGTAGGAGCCCACCCGCTCCCGGATGGCTCCGAAGTAGTGGTCCTCCATCTCCTGCCCCTTGGGAGGCATGGCTCCGAAAAGCGTCCGGCCCGTATAAATCAGATCCTTGCGCTGTAAGTATTTCCGGCGATCCACCAGAAAGTATTCCTGCTCCGGTCCTACGGAGGGGGAGACGCGCTTGGCCGTTGTATTTCCAAAGAGACGCAGGATCCGGAGCGCCTGCTCATTGATGGCCTGCATGGAGCGCAGCAGCGGAGTCTTCTTGTCCAGGGACTCCCCGGTGTAGGAGCAGAAGGAGGTGGGAATGCAGAGCGTCACGCCGATGGCGTCCTCCCTGAGAAATGCCGGGGAGGTGCAGTCCCACACTGTATAGCCTCTGGCCTCAAAGGTGGCCCGCAGGCCGCCGGAGGGGAAGGAGGAGGCGTCGGGCTCGCCCTTTATGAGCTCCTTTCCGGAGAATTCCATGATTACCTTTCCGTCGCTGGGAGCGGAGATAAAGGAGTCGTGCTTCTCCGCCGTCACCCCTGTCAGGGGCTGGAACCAGTGGGTATAGTGGGTGGCCCCGTGCTCAATGGCCCAGTCCTTCATGGCGTGAGCCACCACGTCCGCGATGCTGGGATCCAGCTCCGCCCCGTCCGCTATGGTCTTCTTCAGTTTCTTATATACGCTTTTGGGAAGGCGGTCCCGCATCACCGCGTCATTGAACACATTCTTGCCGAACTCTTCCGTCAGGTTGAATACTTCGCTCATTGATTTACCATCCTCTCTTTGTTGACTTACTGCAGCAGCTGCCCATATACAGAAAAAGGTGCTCTCTCCTCCTGAAGAGAACACCCTTGTTCTTTAAAATAAGATAAACCATTTCCCTGAAAAATGCAAGCACTTTTTTCTTTTTTTATCGCGTCTTTTGCAACAGTTCAGGCGGCGGGCATTACTCCGCCTTGCCCACGGATCCGAAGAGCTCCATCTTCTCCTTCACCGTTGCCTTGATAGCCTCCGCGCCGGGGGCCAGAAGCTTTCTGGGATCATAGCCCTTGCCCTGCTGATCCTTGCCGGCCTCGATATATTTGCGGGTAGCATCCGCAAAGG
>CALWRY010000106.1 GCA_944384065.1 uncultured Enterocloster sp. | reverse complement strand
CGGGCGTATAAGGGGAAAGATGGAAATCCTCTGTACAGTGCGGTGATGGATTTGATTGTGCGTGCAAATTGGAAGATTTATGAGGAGGGAGAAACCGTGTGTGATGCATTAAATGAGTTGTTTGCGGATAAGGTGGAGTGCGCGAGAGAAAACGGACTGGTGGAGGGAGAAAAGAAAGGCCGTGCAGAGGGAAGAAGTGAAGGCCGATATGAGAGCCTGCGCAATCTTTTAAAAAACAGCCCGTCCTTAAAGCTGGAGGAGGGCGCAAGGCTTCTCGGGTTCTCCCAGGAGATGCTGGAGAATTATATAGCCGGCTGTTCAGAAAAAAATACTTGACACTTCCCAGTCATAGTGCTAGAATCGCACACATAAATTAAATAAAGCAGTTCAAGACGGTGTCTTGGATGATGTACTGACGATGAGGTCCTGTGCGTAAGCTGCGCGGGGCCTCTTTCTGATTTTGATAGGGCAAAGGAGCCAGCGGGAGAAAACCCCCGCCGGCTCCTTTTGTTTTATAGAAAACGGCGGCTTAAAACCGCTGCAAACCAAAAAGGAGGACGGATTTATGAGAAAAAGAGGTTTATGGATTCTGTTGACAGCGGCCATGACGGCTGCGGCTATGAGCGGCTGCAGTTCCTCTGCCCAGGACGCGGCGGCGGGCGGCACATCCGCAGCGGCGGGAAGCCAGGCGGATGCCGCAGACGAAGGTGAGGCGCCGTCCGGCAGCTCTTCTGGCGAGGCAGCGGCGGGCGCAGTCTCCGGTGAGGAGGACAATGTAATCCGCGTGGGCGTAATCTGCTCCATGACCGGCGGCTCCGCAGTATACGGGGAGGGCGCCCAGAATGCGGTGGATATGGCGGTGGAGGAGATCAACTCCGGTGACTATCCCTACAAAATTGAGATTGTGAATAACGGAAAAGTGATGGACGATGCCAGCGATTCCCGCCAGGCCATCAACGCCTACAACAGCCTGATGGCCGAGGGGCCGGAGGCCATCGTGGGATGCTTCTTCTCCTCTGTGACACTCCCCATCGCCGAGCAGGCGGCCACGGACAACATGTTGCTTCTGGCAACGGGAGCCACCAACGTGGACGTCACCTTAAAGGGAGATACCATTTTCCGGGACTGCTTCATTGACCCCTACCAGGGCAAGATGGCGGCCCAGTTCGCGGCGGAACAGGGATGGACGAAGGCAGCTGTGATTTACGCAAATGACGACGACTACTCCAACGGATTAAAGGATGCCTTTATTGAGAACGCTGAGGCCAACGGCATTGAGGTGGTCTACGTGGGCGAGTGCACTACAACCGATACAGACTATTCCTCCCAGGCCTCCCAGGTGGTGGCCAACGGGGCGGATTTCCTGTTCTATCCCTGCTTCCTGGACACGGTTCCTCTTCTCGTGGGAGCGGCGCGGGACGCCGGATTTGAGGGAGCAATCATGGGCGGCGACGGCTGGGACGGCGCGGATACCTCCGGCATGGAAGCCCAGTTTGCGAACTGCTACTTCACCAACCACTATTCCTCCGAGGACACAGCTCCCGCGGTGGCGAACTTTGTGAGCAAATTCACCGAGAAGTATGGAACCGAGAGCTTAAACGGCTGCGCGGCCCTGTATTACGACGCCATCTACATGCTGGAGCAGGCGGCGGAGAATGGGGACGGAACAGACACGGCATCCCTGGTAGAAGGCATGACCGGCATGACATTCACGGGCGTAGGCGGAACCTTTACCCTGGATGAGAACGGGGATCCGGAGAAATCCGTGGCGGTCAACACCTATGAGGATGGCAAGGTGAAATGGCTTCTGACGCTTTCCCCTGAGGGCGAGCAGGAGTAATACCGTTACTCGGGACGGGCGGCGGCAAGATACCGCGAAGCGGGGGCGCACGGATGGCGGAAATGAATTTTCAAATAACGCTCTGGCGATATAAGCCGCCGCCCCGTGGGAAATACACAGCAAGGAGGCGTTCTATGACATTCTCTCTCTTTTTGCAGAACCTGATCAACGGCCTCAATCAGGGCGCGATCTACGCGCTGATTGCCCTGGGCTACACCATGGTTTACGGCATTATCCGCATGATTAATTTTGCCCACGGCGACTTTATCATGATTGGGGCATACACTCTGTTTTACACGATTCCCCTCATGGTGAGCGCGGGTATGCCGGCCTGGCTGTCCGTGTTCGGGGCAGTGGCGGTGTGCGCGGCGGTGGGTGTTCTGGTGGAGACCGTGGCCTACCGGCCGGTGCGGAAGGCCGGATCCATGTCCGCCCTGATTACCGCCATGGCCATGAGCATTTTCCTGGAAAACCTGGCGATGGTGCTCTTTGGGGCGAGGCCCCGCAATGTGCAGAAGATCTTTAATCTTCCTTCGGTCAAAGTGTGGGGCGTAACCCTTTCCATGAACGTGCTCCTTACCATCCTTATCGGGGTCGCTATCATGGCCGGGCTTCAGATATTTGTGAAAAAGACGCGGATGGGAAAGGCCATGCGGGCCGTGCCTCAGGATCCGGACGCATCCATCCTGGCAGGCATCAATGTGAATAAAGTAATTACCATCACCTTTGCCATCGGTTCCGGCCTGGCCGCCATCGCAGCCCTGATGTACTGCTCTGGCTATCCGCGGGTGACCAACGACATGGGTTCCATGATGGGCATTAAGGCATTCATCGCGGCCGTGTTCGGAGGGATCGGCGTGATTCCGGGAGCCATGCTGGGAGGCATCCTGGTAGGGCTGATTGAAATCTTTGTGAAGCTTTTCGCGCCTGGCTGGTACGAGGCAGTGACCTATACCATACTGATTGTCATTCTTCTGGTAAAGCCCTCGGGAATCCTGGGAAAGAACGTGGGTGAAAAGGTTTAAGGAGGGCGAAAATGAAGAAAATTCCGAAATATTCTTATTTAATTAATTTTATCGGCGTGCTGGCGGTCTTCGGGCTCCTGACGGCAATTTTTGAATCCGGTGTATTCGGAACCCGCACTACCTACTTTATGGGCATCTGCACCACAGCCTGCTACACCATCATTATGGTGGCCTCCCTGAACCTGGTGGTGGGCTGCATGGGAGAGTTTTCCCTGGGGCACGCGGGCTTTGTGTCCGTGGGGGCCTATGCCTCGGCCATTGTGTCCGGTCTTCTCACGGGAAAAGGGCTGCCGGATCTGGCGCTTTTTGCGGTGGCCCTGGCGGCAGGAGGCCTGGCGGCGGCAGCCACCGGCGTGATTGTGGGGATTCCAGCCCTGCGCCTTCGGGGAGATTACCTGGCGATTGTGACCGTGGCTTTTGCGGAAATCATCCGGGTGTGCTTCTGCAATTTTGACATCACCGGAGGCGGACGGACCATGAGCGGCATCCTGAAGCTGTCCAGCTTTTACCGCTCCTTCTGGATTATGGTGATCTGCGTGACCATCATGTACATGTACGTGCGCAGCCGGTTCGGCCGGACCGTGAAGGCCATCCGGGAGGATTACATAGCGGCGGCGGCATCCGGCATCAATGTTACCTATTATAAAGTGCTCACCTTTACTGTGTCTGCCTTTTTTGCGGGAGTGGGCGGCGGGATCTATGCCCACTACATGACGGCCATGATTCCCACGGATTTTAACTTCATGTATTCCGCAGAGCTTCTCTCCGAGGTCATCATCGGCGGCATCGGATCTCTGACGGGATCAGTCATAGGGGCGGCGTTTCTTTCCGCCCTGCCGGAGATGATGCGGCAGTTCTCCCAGCTCCGCATGCTGGCCTATTCCGTGGTGGTGATACTGGTGATGATTTTCCGTCCCGGCGGGATTTTGGGGCAGTGGGAATTTTCCCTGCCTAAGCTTCTTAGGCAGCTGCGCAGCCGGCGGGAGGCAGTCCTTCCCCTGAGGGCGGGACAGAGAAAGGAGGCGTAGTCCATGGAGGCAAAGACACCTGTACTTCGGGCAAAAAGCTTAGGGATCCAGTTCGGAGGCCTGAAAGCAGTGGATGATTTTAATATAGAAATAGGAGAATCCGAGCTGGTGGGCTTAATCGGCCCCAACGGGGCGGGAAAGACCACGGTGTTCAATCTGATTACCGGGGTGTATAAGCCGACAGAAGGGTCCTTCTATTTAAATGGGGAGCGAATGGACGGAAAAAAGACCCACCAGATTGTGAGGGCGGGAATTGCCAGAACCTTTCAGAACATCCGCCTCTTCAAAAGAATGACAGTGATTGAGAATATCGAGGCGGCAATGAACGATGAGCTGACCTACGGCGCGTTCCCCATGATTTTCCGCACTCCCAAGTTCTGGAAGGAGGAGGCGAAGATACGGGAGCGGGCCAAGGAGCTTCTTCGGATCGTGCACCTGGAGGGAAAGGAGGAGGAGCTGGCCCAAAATCTTCCCTACGGCCAGCAGCGCCGCCTGGAGATTGCCAGGGCTCTGGCCACGGATATGAAGCTTCTGCTTCTGGATGAGCCGGCAGCCGGGATGAATCCAACGGAGACAGAGGAGCTTTTGGAGATCATCAACTACATCCGGGATGCATTTAAGGTTTCCGTGCTTTTAATCGAGCACGACATGAGCCTGGTCATGCGCATCTGCGAGCGCATCCAGGTGCTGGATTTCGGCGTCACCATTGCCTCGGGCACACCGGAGGAGATCGCGAAAAATCCCCGGGTGATTGAGGCCTACCTGGGAAAAGATGAGGACGGGGAGGTGGAGGTTTATGCTTGAGATTCATGATCTGAAGGTGTCCTACGGCGTGGTGGACGCCATCAAGGGCGTCTCCATGCACGTGGAGGAAGGGGAAATCGTCTCCCTGATCGGGGCCAACGGGGCGGGAAAAACGACCATTCTGCGGGCGATCTCCGGGCTGAAAAAGGCGGAGAGCGGAGAAATTCTCTTTGACGGGGCGGATCTTCGAAAGACCGAGCCCAGCAGGATTATCACCCTGCGCCTGGCCCATGTGCCGGAGGGAAGGCACATTTTCGCCCAGATGACGGTGGAGGAAAACCTGGAAATGGGAGCTTTCAGCGGAGGGGAGAACAAGGCGGAGCTGATGGAACAGGTGTATGAGCGGTTCCCCAGGCTGAAGGAGCGGCGCAGGCAGCTAGCGGGCACGCTCTCCGGCGGCGAGCAGCAGATGCTGGCGGTGGGGAGGGCGCTCATGGGAAATCCCAAGATGATTCTTATGGATGAGCCGTCCATGGGCCTGTCCCCGCTGCTGGTAAAAGAAATATTTTCCATTATCCAGGAGGTGAACCGCCAGGGAATTACCATTCTCCTGGTGGAGCAGAATGCCAGGATGGCCCTCTCGATCTCCGACAGGGCATATGTCCTGGAGACAGGAAGCATCTCCCTTGAGGGAGAGGCGAAGGAGCTTTTAAAGGACGACCGGGTGAGAAAAGCGTATCTTGGACAATAGGAGGGGAATATGGCGGAGTATTTTGCGATTGCGATCACGCGGACCTGCGGAAGCGGGGGCGGAAGCTATATCGGGAAAAGGCTTGCGGCGGACTATGGCATTGACCTGTATGACAGAAAGCTTCTGCGCCTGGCATCCGAGGACAGCGGAATCAATGAGAAGATTTTTGCCGATGCGGATGAAAACACGAAAAAGACGTTTCTGTACCGGGCCAGCCGGAAGATTTACAACGGGGAGATGATTCCGCCGGAAAAGGGAAATTTTGTGTCGGACCAGAACCTGTTCAATTACCAGGCCAAGGTTCTCCGGCAGCTTCTGGAGATGGAGTCCTACGTGTGCGTGGGCAGGGCGGCGGATTTCGTGCTGCGGGATAAGCCGCGGGTGCTGTCCGTCTATCTGGACGCGCCCTATGAATTTCGGGTAAACCGGGAGATGGGGCGTCAGGGAATCCGGCGGGCGGAGGCCGAACGGTATATCAACCGCCTGGACAAATACCGGGGCTCCTATTACACCTACCACACAGGCAGGGAGTGGAAGCGGCCGGACAATTACGACCTGTGCCTGGACACGGCCAGCCTGGGGCTGGATAACTGTGTCCGCCTGATTGAGCGGTGTATAGAGATGAAATTTGCAGTTCCCATGCCGGAGGAAGCGTGCGGGAAATGAGAAAGGCAGGTAAGGAAAAATGAAGGAGCTGGCATATTATGACGGGGAAATAGGGACGCCCGATGAGGTAAAGGTACCCTTTAACGATAGGGTACATTTTTTCGGGGACGGGGTTTACGACGCCACTGTGGGAGGGAACCATAAGGTCTATCTTTTAAAGGATCACCTGGATCGGTTCTACTCCAGCGCGGCGGCTCTGGATATAAAGATTCCCATGAAGAAGGAGGCGCTGGGAAAGCTGCTTGCGGAGCTTCTGGAGCAGGTGGAGGGGCAGACCCACTTCGTGTACTGGCAGGTGACCCGGGGAGCGGCGGAGCGCAATCACGTCTACAGCGAGGACATGGAGGGAAAGCTCTGGATTTTGATACGCCCCAATAAGCTGAAGGACCCCGATCAGCCCATCCGCCTCATTACCCGGGAGGACACCCGGTTCTACCACTGCAATATCAAGACTCTGAACCTTCTTCCCTCGGTGATGGCCTCCGAGGAGGCTGCCAGGGCGGGGGCGGACGAGACGGTATTTCATCGGGGGGAGATCGTGACGGAGTGCGCCCACAGCAATGTGTCCATCCTAAAGGACGGGGTGTTCATTTCCCATCCCAACGACAATCTGATTCTGCGGGGAATTTCCAAGACACATATGATACAGGCCTGCTATGAGCTGGGAATCCAGGTCATGGAGCGGCCCTTCACCTTGGAGGAGCTGCGGCAGGCGGATGAGATCATTGTCACCTCATCCTCCAACTTCTGTCTCCACGCCGAGTCCGTAGACGGGGTGAAAGCGGGGGGAAAGGATCCCGTGACACTGAAGCGGATTCAGGACGCGGTGATAAGGGAGTATCTGGAGTATACGGGAAAGAACAGCATATTTGACTGAGGAGGAAATGGATATGGACCGGAATGAGCTGGAGAAATACAACGTGGGAGAGAACCTGGACGCGCTTATGACCCTGGATCCCAGGGGATACGGGGTGTGCCGGATTCTTTATGCGGGAAGCCGCGCCCGCACAGGATCGCCCCTGACTATGGCGGCTGCGGAGGCCCTGTGCGGGGAGCTTGAGGAAAATGATCCTGTGTTTATCCTGACGGGCTTTGTCCTCCTCCCCCACAAGGTCCCGGAGATGGACGGCATGGTGAGCTCTATGCTGCTTTGCCGGGCCCTGGTGCTGGCATTCAATGCCAAGCCCATCATCATCTGTCCGGAGGACAGCCTGGAGGCCATTGAGAAATGCGCCAATGTGGTGGGGCTTCATATTTACAGGGATGTCCGCACTGTGATGGAGCTTCCTCTCAGCATGGGGGTGATTCCCTTCACAAAGGATGCGGGGCAGGCCGGGGCGCAGAGCGAGGCGATTCTGTCCCAGGTGATGCCGAAGGCTGTGATTTCTATCGAAGCGCCCGGGGCCAATGCCCTGGGCGTGTACCACAATGCGGTGGGAAAGGACGTGACTGAACTGGAGGCAAAGGAGGATGCGCTCTGGGAACGGCTGCGGGCCATGGGCGTGTTAAACATCGCCATCGGCGACCTGGGAAACGAGATCGGCATGGGCGCCATCAAGGAACATATCTGCCGGTATATCCCCTTTGCGGCTCCCGGAGAATGCGCCTGCGGCTGCGGGGGAGGCATTCTGGCGGCCACGGAGACGGACCACATCATCACGGCCACCTGCTCGGACTGGGGCTGCTACGGGATGATGGCGGCGCTTGCCTATTTAAAACAGAACATAGACATTCTCCACCGGGAGGAGATGGAGGCGGAGGTGATGCGGGTGGCGGCCAGGAGCGGCATGATCGATATGACTGGCTCCCTGCTTCCGGGCATCGATGGATTTAATACCCGGATGAACACCGGGGTGGTGGGCATGATGCGCCAGTGCACGGCCTACGCCCTGCGGTATTCCCATAATTCGGATCACTGGTTCGGGCCGGTGCTAAAAAAGGGGTTTTTTGAAGCCGCAGAGAGGGGCGTGCAGCGGGGATGATCCGTTCGGGACAGCTGAAATTTTGCATCCGCCCGGCAGGGGAAGGGGCCCTGTGCCTTACCCTTAAGGGCTCTCTGGATGAGGAAAAAAATATCCGTATCATGGCCTTAAAGGGCCTGCTGGAACGGGAGGGAGAAAGGATGGGATTTGGGGAGGCCATCCCCGGCTTTGTCTCCCTTCTCGTCCGGTATGACGCGCTCCGCATGGATTATGAGGAGGCATACAGGGCGCTGGAGCGCCTGGCGGGGGAGAGCTTCGGCGAAGGGCGTTTCCGGAGCGGGGCTTCTGGAGCGGCAGTGGCCCCCATTGCCGGGGCCGGCGCTGAAAAGGGCGCGGCATCTTCCGGGGAGGAGCCGGACGCCGGCCGCCTGGTGGAGATTCCCGTGTGCTACGGCGGGGATTTCGGGGAGGATCTGGGATTTGTGGCGGCCCACGGAGGCCTCACCGAGGAGGAGGTAATCCGCATTCACAGCGGAAGGGACTACCGGATTTACATGCTGGGCTTTCTCCCTGGCTTTCCCTATCTGGGAGGCCTGGACTCCCGGCTTTTCACGCCGAGGCTTTCCGCTCCCCGGGTAAAAATACCTGCGGGATCCGTGGGAATCGGGGGAGAGCAGACAGGGATTTACCCGATGGAATCCCCCGGCGGCTGGCAGCTCATCGGGAGAACGCCTCTGACCCTGTTTTCGCCGGAAAGGGGAGGCACCCTGCCCTACGGGCCTGGGGACCGCATCCGGTTTGTACCCATAAGCCGGGAGGAGTATGGGCGTATACGCAGGGAGCAGGAAGGAGGCGGACTCCATGGAGCTTGAGATACTTTCCCCCGGCCCCCTGACCACGGTTCAGGATATGGGGCGGAGCGGCTATGGGGATAAGGGATGGCAGGAGAGCGGCTGCTGCGATAAATATTCCCTCCGCCGGGCCAACCGGCTGGCGGGTAACCGGGCGGACGAAAAGGGGCAGGAGAAAGCGGTGCTGGAGATGACCCTTCGGGGGCCTTCCATCCGCTTTCTGGGAGATGGAGTCATTGCCCTTGCCGGGGCGGATATGTGCTTTTGCCTGAATGGGGAGGCGCTTCCCATGTACCGGCCTATTCAAGTAAAAAAGGGGGATGTGTTTTCCTCGGGGATGGCAGTTTTTGGCCTGCGAGGCTATATGGCCTTCTTTGGAGGGATTGATGTCCCTGTGGTTATGGGGAGCCGATCCACCAATATAAAATGCAGAACCGGCGGATTACAGGGCCGCGCCCTGCAGGCCGGGGATGTGCTTTCTGCCGGGTCCGGGAATCCGGAGACAGAGCCGTTTCCGACAGGCGGAGAGCTTCCCGCCCCGGACCCGAATCTTTTTACCCCGGTTACTGCCTGGCGCTGGATGGGCGATAAAAAAATTCCCCTTCTGCGGACCGTACCCGGTCCCCAGGAGGAGGCATTTACTGGAGAAGCTCTGAATGCATTTTGGAGAAATGAATACCGCCTGACAGCGGACTGCGACCGGATGGCCTGCCGCCTGGAGGGGGAGGCCATCGCTGCCCGGGGAGCCTATGATATTTTGTCGGACGGGATTCTGGAGGGATCGGTCCAGGTGACGGCAGGCGGAAAGCCGGTGGTCATGCTGGCGGATCATCAGACCGTGGGCGGCTACGCGAAGATTGGGACGGTAATCCGCCCGGATATTGCGGTTTTAGCCCAGTTAAAGCCGGGGGAGGCAGTGGGATTTAAACCCGTGACGCCCCAGGAGGGAATCGAAATATTCCGCCGTGAGGAGGAGCGCCTGGCCCGCCTGGAGGCATACTGCGCAAGGAGGATAGAAAAATGAGCCCATATGAGACAATGGAGCCCCGCCAGGTGCGGGAGCTGATACGAAAGGGAGAGCTTAAGGGCCCCACGGCAGGCATGTGCCGGGGATACGCCCAGGGAAATTTAGTCTCCCTCCCCAGGGAGCAGGCCTGGGATTTTTTGCTGTTCTGCCAGAGAAATCCCCGATCCTGCCCGCTTCTGGAGGTGGCGGAAGCGGGTGAGAGGAGCTTTCGCCTGTTCGGGGCAGGGAGCGATATTGCCAGGGATATCCCCAAGTACCGGGTGTATGAGAATGGGGTTCTCACCGGAGAATACACGGATGCGGCAAAGTTTTTTGACGAACGGGAGCTGGTGAGCTTTCTCATCGGCTGCAGCTTTTCCTTTGAGTCAGAGCTTCTGGAGGCCGGTATTCCGGTGCGCCACATTGAGGAGGGGGTCAATGTCCCCATGTACAGGACAAATATTCCCTGTGAGCCGGCGGGCGCTTTCACTGGAAACATGGTAGTGAGCATGCGCCCCATCCCCTGGAGGCAGGTTCCCGCAGCAGTGGCGGTGACTGCGCAGATGCCCAGGGTGCACGGGGCGCCGGTTCACATCGGATACCCGGAGATGATTGGCATAACCGACCTTTTCCATCCGGATTTCGGGGATCCAGTGACCATAAAGGAAGGGGAAGTTCCCGTGTTCTGGCCCTGCGG
>CALWRY010000105.1 GCA_944384065.1 uncultured Enterocloster sp. | reverse complement strand
TTTTCCTGAAAGAGTAGGATTTCCACCCGCACCTCTCCGTTTTCAGTCTTGTAAAAGAGGATTTCTCTGGTTTCATATGGGGTCAGCCCCTGTTTCTCGTTCATACATTTTCCCTCCATGGTTTTGGCAGACTTTGGACTGCTTCCTGCAATTCATTGGCACCCCTCCGGAAGAATCTCCCCCACCTCTGTCTCCACTCCTATCCCCTCAAAAAATGCTTCAATCTCCGCCGCAGACCCGCAGGAAAATTCCTCCTGCAGAAGAAATGTCCCGGATGCAGACACCGTTCCGTCCTCCCCCGCCGTAAACGTCACCGCCGCCGGGGCCGCGTCCTCAAAGACATAGAGATAGGTCACGTCCTCCATCTCATTTTTGACGGTGAAGGTTTTCTGGGCCGTACAGGCATTCGCCGCGGCCAGCTCCTCCACGCCGGCCATGCCGTTAATCACGGAGGGAATGGATGTCAGAATTCTATGCTGGAGAAATGCCCGAAGCTCCTGTGACATTTCACCCGTTTCCTCCATTTCCGCCATGTCCCACCATGCCCAAAGCTGCTCCTCAGGAATCGAAACAGAGTACACCGCCTCCGGCTTCTCATGCTCCCCCGCCAAATCATTCTGTATAATCGCCCGGATTCCATCGTTTGCCGTGGTAAGCCCAATGTACGCCTCTGATTCCGTCATCTCCGCCATAATATCTATCACCGCAAGCCCTCTGTCATAGAGGGAAATGTCCTCGGCGTCCGCCGCGGCCGCTCCCCCGCCCCCGCAGGCGCACAGGAGGAACGATGCCGCCGCAGCTGAGGCGCAGGCCGGCCATCGGCTCTTTCTATGCTTCTTTCCATTGTTCTCCGTATCCTGTTTCTTCATGTCCCATCGTCTCATGTATGCTGCCTCCTGTCCCCGATTTATCCTCTGTTTATGGCTAAAACCGCAGCGTATCCAAAATTTCCATCAGCTGCCCCTCGTTTTTGGAAAACCAGCTGCCCGCGTTCCAGGAGTTTACCAGGACATCCGAATCTTCAAAGAAAATATACTCCCAGCGCCCTGCATCTATGTCCTTTACCGCATCTGCCTTCTTCCCCGCCAGCTCAATCTCCTTATACTCCATGCCGGTGCCGCATATCCCGTAATTTGGGGCATATGCCACCTCCACATATCCAGGCTCCTCTCCCGCCGGATTCCTGCACACGCCGAGAAACAGCCACACATCGTTCCTGTAGTCCCGTATTCCAAAGAGGAAGGGCCGGTCCAATATCATCTGTGCCTTCTGGGTATCGTCCGGCATCCCTGCCCCTGTAAGGGCTATCATCGTGTAGGCCGCGCCCTCCACGCCCTCCTCGTCCACGCCCACATGGGTTTCCTGCAGCACCTGGTTCACGAACAGCGGGCTGGAGGACATAGCGGAAAAATCCGCCGCCTCACTGTCAAACATGCGCTCCATGCCCATGGACGCCAGCGTTTCCTTCAGGTCAAAGCGGCTGCCAAAGGAGAATTTCGGCACCTTCCAGGTGACCTCGCCCGTGCTCCATTTTCCCTCCTCCGGTGCAAAAATATCCCTCAAAATCTCCGGGTTCTCCAACAGGGCTTCCACATCTGTTCCCTCGTCCGGGAGGACAAAAAGCACCTCACAATTATTATTCGTAAAAAGGCCGGAAACCGTATATCCGTCCCCGCGCGCAAAGCTTCCCATGGGGTCCGTCCGGTTCATAAAGGGAACCGAAACCTCGCCGCCATTTTCCAGATAAAAGACATCCTCCGTTGTCTGATTTTCATCAAATTTATCCTGCCATCCTCCGTAAAAATACAAGGTATTGAGAATGGAAAGAAGTGTCTCCGGTGACAGCTCCACCGTGGGCGCGAGAGCCCCGTTTGTCTGTTCCGAAATCCATTCCCCCATCCGCTTTCCCGTGTCCGCATCGGCAAAATCCACCGCGTGGGAGGAGGCAAAAAAATCCTCCGCGCAAGTCTTTCGGTAATCCGAATCCAGCTTTATTTTCTCCGATACCCACAGAGAATTGGCAAGGCGCAGGGAGCCGTCCGGGATGCTCTCACCATAAGCTTCTGCCTCAGCTGCAGCCCTCTCCTCCTGGTACGCGTACCGCCGAAAGAGCGCCGCGCACTGACGGATCAGATCCTCCTTCTCCTCCGCCCCCAGAGCCGCAAGGAGCTCGGCCTTTGTCTCCCCCTCGGCTCCCGTCCCCAGCACCGCCAGGGCATAGTAGAGACTCAATGGGCTGAAAAATGCATTGTCCTCCGCCTCAGAGAGCACCGCGCTGCCGCTCTGAAAGGCAAAGCCGGCAAGGCTTTCCTGAAAGTCCTCTGAAATCTCATTTTCCGCCAAGAGGGCATTCCACCCCTCGTAGTCGTCCCCCGCCAGGCCTGCAGCCTCCACCTGGGCCGCCTCCACGTCCGCAGACCGGCTCTTTCCCAGGCTGCCCGCCTGCCCCCAGACCACCCAGGCTGATGCCGCAAGGGCACATAGGCCGGCGGCGAGGACCGCGCACCTTGTCCTTTTTTTCATAAAACCCACCTCCCAGCCTTCAGTCCTTCTCCCGCAGCCTCTTAAACCTTCTATCGATGACATACCCATGGATAAATGACGGCGCTGCCAAAACAAGCAGTATCACACAGGTTACTCCCCGGCCGAGGTCCAGGGAAAGGACACGGCATACCAGGCCGAACAGCAGCCAGGGCACGCCCAGCAGCAGGTACGCGGTTCCCCTGCTGCGCTTCCAGTCCTCGGTCCATACGTATCCCCTGCATTTTTTCGGCACAAGCATAATCCCTGACCGGCCCGCAATTCCGTATAAAATCCAAACAATGCAGAAAATAAAAAAGCTTCCATTTATCACGGCGCGCACCTCCTTTTCGCCGCTTATCTCTTTTTTCAGTATAGCATTGCCGGAAATAGGATGTGTTACTTATGTCTTATCTTTTTCTTAAGGTAATTTTGTCCGAATGGAAAGAGTATCGCCCTGCTCACAACCCCTGCCGTCGATACGCTGGCACTGTTGGACAGCCTGGCACGGATTGTTCCGCAGGGAGCAGTCTATAGATGAAAATATCATACGAGAGGGGTGTTTGAACAGAAAAGAATGCTTCTGATTGCAGATGCTATTCACTCCTTGGCCGGATATTCTTTATCTTTCCAGTACCACCATTTTAATTTTTCCGCCTCGTGGGTTTCATTCTCGGCAAAATACACAGCCAAACGGAAAACATAGAGCTGGCACATATCTTCCTGGAAGCCTTTATGTAAGCAGTCCTGCCGGTATAACTCCTCCGGGCTCTTTCCTTTCAGGTCCGAAATCTCCCGTATTCCAATATTCATTAAATCCTGTTCAATATTTTTTCCAACTCCGGGAATATCCCGTAATCCGCCCATTTTCTCAACCTTTCTCTAATTCTATGACATAGGACTGCAGGCTTCTCTGGCAGCCGTTCTTTTCGTAGAATGCTTCCATTCCCGGCTGTGCGCCAAAGTACAGCATGGTTGGCGTATTTTCCTTTGCCAATTGGAGAAGCCGGCTTCCAATGCCCTTCTTCTGATAATCCGGAAGCACAAGCAATTCCGTAATTGTTCCAAAAAAGTAACCATCTGACAGAATGCGCAGGCAGCCGACAAGCCGATTCCCGTCATAGGCTGTTATATTAGTCGTTTTCGATAAAGCATTCTGCGTCTCTTCAATATCATAATCTCCCGGCCATACCTGATTCACAAATGGGAGAAATACCGAAGCAGTGAGTCTTTTATCATCAATTCTGTATTCCATTGCTTATACCTCTCAAGTTTCATTCGTATAAAGCCTGCCAGGATGCTTAATCCTATCCCACTCTGCTGTACACATGCATCCCGTCCGCCACAAAGCTAAGCGTTCCGTTCTCTACGGTGCATAAAAATCCCCACCGGTCCGTGTACATGCCATCCCCCACATAAACCAGTATATCATAGTCAATCACATAGCCATTGCACTCTGCCAGCAGCCGGTAGCTGCCGTCCGCATTGGCGGAAAACACCGCTGTCTCACCCGTTGCACTGTTTTGGTAGGTGCCTGTCACCGACAGGTCTGCCGCCTGCTGCCCCTGCTCTGCCTGCTTGGTCTGAACCGCTCCGTCTACGGTCCAGGCCCCATCCTGATTCACTGCATATCCATCCGGAGTCACGGTGCTGGTATAAAGATAGCCCTCCTCGTTAAAACAATAGCATTCCGCCAGCCCGTCACCATTCCCGTCAATCCACTGCCAGCAGCTCACCGGATAAGTCCCGTCGCCATTATCATACCACCAGCCATAGCCATTTTCATGCCAGGCAGCGTAGGCCGGAAGGCTTAAGGCTCCTGCCGCTAAAACCGCAATACCTGCAAAAATAAACGCTTTTCTCTTCATTATTCTTCTCCTCCTCGCTCAAAGCTGTCCGCCTCTGCGCACCACATACCGGTAATGGGGCATGTCCACTCCCTTATAATGCTTTGTCCACGTGTCCGTCCGCGTCATCCCATTTCGCAGGGCAACCCTCTGGGAGGCCGTGTTCGTGTCCCGGATGATGGAGCAGACCTCCTCTGCCTGCAGGACATCAAACGCGTACCTCTTGCAGGCGCAGGCTGCCTCTGAGGCATATCCCCGATGCCAGCAGGCGCGAGCAAAGAGATAGCCAATCTCCAGCACCTCCTCCCCCTTCCAGGGCTGCATGGTAAGCCCGCACTGGCCAATCATCTCGTCCGTCTCCTTTAAAATGACGGCCCACAGCCCAAAGCCCCACTTCTGATAGCGGGCGAGCTGCCGATTCAGCCACTCCTCCGCCTCTGCGTCCGTAAATGCCCCCTCATAAGCATACATCACTTCCTCATCCTGCAGAATCCGGCACAGGGCCGGAAAATCCTCCGGCCCCATCCAGCGCAGGTACAGCCGCTCGGTCTCAAGTATCCGGGCCTCTCTCATAGTAAGCTCCTCCATTGTTCCTTCCATTTGCCTGCAAATATATGTCCAGCTGTATTATACCAGCTTTAGGCCTTAAAATCCACAGTCCTGCACAAAGAAGACAGGGTTTTGCCCTTGTTTTTCTCACATTTTTATGCTACGCTAAAAGCAGGCAAAGTTTCTTAGTAATCTATTCTATCTATCAATCATTATCCTGTGCCGTCAGGCACTCATACAGACTCTTTGCTTAATATCCAGATAAAATAAGCAGGGAGGCTGTCATCCTTCCTGCGAAGACAGAAAGGATGGAAAAAATGGATAAGAAAAGCAGACAGGATTCTGCAGAGAGCTTCCGAAAAGAAGCAAAGAAGCTCTTGGAATCCCAGGAGACAAATCTAAGTGATTTCGCGCTCTTTCTCTCTGTCATGCGGCACAAAAAGGCCTACCAAAATGTGCTGAGCATTATCATGGAGGAACGTGAGCTGCAGCTCATTCAGGTACATGTGGAGGAGGTTATTCTGAATAAGACCGGAAATTCTGGTAAAGGATGCGAGAATTGTAGAGCTGGATAAAATCGTGCAGGAAGTGAAGGAATCTGAAGAATGGGAGGAACTGCAAATGAGTATTTTATCGATTGGAGTAGAAAAGGGACGGGTGGAAGGCCGGCAGGAGGGCATACAGGAGGGCATACAAGTGGCAAAGCAGGCGCTCCGCCTGTCGGCCCAGGGAACAGCGCCGGAGGAAATCGCCAGACAGCTGGGAATCTCCCTAGGAAGAGTAAAACAGATTTTAGAATAAGGGCGAAAGGCACAGGGCCGGAGAATCCTCCGGCCCTGTCCTATGGTACAAATGCTCCCTTTCCAGAGCATGCATCATTCCAGCACAAACTCCTCCATAGGGTCAACATCCCCGAAATGCTCCTTCTTATACTCCAGCAGCGCCGCTGTGCAGTTTGCCGCCTGGCTTTCCACGGAAAGCTTCAGATACTCTTCTATCTGCGCCAGAGTTACGCCTGCCAGCATCCCGGCCATGGAGGCGTCGTCCTCCTTAATCCGCTGGCGGATGGTCCATTTGTCTAAAAGGCTCACAATGTGGTTCGCCTGGCGGGTATAGCGCGTAAATCCAAAGCTCTCAATCGTCACCACGGCATTCGGGTCCAGGTTGTGCCGAAGCTCCCCCTTAGCCTTCCACTCCGCCTGGCAGCCCTTAAAGGTCAGATAAACCTCAGAAGTATTGTAATCGTAGGAAAAATCAATGCCGTGCCGCTCCTGCCCCTGGAAGGTAAGGAGAAGCATCGGATAGCTCGCATAGCGGTCCGGAAGAATGTCCTCCGGCCGGTACACCGGCTCCCACATCTGGGCAAAGAGCTGCTTTAACCCCCTGGATAGAAAATAATTCTGCCAGGCCGCCGTCTTCTCCGCCCCTATCTCCATCGGGTGAGTCAGACGGATAGACTTCTCCCCCAGGACAACGGGCGTTCCGGAGGCGTCCACGGGCGCTCCGTCCTTTATGGTAAATGTCACGCCCTCCTGGCTCCATACCACCAGGCCCGCCATTTTCTTAAATACAGGATTGCCCAGGTAGACCTGCTTCCATCCCGCCGGCCGCCTTCTCTTGCCGCTCAAAAATGCCTCAAAGAGGAGCCCCCGCCTCTCCGCGTAAAGCTTTTTGATATCCTTTTTGAGGGCCGAAAGCCGGTTCTTTGCCTCCTCGTAGGCCTCCGGGCTGGCATCCTTCTTGGGCAGGGATTTCACCGGCTTTCCCGCAGTCCTGTCATATAGGGAAATCTTCATCTCATCCGTCAGCACGGCTTCCACCTGCCGCCCGCCCAGGTCATAGCATATCCTCCCGTCCGAATCCAAATCCAGCCCTGCCAGCACCGTATCCCGCAGCGTCTGGGCATCCGTATCCCGGATATCCGCGTAATAATCCAAATCCTCGCAGCCCCGCATAGCCGCCTTTGTATCGCTTAAGTAAAGAGACTCCTGAATGCATTTCTCATATTTGCGGCCCTTGGCCCCGTAGGCTCCCCAGCTGTGCCATGTCTTCCCCTGCTTTATCAGCCGCTCTATCTGCTCCTCCCCGGCATAGCGGCAGTAGGCAGGGATAAATAAATCCGCCCGCTTCTTGGAAAAATCCATATCGCCGAATATCTTCTCCTCCAGGAAGGAAAGAAGCGCGCCCCGGTCAAGCCCGGCGGCAGCGGCCTCCGCTCCCAGAGCCTCCGGCGGCCAGGGAATATGCTGCTTATCCAAATCCGCTGTGCTGTTTTTTGCAATCAGCCGGATAAGGTCCTCCGCCGGGCAGAGCTTATCAGAACCAGCCATGAAAACCCCCTTCTTTACCTGGGCCTTCAGCTTCTTCTCCGCAGCCGCCATGCGCTCCGCCTCCCTGGCAGCCTCCTCCAAGGCCTCCTCCTCTGCCTTCCGCTCTGCCTCCAGGGCGGCTTCCCTTGCCTGCGCAGCAATCTGCGCTCCGGTTCTTTTCTTCGCTTCGGTTGCCCAGGCCAGCTTCTCCTCCAGCCGCTCCTTGGCCTCCCTCTCATCCTTCTCCAAAACCCGCATCCTCCGTGACGGCGCGCCGACGGCTGCCGCCTCGCTTCCGTCCATTCGGCACAGCGTCCGGCCATCGGTGCGGAAGCTGGCATTTCCCTCCTCCACGGCAAATTCCTTTAAATTCGCCCTCCGCTCAAAGGCTCCGTCCGCGATGTTCTTCACCCAGGCAGGGATAACCGCCTGCTCCCCGTTCCCAAACCAGGTAAGCAGCGTGGTTTTCTCTTTATTAAACGTGTTAAACAGCATTCCTCCCTGGACCGTATAGTAGGGATTCTCCGGGTCCACCTGAATCTCCCCCAGGCTGGCGCAGCCGGCAAAGGGATTATCATCCATATAAAAGGGAGTGAGCTGCGCCTCCCCGGGAATCGTCAGGCTGGTCAGCCCTGCGCATCCCCAGAAAGCGCCGGTGCCGATTGTTTTTAAGCCCCGGGGAAGATTCAGCTGCGCAAGACTTCCGCAGCCGGAAAAGGCTTCGGTCCCTATGGTCTGCACCCCCTTTGGAAGCTCTATCTGCGAAAGGCTTTTGCAGCCGGAAAACGCGTGATAGCAAACCTCCGTCAATTTCTCCGGCAGGATAACCTCCCGCAGACCGCTGCAATCCGAAAAAAGCCCGCTCGGAAGCTTTGAAAGCCCCGCTGGAAGCAGGATTCTCTCCAGGCTGCAGCAGCCGGCAAAGGCATACTTCCCAATATCCGTAAGCCCCGCCGGAAGCTCCGCCCGGCAAAGCGATACGCAGCCTCTAAATGCACTGCTTCCCACCGCAAACAGGCTGTCCGGAAAATTTATCTCCTCCAGGCAAAGGCAGTCCCAAAACGCCTCGCCTCCAATTTTCTCCAAACCCTCCGGGAGAATGACGCGCCGCAGATTTTTGCAATTATAAAAGGCATATCCATCGATTTCCGTCACCCCCTCCGGAATCACCACGCTTGTCAGCCCGATGCAGTCCTCAAAGGCGCCCCAACCGATTATCTCTGCATCCTCAGGAATAACCACATCCCCACCAGGTCCGCAGTACCTTTTCAGCTCTCCGTTCGCATTGATTTCAAATTCCTTTTTTGCCATTTCTTTCTTCCCCTTTCCTTTTGAAACACACCCTAGTCCAGCACAAACGCATCCATAGGGTCCACAGCGCCCCTATGCGCATTCTTATACTCCAATAACGCCGCCGTACAGTTCTTAGCCCCGCACGCAATGGCCTGCTCCAGATACTGCTCTGTCTCCTCCTTAGGCAGCGTCAGCTTCCCCAGCAATTTGGACACGGCCGCATCATCCCTCTCAATCAGCTGGGAGAGGCTCCAGCGGTCGAGAAGCCCCACCAGGTGGTTCACCCTCCGTGTAAACCGCGGGAAACGGAATTCCTTGATTGTCACCTTCGCATCCAAATCCGGGCCGCCATGTCTTATGCCCTCTGCCTCCCACTCCGCCTCGCAGTCCGCAAAGCCCAGGCCCAGCCCGGCATAGCTATTGTCATATGTATAAATGATTCCATCCGCCTTTCTGTCCATAAACCGCTTAAGAGGGATATCTATCCCCTTATAGCGGTCTGGGGAAATTTCTTCCGCCCGGTACACTGGCTCCCACATCTGCAGATACAGCTGTTTTCCCCCAAGGCGGGTGAGAAAATAATTCTGCCACGCCGCAGTCTCCTCATTTTCCATCTCCATGGGATGGGCCTGGAAAATGGGCTGCTCCCCCAGAGTGATGGGATTTCCCTGGGCGTCCACGGGCTCTTTGCCCTTTAAGGTAAATGTCCTTCCCCCCTGGCTCCACACCACCCAGCCGGCCATGCGCCGAAGCAGGGGATTTCCCAGATAAACCGTCTGCCAGCTCTTCACGGTCTGTCTGCTTCCCTCCAAAAATGCCGTAAACAGCATCTCCTTCTTCTGGGCGGCAATCCTCCGAATTTCCTTCTTCATCGCCGTCAGATGGGCCTTCGCCGCCTTATAGGCCTCCGGGTCCGCGCCGGCCTTTGGCAGCGATTTTACGTGCTTTCCCGCGGACGTATCGTAAAGGGAAATATTCAAGTCATTGTCCAGCACGGCCTCCACCTGCCGTCCTCCCAGGTCATAGACCTTCTTTCCCTCCTCGTCCAAATCCAGGCCAGGCATATCGGTCATCAGAATATCCCGAAGGTCCTGGACGCTTCCTCCCCGCATAGCCGCATAGGCCTCCAGATTCTCACAGCTGCGCAGCGCTGCCCTTGTGCCGCTTAAATAGAGGGATTCCCGGACAAATTCCGCGTAATCTCCTCCGCTGGACCACTCCCACTCTTCCCCCTGTTTTATCAGCCGCTCAATCCGCTCTTCCCCTGCATACCGGCAGTAGGCCGGGATATAAAAATCTACCTTATTTCTTCCAGGGGCGCGCTTCACATAGATTTGCGTGTCCAGATATTCCAAAAGGGCTTCCCGGTCCAGGGCGGCGGCAATCGCATCCGCACCCGCCATGGTTTTCGACCGCGGGCCGAACAGCTTCCCTTCACTCTTCCCTTCCGCTATCCGCCTGGGCTGCATCCGCCGCACATTCCGCCCGGACCGTATCCGCCGCTTCTTCCGCCTGAGACGCGCTTGCCTCCAGCTCATCAAGCACAGGACACGCACCCTCCCGGCACATCTCATAAAATGCTCCCAGGACCTCCTCCCCCGCCTGCTCCTTCCAAGCGCGGACAAACGCGGCGGCCCGCTCCCAGAGAGCCTTCTCCGGCTTTCCCTCCTCCTTCAGCAGGACAATCATATTCCTGATAATTCCATCCGTAAGCTCCGGCTCTGCCTCCAGGCGTCTCCCCATGGCTTTCTTCCATTCTTCCCCCGTCTGGAAGAGCGCGGCGCGGGCCAAATCCTCCTCCGACGCGCACCACAAAACGCCGGACAGCTGCTCCGGGCATGCTTCTTTTCCCGCAAGAAAGCTTGGCTCCAGCGAAAAATACGGGAGCCCCTCCCCGGAGTTGTAATGGGGCCGATACGGAAACGACGTCAAATTTTTTGAAGCCGTGACTCTTTTTAGGGATGTACAGCCGCAAAAGCTGCTGGCGCAGATATGAACCATGCTCTGGGGGAAATGCAGCTCCTCCAGCGCTTTACAATTTTCAAATACCGAATGCTCTGTCTTTTCCAGCCCCTCCGAAAAATCCACCTGCTTTAAGCGGGTACA
>CALWRY010000104.1 GCA_944384065.1 uncultured Enterocloster sp. | reverse complement strand
ATTGTGCCGTTGATGGCATTGTAGAGGCTTAAAAGCTCCTTCTTCTCCCGGAATACCATCCGAAACAGACTGTCCTTGTAGTTTCGCTTTGCTGACCGTTTTCCCATATGCGTGTTCTCCTTTTATCATACCGTATTTTTCCTGTTCTGTAAATCTCTGCCTGGAATGGTTCTGGAAAGAGAAAGACTGCCGTCGAACCAGATCGAATGAACCGATGCCATTGGGCTTAGAATTACTGAAAATAGAAGTTGTTAGATGGCTTTATCATAGCATATGAGGGGGGTGATGTAAAGCATGTGAGAATTTTTCAATATAGGCTGCCTCATCGCCAGCCAATGGTATTCCCATTGAGAAAATCATTGCATCAGCCGCACTTTCGTGAGCAAAAGAAAACCGCTCCCAGGCGTTACCCCGGGAACGGCTTGTGCTGTACTGGTACCAGATATAAATACTATCGCACCGTTATTGTATCATCCTAGTATCTTACGCGATCTTGCTCTTAGCCAGTTCAGCCAGCTTTGCGAAGCCCTCGGCGTCGTTGATCGCCATGTCGGACAGAACCTTGCGGTTCAGATCCACACCGGCCTGCTTTAAGCCGTACATAAACTTGCTGTAGGAGAGGCCGTTGATGCGGGCAGCCGCATTGATACGGGCAATCCACAGCTGACGGAACTGACGCTTTCTCTCCTTGCGGCCCGCATAGGAGTTTGCCAGAGCCCGCATAACGGACTGCTTTGCAATTCTGTACTGCTTGGAACGGGCGCCTCTGTAGCCCTTCGCCATCTTTAAGATTCTATTGTGCTTCTTTTTCGCATTTAAACCGCCTTTAACTCTTGCCATCGGTAATTCCTCCTTCTACAATCTAAACTTACAGGTATGGTAAAATCTTCTTCATTACCTTGGAATTGGTGATATCGGTAACGATGTCTTTTCTTAAGTTTCTCTTTCTCTTGGTGGACTTCTTGGTCAAGATATGAGACTTGTAAGCTTTATTGCGGACTAACTTACCGGTTCCTGTCTTTTTAAAGCGCTTTGCTGCAGCTCTGCTGGTTTTTAACTTTGGCATTGTGAAATTCCTCCTTAAGACTTTCTATTTGCAGACAGCGGGAAATGGTTTCCCGGCTGGACGCTGTTATTTCTTTGCGGTTAAAAACATAACCATGGTCCTTCCCTCCACCTTGGAGGGCTTGTCGACAACCGCGATGTCGGCCAGGCTCTGGGCAAAATCATCCAAAATGTACTTGGACTTGGACATATGCGCCATCTCACGGCCCCTGAAACGCAGGGTGACCTTTACCTTGTCTCCCTTTTCCAAAAACTTTCTGGCAGCTCCGACCTTTGTGTTTAAGTCGTTGGTGTCAATATTCGGCGACAAACGAACTTCCTTAATATCGATTACCTTCTGCTTCTTCCTGGCCTCCTTTTCCTTGCGGGCCATCTCGTAGCGGTACTTGCCGTAATCGATAATCTTACATACCGGCGGCTTCGCAGTGGGGGCAATCTTTACCAGATCTAACTCCGCCTCCTGGGCCAGCTTATAAGCCTCCCTGGCGGACATAATGCCCAGCTGCTGTCCATCCACACCGATCAGACGTACTTCTCTGTCCCTGATCTGTTCGTTAATCATTAATTCGCTAATAGTCGTACACCTCCATAACTTAACTTATAATTGTTCCCAGCGGCATGAAAGCAGCCGCCTCAGCCCGACAACTGCGCCTTTCGCGTATGAGCCCGGCTGCATATCCGCCCGCACGCATACTACAAAGCGCCCATAACATAAAAAGCGGACGGCACAGGCCATCCGCTCACATACAACGAAAATAAATCTGCCCGATCCCATCGCCGAAGGGTGGATCCGGAACAAACTCTCTCATCTATGAACCCAGGTCACTTGCTCGTGCCAGGGTGAGGCGGATACCTGCTTTCCTGTCAGTCGTTCTCACAACTTCTAGTAGTCTACTACAGATACGCCGTATTGTCAACTAGTTTTTCGCATCCGCCATCTGATTTTTTATAAGCGGTATCCATATCGTAACCGTGGTTCCAAAGCTGCTGCTCTCCATGGTCATGCTTCCCTGATCCCCGTACAGCAGGGCCAGCCGCTCCGTTATGTTCGCAAGCCCAATCCCTGTGTGGGCCCCCTTGCGCTGGGCCTGTACGCAGTTTTTCCCCGCCTCCGCGCCTTTTCCATTGTCCTCAATGGTGATGCAGAGCTTGTCCCCGCAGTCCCGCGCATTGATCCGTATGACAAAGAGGGCGTTTCCCGAGGGCATGCCGTGGACAAAGCAGTTTTCCACAATGGGCTGGAGTATCATGGTGGGAATCTTCACCCCGCCCAGCTCCTCCGGATAGCCAATCTCCGTGAGGAGCCGGTTTTCCTGCACATAGTGGTAGATCTCAATGTAGACCTTGATGGACTCAAAGGCATCCTTTAAGGGCACAAACTGTTTGTCCGAGTTGGCGGTGATGCCCCTGAAATACCGGCCAATCAGCTGGATCACCTTGCTGATCTCCGGCGCCTTGTTGATCTTGGCGATGGCGTTCACAGTCTCCAGCGCATTGTAAATAAAGTGGGGGTTGATCTGAGTCTGGAGGAAGCGGTAGCGGTACTCCAGGGCCTCCATATTGGCCTTATTTTTCAGCCGTTCCTCCTGGACCACCCGATTTAAGAGGGCGGATATCCGCCGGTTCATGGCGTTGAAGTGCTCGGTGAGCTCGCCGATGTCGTCGTGGCTGTAGACCGGGGCCATGGTTCCCAGTCCCCCCTCGGATACCTGGTTGATGGAGTTGGTCAAAACCTCCAGCTGCAGGCTGATTTTCCGGGTAAGCCAGCGCATAAGCACGCTGCCCAGAAGCAGGGACAAAAGGCCGGCCAGAACGCCTATCACGATCACGCTCCGGCGCATATTCTCTATGACGCTCATGGGCGTAATGCCCGCCACGTGCCAGTCCCCGGCCCTCTGCTCCGACACGTAATAACTGGTGTGTCCCCAGCTCTGGTTTCCCTCCAGGCCCTGGCCCGCGAGTATCTGAGCCTTTATCCGCTCTCCCAGATCTTTTTCAAGATCGCCCAGGTAGATGCAGCTCTTATCTTCATTGTAAAACAGGAAAAAGCTCCCGTCCTCCCGATTCTCCGACCGCAGGAGATCCAGGCTGCTCCTCTTTACCCGGGCCGCCACATACCCCTCATGCTTTAAGGAGGATATGTTCCGCACGCTGTGGAGGATATACACGTGGCCGCTGCCGTCGGAGGCCCACCGGTAGCCGCTTTTCATGTCCCCGGTCTGCCCGGCCACCAAACTTTTGGCAAACTCCAGGGTTTCCTCCCTTTCGCCCCTCAGTTTCTCCCGGGTGTCCGCGCTGTATCCCCCGTCTGTCTCCAGATAGATAAAATCAAAGGGGGATACGGCGGAGACCAGCTGGTTGGCCATATAGGTCAGCTCTCTCCTGCCGTAGCTGTCCCGCTGCGCGTCCATAAGGCCCATGTAGGAGGGGATCTGGAACATGTTGATCATGTTGAACAGCTGGCTCTCCGTGTCGGAAAGGCGGCGCTCAAAGTTGTCCGTCACCTGCAGGGTCAGAAGCCGCAGGTTGGACCGGGCGTTCTGCCGCAAAACACTTATAAAATAGGACGCCAGCATAAACAGGGACAGCGTCAGGCTGAAGATCAGGGAGAGGCCGAACACAAGGATCAGTTTTTTTCTGAATTTCAGATTTTCAAAGCGCTTTCCCGCATTTCTCATGTTCCTCACCTGTTCCGCATCCTGTATTCTCTGGGGGAAATACCCTCGATTTTCTTGAAGGCATTGTAGAAACTCACATAATTCTCATATCCCACTGCGTAAGCGATCTCCTCCACCCGCATCCGCGTGTCGTCTAAAAGCTGCTTGGATATCATCATTTTATTCTGAAGCATGTGCTGCTGGAAGGTGACCCCAGTCTCCTTGCGTATGAGGGCGGAAAGGTAATTGGGGCTCACAAAAAACTGCTCCGCCACCTGCTCCAGCTTTACATTTTCCAGGGCATGGCTCTTCATATAGGAGAGCGCGTCCGTCACCAGGCCAGAGGCCCCTTTTCCGTTCTCCCGCACCGCGTCCAGGGTCTTTAAGAAAGATTTGAGCCAAAGGCCGAACATCTCCGGGGATGTGATATTCACCGCGCTGTAGATCACGGGCTCCAGCACGTCCTCCCACTGCTTAAAGCGCTCCATCACTTTTGTACAGTAAATCACCGCCATAATCTGGAGGGAGATCATGCTGCCGCCGGTGCAGCGCGCAAAGGTGTTTAGCGTGTCCTCGTAATCCTTAAGCCCGTTTGCCTGCTCTGCCAGCCGGACCGCCTCCTCCTGGAGATCCGCTACCCGGCCGGCGTTCTCCCTCCTTCCCCCGGAAGCCTCCCGGGATTTCTCCATGGCATGGAGCATATTTTCATAGGCCTCCAGGTACAGCTCTTTTACCGGGGAGTGGATCCCGTGGATCTGGCTGGCTCCGATTCGGATGCCGCTGTCATTTTCCCGAAGGAAATCCTGGGCTTCCCTTACATCCTCCTCCCAGCCCTGCTCCCCGCCTGCGGCTAAGAGCACCAGCTTTTCCTCAAAGAGGGCGGTGACGGTCTTCTTTTGCCCAAACAGCCCGGAAAAATCCAGGCGCTGCAAAAAAGGCTGGCTGAACCCCTCGTCCGTTTCAGCTATCATCACCGCGCAGTGGGAGAAATTCCCCTCCGGCGAAAGCCCCAGATCGGAGACGCATTTTCCCTTCTCCCCCATCAGGGCTGACAGCAGCCGGCCTCTTAGCAGAATGTCCTCCTGCCTGCCCGCGTCCCTGTCCTTTTCAATGCTTTTGACCGCTCTTTTCAGGGCGGTCAGAAGTTCTTCATCGTCAATTGGTTTTAAAATATAGTCAAACACCGACAATTTAATGGCCCGGCTGGCATATTGGAACTTGTCGTAGCCGGTGATCACAATCACTTTGCTGTCCGGCACAGCGTCCAGGGCTGTCTCCACCATGGTCAGCCCGTCCATGCAGGGCATGCTGATATCGGTGATAATGATATCCGGCTTTACCCTCCGGATAAGCTCTGCGCCTTCCTCTCCGTCATACGCGGTTCCCGCCACCGCAAGCCCCAGCTCCTCCCACTCTACGCCAAGCGCCAGGGAGCGCACTGTGCTGCGGTTGTCGTCCACAATTATCACCTTTATGGCCATGGGGCCTCCTTTCTAGCCTTTTACCGCTCCCATCATTATACCACTCACTATGTATTTCTGCATACAGAAATACAGAAGGAGGATGGGGAGCATGGCCAGTATGAAGAAGGCGAAGGCCAGATTCAGCTCGGAGGTGTATTCATTAAAGTAGGCCATCTGTGCCAGGATCAGCGTCCTCGCCTCCGGTTTTCTCAGAAGGATCACCGCCGTGGTGTAGTCGTTCCAGATAAAAAGGGTGTTTAGCACCAGCTGGGTGGCGTTTACCGGCTTCATCAGGGGAAATACGATTCGCCAGAACATGGAGAACCGCCCGCAGCCGTCAATCTTGGCCGCCTCCTCCAGATCCAGGGGCACGGTTTTCACAAAGCTGGTGACCACCAGGATACTTATGGGTATCTGCAGCCCCGTTCTCGCGATGACAAACCCCAGGTTGGAGTTTGTGAGCCCCATATTGAAAAAATTCAGGTACAGCGGGAGCATGATGCACTGGATGGGGATCAGGATGCCTGATATAAACAGCAGATAGAGCCCCCTGTAAAACCGGTTGCTGAAGCGTGCCAGGACGTAGGCCGCCATGGAGGTGGCTGTCATCAGGATGATCACCGAGGGGATGGTGGTCAGGATGCTGTTTTTATATCCCACCAAAAACTGCTCGTTCTCAAAGATAACCCTGAAAAAGTTGTTGAGCGTGGGGTGCTCCGGCCAGGCCAGCCGGTTCACTGTAATGTCCGTGCTCTCCTTTAGGGCGTACACAAGGCTTATGTAAAAGGGAGAGATCACCAGGATCATCACCGCAAAGGACGCGGCAATGTGAAGCCCTGTGAACAAACGGTTGTGCGCTTTTCTGTCCAGTGCCATTACGCTTCCACCTCCAGTTTATTGCAGACTCCCGTGATGACGTAGGTGAGGATCATGAGCACCACCGTGATGATGATGGCCGCTGCCTGCCCCAGCCCCGCCTTGTTGAAGCCGAATATGTTGTCGTACACGTACATGGCCGCAGTCTGGGCCGCGTCCATATTTCTCGCCACCGCCATGGGATAGTCGAAGCACTTTAAGCCCCAGGCCACAAGCAGGGTCACATTGGAGATGATGGCGGGCACCAGAAGGGGGAAGGTGATCCTCTTTGTCCTCTGCCACCAGCCGGCCCCGTCCACCTTGGCCGCGTCGTAGTAGTCCCCGGGGATGGACTGGAGGGCGGCGATGTAAATCATCATACAGTACCCCATATCGCGCCAGATCGCGATGGCTGCCATGGCCGGAATCACCGTCTTTGACACGCCCAGGGGGCTTATCACGTCAAACAGCGGGGATATCACGTCCGTATACACATAGCTCCACACCGTAGCCCCGCTGGTCAGCGCCACGGTAAAGGGCACGAAGACCAGGGTTCTCGCCAGATTCGTGTACCAGGTGGAACGGTTGAGCAGGAGGGCCAGCATGAGCCCCAGCACATTCGCCCCGACGAGGTAAATGATGGTGAAGTGGAAGGTGTGCAGAAACGCCTCCTGAAAGTATTTGTTGGTTATGAGTGTGATGTAGTTGTTCAGTCCCACGAAGTCATAGTTGTCGCTGATAACGCTCTTCCAGTTGGTAAATGAGTAGGGGATGCCCTGAATAAAGGGAACCACAACCACAAAACCGAAAATCAAGAGGGCCGGCAGGACAAACAGCAGATTCTCCCCGTGGGTTTTTAAGTTTTTCCGGGATATGTGAAATGATTTCATAACCGCCCGCTCCTTCCTCTTATCTGCTTATGGCGTCAATCGCCTTCTCCTCTTCCTCAGAAAAATGAAGATTGGAAAGCATTCCCAGATTCTCCGTGATCTGTTCGGGTTTGGATGCGCCGATGAGCACGCTTGTCACATCGCCGTCCCGCAGCACCCAGGCCAAGGCCATCTGCGGCAGGGTCTGGCCCCTGTCCTTAGCGATCTCGTCCAATTTTCTTATCTGCTTAAGCCTCTCGGGGGTCACATCCTCCTTGTGCAGGAAGCGGCCGTCCCTGGCAATGCGGCTGTCCGCAGGGATGCCCTTTAAATATTTCTCGGTCAGCAGTCCCTGGGCCAGGGGGCTGAAGGAAATGATTCCCATTCCGCTCTCCGCCGCGTATTTCTTGAGGCCGTTTTTCTCAATGGTCCTGTCAAAAATGCTGTAGCGGTTCTGGTTGATGACCAAGGGCAGGTGAAGCTCCTTTGCGATCTCCATGGCCTTCGCCGCGTGCTCCCCGTCATAGTTGGAAATGCCCGCGTAGAGTGCCTTTCCGCTGCGCACAATCTGATCCAGGGCCGTGATGGTCTCCTCCACCGGCGTCTCCGGATCCATCCGGTGATGGTAGAAAATATCCACATAGTCCAGCTTCATGCGCTTTAAGGACTCGTCCAGGCTGGCGATGAGGTACTTGCGGCTGCCGCCGTCCCCGTAAGGGCCTGCCCACATGTCATAGCCGGCCTTTGTGCTGATGATCATCTCATTGCGGTAGGGCCGGAAATAATGCTCCATAATGCGGCCGAAGTTCTCCTCCGCGCTGCCGTACACCGGCCCGTAATTGTTGGCCAGGTCAAAGTGGGTGATGCCGTTGTCAAAGGCCGTAAAGCACAGGGCCTTCATATTGTCAAAATTGTCCTTGCTCCCAAAGTTGTGCCAGAGTCCCAGGGAAAGGGCGGGAAGCTTCAGACCGCTTTTTCCGCACCGGTTGTATTTCATGGACGCGTACCGGTTCTCCCCGGCCTGGTATTCGTTCGCTATATACATGGAAACCTCCTGTTGGTTGTATGTGAAATAGTTCTTTGAATGGGAAAACAGGGGCGCAGGCGTGTTTGATGGCAAGCCCTACGCCTGTTTTGCCCCTGTTTTGCGCCGTCATAAACTGTCTGGTCAGATCTTTCTGGCCGCTTCCACTACCCAGCGGATCCGCTCCAGGGGAAGCTCATCGTGGATGCTGCAGTCCGGGCCCACAATATAGCCCTTTTTGCCGCTCTCCTCAATCAGGCGCCTGGTCTCCGCCTCGATCTCCTCACGGGTCCCGGTGTAGAGGAGGCTCCCGGGACGGTTGTCAAAGCCGCCCCAGACCGCGCACCCGAAATGCTCCTTCGCCTCCTTCACGTCCATGTTGTCAATGAACCGTGACCAGCTGACCACCGGGGTTTTATAGTCCGCCCAGTCCTCCAGGCGATTATTTACTTCCTCCCAGGCGCAGCAGTGCAGGGCGTTCATAGAGCTTAAGCGGTTGATATGATCCAGAATCTTCTTGTCGCTGGGGGTGACCCAATCCCTATATTCCTCATAGGTAAAGCGGTTCACCTCCGCGTTCTGTACGCTGTAGAAAATGCCGTCGCAGCCCGACTCCTTTATAATTCCGTCCGCCAGAAGCTTTACGTCTTCGGCAATCAGATTGCAGGCGTACTTCACTGCTTCCGGATCCTTGCGGATAACCTCCATCATCTTGGGATAGCCGATCTCCAGACGCAGATAGGACAGGGGGCAGAAAATCAGGTAAAGGCTTACGCATTCCCCGCCCAGGGCCTCCACAACCTTCTTGGTCCGGTCGATCTGGCCCCTGATAAAGGGATGATCCGGCCCGAAGGGCTTCATGTTGTAGAGCTCCTTCGGATCCTTCAGGTCTTTCAGCACCGGATCCGGCCACCCAAAGTACCCGTCTGCAGAGAGCTTTACAAAATCCACATCCGTTTCCTTATAAAAATCCACCTGGGCCTTGATAAAGTCATCGGTCCCCCAAAGCTCCTGGGGAACATGCTTCCAGAAGCACACCGGTGTGTAATCCGTCTCCTGGCCCTTAAAGGCCGCTATCACCCGTTCTCTCTTTGTCATTTTCCTATCTCCTCTTAGTTGCTGGTGGCAATAATATCGTCAAACAGTGCCTGGATGTTGGCAATGCATTCCTCGTGGGTCATGGGATTGCCTGTCACCACGCTCTCCGCGTAGCTGATTAAGGCCTTGCGCCATGCGTTGGTGAATTCCGTATCCATGGGCTTTGTGAAGGCGCCCTGGGAAACGTAGTTGCCGGAAGCCTTGATATCCGCAATGGTCTTCACTACAGGCAGCATGTTGTCGGAGCTTACGCCTGTGATAAGGGGCATCATGGTTCCCTCGGACCAGATCATGGCTCCGTCGGTTACCCAGTACTCAAGGAATCCAAGGGCTTCCTCCGTCGCGTCGCTGTTGGGGTTCACCATAAAGCACTGATCCACCAGCACGCCCATCTTTCCGGAATTCTCGGTGTCGTCAATGGGCGGTACAAAGAAGTCATACTCAAAGCCGGATCCAGCGCCCTTTGCCTCGATCTCTCCGATGTTCCAGTTGCCGGTAAAGATCATAGCGCCCTCGCCTGCGATAAAGAGCTCCAGGGATTTATCCTGGTTGTTGGCCATGGCGTCCGTCCGGGGATAGAGCATCCGGTCGTCCCACACGGACAGGGACTCCTCTATGTAGGGATAATCCGCTACCTTTGCCTCGCCGGTCATCCATTTTTCAAAGATATCCAGATCGCCGGCCTCCACGGCTCTGGGCCATATGGTGGAGCGGGTCTCCAGATCGCCGGTGGATCCTTCTGCGTACACATCGATGAAGGGATCAATGCCGGCTGCGTGGAGCTTTTCAATTACATCCTTTAACTCGGAGCGGGTGGTGGGCACTGTAAGTCCCTGCTCCTCAAAGATCTTCTTGTTGTAGAAAATTCCAGAGGTCTTAAAGTCGATGGGCACCGCATATACCTTGCCGTTTGCGGACACATCATTCAGATCGTACTGATCTAGGCCCATGTTCTTGATAACCTCGTTCTCCGACAGATCCATGGCATAGCCGTTCTCAATCAGATCCGGATACATGGCCGGGTTTCCCATGATGATGTCGGGCTGCTCGCCGGAAGCCAGGGCTGTGGACAGCTGCGGGAAGTAATCGGTTCCCTGATTGTAGAATACATTTTCAAAGGTCACGCCCGGGTTGGCCTCCATATAGGCCTCCTCCAGCTTCTGGAGCGCGTCCTGCTTTACGGACTGGCCCATGTAGTGGAACACAGTGATAACCTTTTCCTCGCCGGATTCCGCTGCTGCCTCCGTCTCCTCTGCGGCTTCTGTCTCTCCCTCTGCGGCAGCCTCTGTCTGCTCAGCAGCTGCCTGGGTGGTCTCCTCTGCTCCCCCTGAGCACCCCATGAGCCCTGCCATGGCAAGCATCACGCTAAGTCCCGGCGCCATATACTTTTTCCAATACATACAGTTCCTCCTCCTTTTTCTTTTTGCCGGCAGCTGCCCGGGGCAGCCGCCTTTTACATCGTTACGCTTTTATTATAAATTTTCCAGAATTTTTTTACATTAATCTAACTTACTATTTTATTAACATACTTTAACCATTCTCCACAGGCTGCCCCGCAAAAAACCGGTCCGGGCCCAGAGCGTGTTTGAAAATTGCTTTCTGCCAGATGTGCGTTCCACTTTGTGGGAGCTTGGGGCCGAATGAAGGAGGCGC
>CALWRY010000103.1 GCA_944384065.1 uncultured Enterocloster sp. | reverse complement strand
GCGGCATGAAAAAATCTCCCGCTTGAAGCTTTGCCCGGATTGTGTTAAAGTGTTAGGGATATCTGCACAAGCGGGGGCGCAATCAATGACAAGAGAGAAAGTAAAAGAATACGGTAAGAAATATGGAAGGATAGGGGGATACGGGTGCCTCATGCTGGCGCCGGTATTTTCCTATCTTTTATTTGAGTGGGTGACGGGCAATCTGGGCACGGTTCCCTGGTATATGGCTGCCTTAAACATCGGCTGGAACTATGTGCTCTACCTGGTGGTCCTGGGCATCAGCGGCAGCAGCCGGATTGCGGTTCCAGTTATATCCATTTCTCTGCTCATCGCCTCATTGGCAGAGGCCTTCGTGGTGGCCTTCAGGGAGCGGCCGGTGATGTTCTGGGATGTGCTGGCCCTGCCCACGGCCATGACCGTGTCCGGAACCTACAAATACGTGCTCACCACGGCTATGAAGGGCGCTGTCCTGGCGGTGGCGCTTTTGAACGTGATTGCCTGGTTTGCGCCCATCCGGGTGAGGGGATGGAAAAAGCGCTTAAAGCTTGGGGCGGGCTGCGGGGCCTTCAGCGCGGTTTACGGCCTGATTTTTTTCCTGTATTTTGTGCCGGCCTGGGATCTGGAGATTCCTATGTGGGCGGTGAATGAGAGCTACCAGCACTATGGGTATGTGCTGTCCACAGCCATTTCCTCCCGCTACATTGTCCGGCGGCCCCCGGCAGGCTACAGCGCCGGAGCGGTGGAGAAAATCTATGAGGAGCTGGCGGCAGAATACAAATCCGAGGCCGCGCCGGAGGGGACTGCCGGTGAAAATGCTGCGCCGGAGGGGGGTGCCGGCAAAGACGCCGCAGGGCCCATCCAGCCGGTCAACCTCATCTGCATCATGAACGAGAGTCTCTCGGATCTGCGAGCGGCGGGGGATTTCACCACCAATATGGAATATTTCCCATTTCTGGGAAGCCTCACAAAAAATACAGTCCGGGGGAGCCTCTGCATGCCGGTGTTCGGATCCATGACCAGCAACTCGGAGTTTGAATTTCTCACGGGGGATTCCATGGTCATGCTGCCCAACCATACGATTTCCTACCTATTTAACGTAAAGCCGGGCACAGAGTCTCTTGTGACCGCTCTAAAGGATCAGGGCTATTACGCCCTGGCTATGCACCCTTATCCGGGATCCAATTGGAACCGGAACCAGGTGTATGAGAACTTTGGCTTTGACGAATTTCTTGACCAGGATTACTATGAGGGCTGTGGGACGCTGCGCACCTACGTGAGCGACCGGGCGGACTACGAGAAGCTGATTGAACAGGTGGAGGCAAAGGAAAATCCCGAGGACAAGCTTTTTATCTTCAATGTGACCATGCAGAACCACGGCGGCTATGAGGGAACCTTTGAAGAACTGCCCCAGGAAGTATATCTCACCGGGGAGTTTGAGGGAAAATATCCCAAGGCGGACCAGTACCTGTCCCTGATGAAGAAGTCTGACGAAGCTCTGGAATATTTGATTCACTATTTCAGCCAGTGTGAGGAGCCCACTATGATAGTGGTTTTCGGGGATCACCAGCCCAGTGTGGAGAGTGAATTTTATGAAGAAGCCGCAGGGGTTCCGGGCAGCCGGATCTCCGACGAGAACTGGCTGATGCGGTACGAGACGCCCTTTATCATCTGGAGCAACTATGAGCAGCCTTCTTTAGATTTGGGACGGCTGGGGGCAGTATATCTGTCATCCTATGTGCTCAAACAGGCCAATCTGGAGCTCCCCCTCTACAACAAGTTCCTATATGATCTGTCCCAGGATGTGCCGGTAATTCACGCCACCGGCCTCTGCGACAAGGAGGGAAATTATTACACCTGGGAGGAGGCAGAGACAGGCGCGTGTCCCTACAGTGAAGCGATTATGGAATATGAATACATGGCCTATAACCACAGCATGGACAGCAGAAAGGTGGATGGGCTGTTTTCCTTGTCGGGAGAGATCCAGACGGCGGGTGACCGGAAAGGAGAAAACCGATAATGGCAGCAACATTTTTGTTCTGGTGATGCTCAAACTCAGTATTCTGGCGGAGCAGTAAAAGTGTAAAAGCACTTGGCAAGCCACCCTGGCATAGAATGAAAGTAAGACTATGCAGGGTGGCTTTTCTTGAAATCATTTCCCAAACCATTGACTCCAAAAGAAGAAAAGGAGTGCCTGAAAAGGGTAGAGCAGGGAGAGCAGGAGGCCAAGGATATGCTGGTGGAGCACAACCTGCGGCTGGTGGCCCATGTGGTAAAAAAATATCAGGGCTGCGACTACGATATGGAGGATTTGCTCTCCGTGGGCGCCATCGGCCTTATTAAGGCGGTGAATACCTTTAACGCGGATAAAGGCTCCCGGCTGGCCACCTATGCGGCCCGGTGTGTGGAGAATGAGATACTCATGCTCCTCCGGTCCAGCCGCAAATTTTCAAAAGAGGTGTCCCTTTTTGAGCCTATCGGGGTGGACAGGGACGGGGAGGCAGTCAGCCTGGTGGACATTCTGGAGACAGAGAACCAGGAGACTCTGGATACCATGATTTTTAAGCAGGATGTAAAGGAAATGTACGAGGCGATTGAAACCTGCTTAAGCGATACGGAAAAGAAGGTGCTGGGGCTGCGCTACGGCCTTTACCGGGGAAAGGAGCACACCCAGCGGGAGATTGCGTCTGTGATGGGGATTTCCCGCTCCTATGTGAGCCGGATTGAAAAGCGGGCCATTGAAAAGGTGCGGGCGGAGCTGGGGCGTGTCTGAAAATTCGTTCCTGCCGCCGAAACCCATAGGTACAGTTATGTACAAATATCAAAACAAACAAAAAATTTGGAAAATTCAGTTGCTAACTTTTCAGAAAAGAAGTATAATGGACGTATCTTGTGTAAAAATACCAAAAAAAGATGGGATATGAATGACAAATTGTTATGTTTTTGTCTATCCCGTCTGCCCGGGGTCACGAAGGCCCCGGGATATCCAGAAACCCTGCGGATTTTCGGCCTTTTGGTCCGGCGCGTGTTTGAATTTTCAAATATGCGTCGAAACTGTAGGGGATGGATTGGGAAAGGAGATGACGTACATGGAAATCCAACTGCAGGAACTCATTGATCAGATTAAAAATGATGGCGTAAAAGCTGCTGAGACGGAAGCTGCTTCCATATTGGAATCAGCAAAGGCTGAGGCTGAAAAGATCATTTCCGATGCAAAAGCAGAAGCAGAGAAGATGATGCGGGAAGCCAAAGAGCAGAATGAGCGCACGGTGCGCGCAGGTGAAGATTCGCTTCGCCAGGCCGGAAGGAATCTTTTGATTTCATTCCGGGAAAGCGCTGCAAAAGAGCTTAACGTCATTACAGGGGACAGCGTGAAGGAAGCGCTCTCTTCCGATGCTCTGCCGCAGCTGATTCTCACGGCTGTGGAAAACTGGACAAAGAACACGGAGGCTGAGGATATCTCGGTTTTAATCGGAAGCAAGGAGCTGGCCTCCATTGAGACGGAGCTGCTTGCGGGACTGAAGGAGCGGATGTGCACAGGAGTTACATTGAAGGCCAATGACAGCTTTGGAGAGGGATTCCGCATTTCGGTTCAGGATGGACAGGCCTATTATGACTATTCGGCGGAAGCGGTTACAGAGCTTCTGTCTGCATATCTGACTCCAAAACTGATATCATTGATGAAAGAGGCTGAGAATGTATGAATCAATACTATCTGATTGCACAGCTGCCCTCTTTGGAGATTGCCAATGAAACAACAGCCCTGCCCATTACAGAGGAACGCTTTTATGAGCTCTGTAAGAGCAATCTGGGGAAAAAGGCGTGGAACGCCTTGACGGGGCTCACGCTTGTTCCAAAAAGAGAGAACAAAAAATCGGGATATTCGTTTATCGACAAATGGAACGGGTGGGAAAAAACATTTCGTCTGGCGCTTGCCCGCGCCCGTGCGGAGAAGCTGAAAAAGCCGTTTGAAGGAGAGACAGGAGAGGCTTCTGCCGAGCTGCTTCAGGCGGTACGCCAAGCGGTGGAGATGGAGGATCCTTTGGAGGCAGAGCGGTATTTGACCCGCGTCCGCCTGAATTTTTTGGAAACGCTGCGCCCTGGGGATGCCTTCAGCGAATCGACGCTGTTTTATTATGCGCTGAAGCTGAAGCTTATTTTAAGGATCCAGCAATTTGATAAAGGTATGGGGCAGAACGCATATCGAAAAATTTACGGCTCAATTATGTACGGGGGCGATCAGGAGGTTAAAGAATGACCGGAAACAATCAAAACATAGGACGAGTTGTAGGTGTGAACGGAAATATGGTATCCGTCCAATTTGAGGGCAATGTCTCAATGAATGAGATTTGCTATGTTAAGGTTGGAAACACCTCTCTCAAAAGCGAGGTTATCCGTATTCGGGGTACGATAGCGCAGGTACAGGTTTACGAGATGACAAATGGCATTCAGTGCGGCGATGAGGTGACATTCACCGGCGACATGCTTACCGCAGAGCTGGGGCCGGGCCTTTTGGGCCAGATTTACGACGGCCTGCAGAATCCCCTGCCGCTTTTGGCCGAGCAGGCCGGGTGGTTTTTGGAGCGCGGCATCTATACAAACGCGCTGGATGTGGAAAAGAAATGGGAATTTACCCCCACTGCAAAGCCGGGCGATGTGGTGAAGGCCGGGGAATATGTGGGAACCGTCCCGGAGGGCTCCTTTGTCCATAAAATCCTTGTTCCCTTTTACCTGCTGGGAAGCTATAAGGTAAAATCCGTGGCGGAGAAGGGCGAATATACCATCCGGGAGACGATTGCGGTAATCGAAGACGAGCGGGGCAATGAGATTCCCCTTACCATGTCCTTCAAATGGCCGGTGAAGCGCGCGGTTACCTGCTACAGCGAGCGCTTGGCGCCTACGGAGACAATGGAGACCAAGGTACGCCTGATCGACTCCTTCTTCCCTGTGGCAAAGGGCGGAACCTACTGTATTCCGGGACCCTTCGGCGCAGGAAAGACAGTGCTGCAGCACACAACCTCAAAGTACGCGGATGTGGACATCGTGATCATCGCTGCCTGCGGAGAGCGCGCCGGAGAGGTGGTGGAGACGCTGACGGAGTTCCCCGAGCTGGTTGACCCCAAGACAGGGCGTTCCCTGATGGAGCGCACCATTATCATCTGCAATACGTCCTCCATGCCGGTTGCCAGCCGCGAGGCCTCGGTGTATACCTCGGTGACGCTGGCGGAGTATTACCGCCAGATGGGACTGCACGTGCTGCTTCTGGCGGATTCCACCTCCCGCTGGGCCCAGGCCCTCCGCGAGATGTCGGGCCGTCTGGAGGAGATTCCGGGAGAAGAGGCATTCCCGGCCTACCTGGAGTCCTACATCGCGGCATTTTATGAGCGGGCCGGCTATGTGCGCCTTCCGGATGGATCCGAGGGCTCTGTAACCATCGGCGGCACGGTTTCCCCGGCAGGCGGAAACTTCGACGAGCCCGTGACCCAGGCCACCTTAAAGGTGGTGGGCGCGTTCCACGGCCTGTCCAGAGAGCGCTCGGACGCCCGCAAGTATCCGGCCATTGACCCGCTTATCTCATGGTCCAAATACCACGGAGTGATCGCGCCTGAGAAGACGGCATTCCTGCAGAACATTCTGCTCCATGGAAATGACATCGGCTCCATGATGAAGGTAGTCGGAGAGGAAGGGACCAGCCTTCCGGATTACATTGTCTACCTCAAGGAAGAGATGCTGGATGCAGTTTATTTCCAGCAGAATTCCTTTGATCTGATCGAGGCAAACTGCGGCGCAGAGCGCCAGCGCTATGTGATCGATAAATTGATACGTGTTCTCGGCTCAGAATATACATTGAGCGATAAGGATGAGGCGCGAAGCTTCTTTAACCGTATGCGCCAGAGGTTCATTGACTGGAATTATACGGAATTTGGGAGCGAGGCCTTTGGGGCCAGGGAAGCTGAGATTGACCGGCAGTACGAGGACGGCTGCGGAACGTGCAGCTTCGAAGCGGAAGCATTATTAAAAGGCGGTGAGTAAAGATGAACAAAGTATATAACCGGATCGAATCCATTACCGGAAACGTGATTACGGTCCGCGCCAAAGGCATTCGGAACAACGAGCTGGCGACAATCAGCACCCGCTTCGGCAAATCCCTTGCGGAGGTGAACAAAATCGAGGGCGATCTCGTTTCCCTGCAGGTTTTTGCCGGCGGCAAGGGCGTGTCCACAGGTGACGAGGTGCGCTTCCTGGGCCAGGAAATGCGGGTATCCTTCAGCGAGGATCTTCTGGGACGGGTGTTCAATGGCTCCGGCGAACCCATTGACAAGGGACCGGCCCTGACGGAAAATATGAAGCCCATCGGCGGGCCCTCCGTAAATCCTACGAAGCGTATTCTTGCCAACCGCATGATGCGCACAAACATTCCGATGATTGACATGTTTAATACCCTGGTTGTCTCCCAGAAGCTTCCGATTTTCTCCATTTCCGGGGAGCCCTACAACCAGCTTTTGGCCCGCATTGCCATGCAGGCCGAGGCGGACGTTATCATTCTGGGCGGCATGGGATTAAAGTATGACGACTATCTCTATTTTAAGGAAACCCTCTCCAAGGGCGGCGCCTTGAGCCGGACGGTTATGTTTATCCATACGGCAGCCGACCCCACGGTAGAGTGTATGAAGATTCCGGATATGGCCCTGGCGGTTGCGGAGCAGTTTGCACTGCAGGACAAGGATGTGCTGGTGCTCTTAACCGATATGACCAACTACGCCGACGCCATGAAGGAAATCGCCATCACCCAGGAACAGGTGCCCTCCAACCGAGGATATCCGGGCGATCTGTACTCCCAGCTGGCGGCGCGCTATGAGAAGGCCGTTGACTTTGATAAATCCGGTTCTGTGACGATCCTGGCAGTGACCACCATGCCGGGCGACGATGTCACCCATCCGGTTCCCGACAACACGGGCTACATTACGGAAGGCCAGTACTATTTAAAGGGCGGCCGGATCGAGCCCTTTGGTTCCCTGTCCCGTCTGAAGCAGAATGTAAACGGCAAGACAAGGAAGGACCACCGGGCGCTGATGGACGCCATGATCCGTCTGTATTCTTCCTACAAGGATACGGTTGAGAAGAAGAACATGGGCTTTGTCATGAACCGCTGGGACGAAAAGCTCCTCAAATATGGAAAATTGTTTGAGGACAAGCTGATGAGCCTTTCCGTAAACCTTTCCCTGGAAAATGCCCTGGATTTAGGCTGGCAGATTCTTGCGGATTGCTTTGAGAAGGATGAGACGGGCATCAAATCAGATCTGGTGGAAGAATTCTGGCCTGAAAAATAAGGAGGGGCAGGAACCTTGGCAAAGATTAAATTGACAAAAAATGAATTAAAGGTACAAAAAGACGCATTAAAAATGTACCAGAGATATTTGCCTACCCTGACTCTCAAGAAACAGCAGCTGCAGTCCGAGATCCGTGCCATTGAGGCAAATGCGAAGGCGGTAAGACAGCAGAAGACAGCGCTTGAAAAGGAATTTGAGGAGTGGATCGCTGTCTTCAGCGAAGCGGACGCATTCCCGGAGGGAATCATTACCGTTGCCAATATCCGGAAAGGAACCGGCAATATTGCAGGCGTTACGATTCCCACCTATGAGGGGGCGGATTTCTCCAGAGGGGATTACGATCTGTATGAGACGCCCCTGTGGGTCGATCTGGCGGCCAACCATATGGAAAAGGCCATGGAGCTGGATCTGGAAGCAGAGGTGCTGGAGGAGCAGGTTCGGCTCTTGCAGAAAGAACTGCTCACCACATCCCAACGGGTAAACCTGTTTGAAAAGGTGAAAATTCCTGAGACACAGGAAAATATTAAAAAGATTTCGATTTATATGGCAGATCAGCAGGTCAGCGCAGTCGTCCGCTCGAAGATTTCGAAAAAGAAAATCGCGCAGGCGAATGAAGCGGCTGCCGGAAGGGAGGTTTAAGTCCCATGATTGTGCCTATGAAAAAGGTTTCTCTCATTGTGCTTGGCGGCGAGAAAAACGATGCGCTGAAAAAGCTGCGCAGGCTTGGGCTTTTGCACATTGAAATCAAAGAGGGAAAAGGCCCCCGGCTTTTGGAGCTGAAGGAGCAGATCGGCTCCCTGGAAAAAGGGCGGTATACGGTGGCGGATAAAGGCGCCAAGGGCATGGCCCAGAAGGAAGCGGATACGCAGGAAGCGCTTTCCATAGCCGCGAGAATCGAGTCCCTTGAAGAAGAACAGAAGAAATGCTATGGGGATATCGCCGCGTACCGGACGGAGCTGGAACGAATCAAGGCCTGGGGAGAGATGGATCCCGCGGAGCTCGCATTTCTGGCGAAAAAGGGAATTGCCCTTTCTCTCCATGAGATGAGTCCCGCTGAATATGACAAGCTGGGTGATGCCGTCAGGGCGATTGTGCTGGAGCGCACAAAGGATATCGTGCGTTTCCTCCTCCTGGAGAGCGGAACTCACGGCGAACCGGGCGATGGGACGCCGGTCGAATCGGGCGATGGAACGCCCGGCAAAGAAAACAGCGGAATGTCCGGCGAGGAGGTCAAGGCCGCGCTGGAGCGCAGCCGGTTTAAGCTTCCGGACGTATCCACGGGAGAGCTCAAAAGGAAGCTGGAGGATGCGGGCAGGCAGCTGCAGAGCATTAAGGACGAGCTGGCCGCTTTGGCAGCCTACACAGAGAGTCTGGAGCGGGCAATCGCAGCGCTGAAAAAGGAAGCCGAGTTTGAGACGTATTCCAGCGGAATGGGAGAGGAGGACCTCTCGGAAGATTCTCCCGGAAAGGTTTCCGTGGCGTATCTCGTGGGGTTCCTTCCAGCGGAGGATTTGGGCAAGCTCCAGACCATGGCAAGGGAAAATGCATGGGGGCTTTTGGCGGAGGATCCCACAGAGGAGGATGATGCGCCGACCAAGCTGCAGAACAATAAATTTGTCAGTCTTGTGTATCCCCTGACAGATTTCCTGGGAAGCGTACCGGGATATTTTGAGCCGGATATTTCCGGCTGGTTCCTGATATTTATCATGCTATTCGTCGGGATTATTTTCGGGGACGGCGGTTACGGCCTCTTGATCTGCGGCATAGCGGCCGCGCTGATGATTAAGAGCCGCAGGGAAAAACAGCCCATTGCCCCCATCGCGTGGCTGCTCCTTCTGTTTGGCGCGGTTACCGTTGCGTGGGGAACCGTCACCTGCTCCTGGTTCGGCCTGGCCCCGGAGGCGCTGCCTGTATGGCTCCAAAGGCTGTCTGTGCCGGTGCTCTCCAATGTGAATTCGGATACCATCTGGTATCCCTTCTGGACAGGCGGACAGGCAGGGCTTACCACGAGCCAGAATGTGCAGATTTTCTGCTTTGCAATCGCGCTGGTACATCTGCTCATCGCCCATGTGAGCGCACTGCGGGGGAACCTGGGCTCTCCCAAAATGCTGGGCGACATCGGAACGATCCTGCAGCTCATCGGAATGTTCTATGTGGTGCTCTCCATGGTTGTGAACGGCGAGGTATTTGGCCTGGATCTTGTAGTGTCGGGGATTCCGGTGGGCAGGATATCCATCACCCTTGTCATTGTCGGCTTTGCGGTGAACTTTATTTTCGGGAATTATGAGAAAAGCATTCTGCAGTCCGTCCTGGACAGCTTAAAGGATATTGTCTCCATGCTGTTAGGCGTTGTGAATGTATTTTCCGACATTGTTTCTTATATCCGCCTTTGGGCGGTGGGATTGGCCGGCGCGGCAATTTCCTCAACCGTCAACGAGATGGTGAACCCGCTGTTTGGACATTTCATCTTTATTATATTTGCCGTGATCGTGCTGGTATTCGGCCATGGCCTGAATATGATTTTGAATGTATTGTCCGTTATCGTCCACGGCATCCGGCTTAACACCCTGGAATTTTCCACCCACATCGGCCTGTCGTGGAGCGGCCATAAATATGAACCGTTTGAAGAGTGAAACGTAACAGTTCAGAACCGTTACAATAATAATTAAAAGGAGATTTTATTATGGATTTAGGAATGATTGGAACAGGTTTATGTATGTGTATTGCAGCTATTGGTTCGTGTGTTGGCGTTGTTATTGCGGGAAGCACCTGTATCGGCGCATGGAAGAAGTGCTATATGAGCAATAAGGCAGCTCCCTTCATTCTCACTTCCTTTGCGGGCGCGCCTCTGACACAGACCATCTATGGCTTCCTTCTGATGCAGACCATGCAGGGCTCAAGCGCGGATCCGACACTGAAGCTTTTCCTGGGTATTGGCGCTGGTCTGGCGATAGCCTGCTCCGCCGCTGTTCAGGGAATGGCCGGTGCAGCGGGCGCGGATGCCATGGCTGAGACAGGAAAAGGCTTTGCGCAGTACATCACCGTCGTGGGTCTCTGCGAGACAATCGCCTTGTTCGTGCTGGTGTTCAGTTTGGTTGCGCTGGGATAAAAAGATTTGATGAAAAAGAAAGGGCTGGCGCCGGATGGGATTCGGCTGCGGCCCTTTTTCCTATTGCGGATAAGCCGATGGCTCTGAACAAACGAAAAATTTTTGTGGCTCTGAACAAACGAAAAATTTTTGTTGACAAATCGAAAAGGTTTCGCTATACTATATTCGTTGCCTGAAAGGGCAGCGAAGACGCAGAAGTGGCGGAATTGGCAGACGCGCACGGTTCAGGTCCGTGTGGTAGAAATACC
>CALWRY010000102.1 GCA_944384065.1 uncultured Enterocloster sp. | reverse complement strand
TTCTCCGCCTGGCAGCGCACCATTATCTCCAATACCTGTCTGGCCTTCACCATCACCAGATTATATTCCTTGCGTGAAATTAACTGCTCAGCCTCTCTTAACCCCTGCTGTATCCTCTGCCAGCTGGTGGTCCGTTCCACGTTCGACATACAAGTTCCTCCTTAGTATCTATAAAAATCCGTCTCATCCCGGCAACGGTGCATCTATTATGTTATAGTATACTAAATTTTTTCCAATTTTGCACTATTATTTCAAAAAAATCAGAAAAATCAGGCCGCCATTCCGCCGCTTGCAATTAAAATTATCTGATGGTACAATACCCTCATCACACAAACCAGAAAGGATGCTTATCTTATGCGGCTTCGCCATATACCGGGCGCTGAGGAGGCCATCGCCTCCAGCCCCTATGTCGTACAGGAACCGAAAAAAAAGAAGGGATGCTGGGATCAGGTTTTCGGCAATTCCCATCCCATTGAAATTGAAGTTGGAATGGGAAAAGGGCGTTTTATCATGGAGCAGGCCCTCTCGCACCCGGAAACAAACTATATCGGGATTGAGCGCTACTCCAGCGTGCTCTTAAAAGGGCTCCAAAAGCGGGCCCATCTTGATCTGGAAAATATTTACTTTCTCTGCATAGACGCCCGGGATCTGGCGGATATCTTCGGCCCCGGAGAGGTATCGCGCATTTATCTGAATTTTTCCGATCCCTGGCCCAAGGACCGCCATGCCAAGCGCCGCCTCACCTCGCCGGCCTTTCTCTCCGTATATGAGAAAATACTCTCCCCTCAGGGGCAGGTTGAATTTAAGACCGACAATCAGGACCTGTTCGACTATTCCCTGGAATCCATCCCCTCCTCCGGGTGGGAGATCCTTTCCCTCACCCGGGATCTGCACAAAAGCCCTATGGTGCTGGGAAATGTTATGACAGAGTACGAGATGAAGTTCTCCGCCCTGGGAAAGCCCATATGCAAATTAACCGCGCGGCCCCTCTCCCGCATATAATAAATTAAGATCACTGCCGGAGGACGCTTATGCCGGTTCCCCGCCCCATTATCCAAAAACTCATGAAAGCCACCTGTGACAAAACCGACCTGGACAAAAAAATCCTGCGCCTTAGCCGCTCTTTTCGGGAGGTAAACGAGCTTCTCGGGAATTCCCCTCGGAAAAAGTAAAATTTTTATTAAAAATAACTTGACTTTTTCTTATAAACACATTATAATGAGGGACGTGTCACTGAAAGAGATATGTGAGCGCCCTTAGCTCAGTTGGTAGAGCAGTAGACTCTTAATCTATTTGTCCAGGGTTCGAGTCCCTGAGGGCGCACTTGAAGGTCTGACTTTGCAGATATAGGAAGCTGCGGGGTTGGACTTTTCTTTTTGTATCTGCAGACAAGGTCTGCGCGCCTTTTTATCAAAGCAAGGAGGTCATCCCTATGAAAATACTTCACAGACTGGCCGGCATTCTCGCCGCCTTCTGCCTCATGATTATCCTATTTATTACATCCGTGGAGGCCGTGGTCTACTGGACGCCGGGATACTTTGAGAAGGAATATACCAAATATCAGGTGCTGGACAGCCTTCCTTCCATGACCATGGAGGATCTTCTCCAGGTCACAGACGAAATGATGGACTATCTGAAGGGAGATCGGGAGGATCTCCATGTGATGACCGTTATGGGCGGGGAGGAACGTGAATTTTTTAATGAGCGGGAGATTGCCCACATGGAGGATGTCCAGGTTCTCTTCCTGCAGGCCATGGCCCTGCGCCGTCTGTGCCTCCTCGTCCTGATCCTATGCCTTGTCCTCCTGCCCCTGACAAAAGCAGATATCCGGCGGGTCCTCCCCTCCTCCATCTGCATTGGCACCGGGCTGTTTTTCGCGGCAACCGCCGGCCTGGCCCTGATTATTTCCAGCAATTTCACAAAATACTTTGTCATTTTTCACCATATTTTCTTTGACAACGATCTGTGGATTCTGGATCCCGCCACGGACATGCTGATCAACATTGTCCCGGAAGGGTTTTTCATGGATACTGCGGCGCGGATCGCCCTCCTGTTCGGCGCTTCCTCCGCCATTCTCTTTGGTCTGTGCCTGTTCTTATCCCTCCGCAGCCGCCGCAGCTCTTTACTTGCCAGCAAAAATCCTTTATAATGCAGAAAGATACAGCGCCCCGAATGGCTCTAACCGGCATTCAGGGCGCAAAAACCAGTTCAGTACGAGGAGACAGATACCCCTATGAAACGATTTATCCCGCTTCTCTGCTGCCTCTGCCTTGTCCTTGGACTTGCTCCGCAGAGAGCTTTTGCAGCTGTCCCCTGGCCATCCGGCGTTTCCATTGAGGCGGACGGAGGCATCCTGATGGATGCGGACACAGGGAGCATCTTATTCGGCAAAAATATGGATCAATCCTACTATCCGGCCAGCATCACCAAGATTCTCACGGCCCTCATTGTCCTGGAGCACTGCAGCCTGGACGAGATGGTGGAATTTTCCTATGACGATGTCTATAACGTGGAAGCTGGAAGCAGCAGCGCCGGCATTGATGAGGGCGACGTGCTCACCGTCAGGGACTGTCTCTATGCCCTTTTGCTGGCCTCTGCCAACGAAAGCGCCAATGCCCTGGCCTGCCATGTCAGCGGCTCCCGGGAGGCATTTGCCGAGCTGATGAATGAGACAGCCGCTTCCCTGGGGTGTACGGGCAGCCATTTTGCCAACCCCAGCGGGTTAAATGACGAGAACCATTACACCACTGCTCACGATATGGCCCTAATCACGCGGGAGGCCATCAAGAATCCCGTTTTCCTGGAAATCAATGGCACCCGCAGCTATCAGCTGGCGCCCACCAAGAGAACCCCTGAGGGAGGCTATGTGGCCAACCATCACCGGATGTTAAACAAAAACGAATCCGTCTACTATCCGGGCGCCTTTGCCGGAAAGACCGGGTACACCTCCCTGGCAGGAAATACCCTGGTCACCTGTGCAAAAAAAAATGATATGACGCTCATCGCCGTTGTCCTGAACGGCCATCAATCCCACTACTCCGACACAAAGGCCCTCTTTGATTTTGGCTTTGAGAATTTTCAGTCCCTTCGGATCCAGGATTATGAAACCACCTACCAGTCCGTGGACAACGATATGACCATCGGCGGCATGATTCTTCAGGACTCCATCTCCCTGACTCTGGACTCCCAGGGCCGGGCGGTAATTCCTGTCGGCGGCTCCTTTGGGGATCTGACTCCGTCCCTGACCTATACCCTGGACAGCCAGGCCCCCCAGGGAGCGGTCGCTGCTGTCACCTACACCTATGAGGGGCATCCCGCCGGATCCGTCTACCTCATGGCTTCCAGCCTTACCGGCACAGCCAACGAGGCGGCTGGAGCCTCCCTGGCAGCCGATCAGGCCCAGGCTGTTTTGGAGAGCGAATCCGAGGCTGCTTCGGACGGCATTTCACCGGAAACTGCTTTGGATGAGCATTCATCGGAAGCTGCCTTGGACGAGCATTCACCGGAAGCTGCTTTGGATGAGCATTCATCGGAGAGCAGCCAGGAGGGCGCAGCTACCGATATCCGCATTCCCGCCAATCTGTGGGCCCTGGCGGGCATTGGGCTCTCCGTGGCATTTATTACCGCCATTGTGGCCGTTGTGCGCATCCATATGCGCAGGAAGGAGGAGCAGGATCTTCTCGCCCGCAGGAAAAGACGTCTGGAGCGGCTGGAGGATATCGGATTTTCCTCCTCTGACTTTGACCAGCTGGTCGCCCAGAGGAGGATCCAATCCACTGCCTCCCGCCGGCCCGGCAGACATTCCAAAAGACGCAGGAACAAAAAGTCCTTTTTCCGTTGAACTTGCCCTCACAATCGGTTATAATAACGGTGACTAACAGGGAATGCCTTTAGCCGTTTATACTGTCGAGGAAATATTATGGATATACTGCGCGGGAAAAAATTTCATCTGAGAGCTGCTGCCAGGGGGCTGGCCGCTAGTCTTCCTATTACCATTACCCTTATGGCCGCAGCCTCTGTTGCCTCCACCGTATTTTTTCATTTCAGTTCCAATGTGACGAACATCTCCATCATATTTATCCTTGCCATTATTCTTATCGCCCGGGTCACCAGAAACTACGGAGCCGGCATACTGGCTTCGCTGTACAGTGTCTTTTGGGTAAACTATGCCTACACATACCCTTATATGGCCCTGAATTTCACATTGTCCGGCTATCCCGTCACCTTTGTGGGAATGGCCCTCATCTCCTGCTTTACCAGCAGCATATGTATTATGCTGACCCGACAGAGCGAGCAGCTCAAGGAGCAGGAGCGCAAGCTTATGGCTGCGGAAAAGGAAACCATGCGCGCCAATCTTCTCCGCGCCATCTCCCATGATTTGAGGACGCCTTTGACCTCCATCATCGGATCCAGCAGCGCATATCTGGAGGAAGACGCCTCTCTGTCGCCTGAGGATCGGCGCCGCCTGGTAGCCAACATAGAGGAGGATGCCCAGTGGCTGCTCAATATGGTGGAAAATCTCCTTTCCGTCACCCGCATTCAGGATGACAGAGGGGTGTCCTCCGTATCCAAATCAGAAGAGCCCCTGGAGGAGGTCATTTCCGAGGCGGTCCGGCGTTTTAAAAAGCGGTTTCCCACCATGGAGGTCCGCGTATCTATGCCGAATGCCTTTATCATGGTTCCCATGGATCCCATCCTGATTGAGCAGGTGATCAACAATCTTTTGGAAAACGCCTCCTTCCACTCCGGCAATCAGAAGATTGACCTGCAGGTTGAAACCCTGCCTGAGGCGGTTTCCGTAACCATACGCGATTACGGGAAGGGAATCCCCCAGGAGCTTCTCGACACGCTTTTTGACGGAGCCGGCATCAGCCAAAACCGGCAGGGCGACGGCCACAAGGGCATGGGCATTGGGCTCACCCTCTGCAAAACCATCGTGGGCGCCCACGGCGGGACCATCAGCGCTTCCAATCACGCGGAGGGCGCTGCATTCACCTTTACCTTACCAGACTGGAGGGAATACTGAATATGACGACCAACGCGAAAATTGTCCTGATTGAGGACGAAAAAAATATCTGCAGCTTTATTGAGCGGATCCTGGCGCCCCAGGGCTACCAGGTCATCAGCGCTCCCACCGGGCAGAAGGGTTTGGAATTGATTCATTCTCTGGATCCGGATCTAATCCTCTTGGATCTGGGACTTCCGGACATGGACGGGCTGGCCATCATCGAGCAGGTGCGCAGCCGCAGCGCGGTTCCCATCATCGTCGTATCCGCCCGGACCATGGAAAAAAGCAAAGTGGCCGCCCTGGACATGGGAGCCGACGACTATATCACCAAGCCCTTTGGAACCGCAGAGCTTATGGCGCGTATCCGCACCGCCCTGCGCCACAGGAAGGAGCACCCCGGCTTTAAGAATACCCGCTATGAGGTGGAGGATCTGATCATCGACTTTGAGCGCCGGCTGGTAAAAATGAAGGGCCAGGAAATACACCTGACCCAGATTGAATATAAGTTAGTCTCCCTCTTGGCGCAGAACGCCGGCAGAGTCATGACCTACGAATCCATTATTTCTAAAATATGGGGGCCCTTTGCGGACAACGACAACCAGATTCTCCGCGTCAATATGGCCAATATCCGCCGGAAGCTGGAGGAAAATCCCGCAGAGCCCAAGTATATCTTTACAGAAATCGGAGTGGGCTACCGGATGCGGGAAGAATAATCCGGCTGCCGGCCAGGCGGGTGCGCGCGCCGCATCCGCCGTCACGTGGTCTTCTTTCCGCCCCGTCTCTTTTTCATATCCTCCCGTTTTTGAAGGAGGGCGTCCCTGTCCTCTTCCGTAGCGGCTTTTATGGTTTTAATCCCATAATACGCATCGTATTCTGACTTTTTTACCCGCACTTTTCCCCGCATATAGCCGTGCTCCGGGCAAATTCCCAGGCACAGGTAGAGTTTCTGTCCGCAGGGAAACCAGCGGATTTTTTTTCGAAGCATCCGGCTGCAGTGAAGGCAGACAATATCTGACATATCTTTGTCCTTCATAATATCTTCCCTGTTTTCATAGGTTCTTGAGACTCGCTTGGAGTAGTTGGGAAAATACAGGCAAAACTCCTCCTCCTTGCTGCCCGGCAGCCGGTAATAATCCACGGAAACATACACGCCGTACCGATCCATATCCAGAAGGGACATAATTTTCCCCGTATAGCGGGCGTCGCAGAGCGCCCTGTGAAACGGCCGCTCCGCCTCTATCTCCTGCTCCTCAACCGCCTGATCCAGGGACTCCTTCCTGCTCCCATCCCCGTACTGCAGGCAGTAGAGCTTCTGCACATCATAGTATAAAAGCGGCTGGGGAAATGGGTTGTCCACCCGGTAGTAGGCCATATTCCTCTGCAGCTCTGTCAAATCCATGGAGCCCCAGGTGCAGAACCGAAACTCTTCATCCCCGCACCACTCCAGGAAATCCTCTATAGCGTCGCAAAACAAGGCCCCCTTCTGCCGCAGCTCCCCTATATCCATCCGGGTAACCTCTGATATTTTAAAGTGGAGCTGGCGGTAGACCTGGGGCCGTATTAACCTCTGGAACTCGCTCTCCGGCTCCATACGCTCATTCAGTTTCACAGCGCCTATCTCAATAATCTCAAAGGGGAAATGGGGGACGGAGTCCTCCTTGCCCCTGGGGCTCTGGTTCCATTCAAGATCTAAAACAATGTATTTCATACGGACACTTCCATTGTATTTTCATTGCGATTCAGCCATGCTATTTCTCTCTGCACACTATCTGTAACAGTTTAGACGGCGGGCATACCCCAAAGGGCACCTAGTCTTCTTGCCCGGCCAAAGGCCGGACAAGAAGCATCGGATGTCCATACCCCGGAGGGCACCTAGTCCGATGTGTAAACAGGGGCAAAACCATGTTTACAAGCAAGCTTGACACCTGCTTTTGCCCCTGTTTACCCGCCGCCTAAACTGTTACCACTATCTTATCATACGGTGTGGAATATGGAAAGAGGCTATTTCTTTCCATACAAAAACGCGGTACAATAATGGCAAACATTCCAGCAAAGCAAAGGAGACTTCTTCATGGGCAGGCATAGCTTTTTCAACGATCTTCGGCAGTGCGGCAAGGCTCTGCTTCTTTTTGCCCTCTTTATGGGCCTGCTGGAAGTCCTTTTGGGGAAAACCTGCTTTTTCCGCATACTTTTCGGGATCCCCTGTCCCGGCTGCGGCTTGTCCCGGGCCGCAGTCCTTCTAATCCGCGGCTGCTTTCCGGAGAGCCTGTCTGTCCACCCCTTTCTCATACCGCTGATCCTCTCCCTGGCTGTGGGCGCAGGGGAGCGCTATCTCCTGGGCCGGCCGCCCCGGATGTTTGCCGCAGCCCTGTCCCTCTGCTTCGCGGGCATGGCTATTTTATATATTTACCGCATGAGGCGGGATTTTCCTGACACGCCGCCCATGCTGTATGATCCGGAAAACCTGCTGGCCGCATTCCGCACAATCTTATGGACACATTTTTCATAATTGTGTATAATGAACCTGTTACCACTGCATTGATAAAAGGAGGAAATCCCTATGGATTACAATAACTATAATGACGCCAATGAGGAAATCATGTCTGTTGGCTCCTGGCTCATCACGCTGATTATACTGGCCATACCCTGTGTCAATATTATCATGTACTTTATCTGGGCCTTTGGAAACGGCAATGAAAACCGGAAGAATTTCTGCCGGGCCGGCCTGATTCTCATGCTCATAGCCGTTGTCCTAAGCTCCCTTTTTTACAGTCTGTTTGGAGCCGCATTGTTTTTCGCCATGTAGGCAGCGCCTGGGCCGCCGGAAAGAGAGACCGCCTCTTTTCCGGCGGCCTTTTTTGTCTATTCGGCCTGTATCCGTCCGCCGTCTAAACTGTTACAAAAATTGTGAAATCCTCTTCTCAACTCTTGACATCACTCTCCAAATGGTCTATTATATTAGTTCGTACTCGAACAATTAATTTTCAATTTGAGACATCAATGCAGAACGTTTGACCCACAAAGGAGGTGGAAGCAAAGTGGAAAAAGACTGCGGCGCATGGATCAATCTGCTGTCGCATAAAGTAAAGACACGGCTGGACGCCACGCTGTTTGATCTCGGCATCACGAGCATGCAGAGCCGGGTCATCTACTATGTTCTCGTCCATTTTAAGGAGGGCCCTGTCCTGCAGCGGGACATTGAAAGCGTATTTGGCTTAAGCCGCTCAACCACGACGGGAATTCTTCAGCAGCTGGAGAAAAAGGACATTATACGCAGGGAAGGCGTGGCAAACGACGCCCGGTTAAAAAGCCTGGTTCCCACTCAGCACGCGGTGGAGCTGAACGCCCAGGTATACGCCTGTCTGAGAGAGACGGACCGTATGCTTACCCGCGAGCTTTCCGGCGGCCAGATCCAGCTCTTCAAGGAAACTGCCGCCCAGATGCTGCGCAATCTGGAGGATTGGGACAGGGCTTCCGCTGAAGATACGGCTGAAAATCCGAACCGGAGGTCTCCCGCCCGATGGGGGCAGAAAAAGTTCGTGCCGGAACAAAAAGAGGCAGTGTCTGCCGCAAAAGACACAGAAAAAATATATGAAAAAAGGAGGAGTACCACCAATGATTAAAGTCTTGGCCCGGAGTATCCGGGAATTTAAAAAGGCTTCGATCCTCACGCCTCTGCTGGTAACAGTGGAAGTAATTCTGGAGTGCGCGATTCCCTTTGTAATCGCCAATCTTGTAAATCAGATGCAGGCTGGCTGTTCCATGGACGTGATCGTCCGCTACGGCGCTATCCTGATCGCCATGTCTGTTGTGTCGCTGATTTTCGGCGGCGCTGCGGGCGCTACCTGCGCGGCGGCTTCCACAGGCTTTGCCCGGAATCTGCGGAAGGATATGTTCTATAATATTCAGAACTATTCCTTTGAAAACATTGACAAATTTTCCGTGTCCAGCCTGGTGACCCGTATGACCACCGACATTATGAATGTGCAGATGGCCTACATGATGATCATCCGTATCGCCATCCGCTGTCCGCTGATGCTGGTGTTCTCATTTGCCATGGGCTTCATCATGGGCGGACGGCTGGCTATGATTTTCCTGTTCACCATCCCGATTTTGAGCATCGGCTTATTTTTGGTGATCCGGGCGGCCACTCCGCTCTTCCGCCGGGTGTTCCGCAAGTACGACGCCCTGAACGATTCCGTCCAGGAAAACGTCCAGGCTATGCGGGTTGTCAAGTCCTATGTGCGTGAGGAATATGAAAAGAAGAAATTCGGCGCAGCCGCTGAGAATGTCCAGAGGGACTTCACCAAGGCGGAGCGCATTATGGCTATCAACAGCCCCATGATGCAGTTCTGCGTATACGCGGGCATGGTGTTCGTCATCTCCTACGGCTCCTATGCGGTTATCACCAGCCAGGGCCTGGATCTGAATGTAGGCCAGATGTCAGCTATGCTGACCTACAGCTTCCAGATTCTCATGAGCCTGATGATGGTTTCCATGGTGTTCGTCATGATTACCATGGCTTCCGAATCCGCAGAGCGTATTGTGGAGGTTTTAAGCGAGAAGAGCTCCCTCACCAGCCCGGAAAATGGACTGACCGAGGTAAAAGATGGCTCTATCGACTTTGACAATGTAAGCTTCAAGTATTCCAAGAAGGCGGAGCGCATGGCCCTGGCAGACATCGACCTGCACATCAGGTCCGGCGAGGTCATCGGCATCTTGGGCGGCACAGGCTCCTCCAAGTCCACTCTGATCCAGCTGATTCCCCGTCTCTATGACGTGACCGAGGGCAGCGTAAAGGTGGGCGGCGAGGACGTGCGCAAATACGACCTGGAGGCCCTGCGCAACCAGGTGTCCGTGGTTCTCCAGAAAAATGTTCTTTTCTCCGGAACCATCAAGGATAACCTGCGCTGGGGCAATCCGGATGCCACGGACGAGCAGCTCATAGAGGCCTGTAAGCTGGCCCAGGCCGACGAATTTATCCAGCAGTTCCCGGATAAATACGACACCTGGATTGAGCAGGGCGGATCCAATGTATCCGGCGGCCAGAAGCAGCGGCTGTGCATAGCCCGCGCTCTGCTCAAAAAGCCCAAGATCCTCATCCTGGACGACTCCACCAGCGCGGTTGACACCAAGACCGACGCCCTGATCCGCAAGGGCTTCCGCGAGTTTATCCCGGAGACCACCAAGATCATCATCGCCCAGCGCGTGGCCAGCGTACAGGACGCGGACCGCATCATCCTGATGAAGGGCGGCCGCATCGACGCCATCGGCTCCCACGACGAGTTAATGAAGTCCAGCGAGGTTTACCGCGAAATCTATACATCACAGAACCGAGTAGGAGGTGAGAAGAATGAGTAGAACCACTACAGGAAGAGGGCAGCGTGCCCCCAAGGGCGTAATGCGGCGCTTAATCCGCACCATTTTCGGATTCTATCCGGTGCTTCTGCCCATTACTCTTGGCTGTATCCTGGTGAACGCTATAGTCAGCTCCGTGCCTTCCATTTTCATGCAGAACGCCATCTCCATCGTGGAGGAGACATTCCCCACCGGCGACTGGGCCTCTGCGTCCGGACGGATTGCGAAGCTGCTCGCCATTCTCCTGACCATGTACGTCATCAGCCTGATCGCCAACGTGTGCTACACCCAGCTGATGGCAAAGATTACCCAGGGCACCCTGGCAAAGATGCGTGAGAAGATGTTTGACCACATGCAGGATCTGCCCATCCGCTACTTTGACACCCACGCCCACGGCGACATCATGACCTTTTACACCAACGATATCGACACCCTGCG
>CALWRY010000101.1 GCA_944384065.1 uncultured Enterocloster sp. | reverse complement strand
TATTTTATCATCTTTTTTCCGCAAAGGGGCCTGTTCTCAGGATTTTTTGTGCGAATTATTTTTTCCTTTCAGAGCTGAAAAAAACTGCCAACTTCCCGCATCTCATCCATGCGTTCCGCTGGCAGGCCGCCTCTTATCCCCCATACTCCCCATTGTAAGAATCTACGATATCATTAAAATACCCCCGCAGCCTTCCCTGCGAACTACCTAAGAATAACCCTCATCTCACCAGTCCACCACCCGGTTCACAATATTGTGCTGCTCTGTGCTGGTTTTTCGGAGGTAGATCCTTGTGGTCTCAATGCTTTCGTGCCCCATCAGATCTGCCAGCAGGGCGATGTCGTTGAACCGCTCCAAAAATGTCTTGGCAAAGAGATGGCGGAAGGAGTGGGGGTAGACCACGGCGGGGTTGATATTATATCGGAGGGCCAGGGACTTTAACTGGATGGAGATGCCCCGGGGCGTCATGCGGGTGCCGTGCTGATTGAGGAAAATAAAACCGCTTTGCAGGTTCTGGGCCTTCATCCACTCCAGAGCCTCCTCCTGGAGGCGGATAGGAATGTAGAGGCGGCGCAGCTTGCCGCCCTTGGAGTACAGGTCAAGGTAGCCAATGCGGATATGCTCCGCCTTCAGCTGCAAAAGCTCGCTGATTCGCGCGCCGGTGGCTGCCAGAAAGCGGACGACGAAATACCACAGCATTTCATTGTCCTGCTTCAGCTGGCTCTTAAAATATGTATAGTCCGCCTGGCTGATGACGTTCTCCAGGAAATTTTTCTGCTGCAGCCGCACGGCGGGGATTTTTAGATTATCCTTTTCAATGCTTTCCAGATAACAATTGATAGCCCGGATGCGGAGATTGACAGTCTCCGGCTTGTAATGCTCGATCAGCCAGAGCTTATACTGGCACAGATGGCTGTGGGAGACCGTGTGAAATTCCTCCTGAAACTGCCGGAGGGCAAAGGAATAGGCTTTGATTGTGTTGGGGGACAAGTTTTTGGTTTTCAAATAATTCTCAAACTCTTTATTCATGGCAATGCCTCCTTTCAAAATCCATTGTACCATGGGAGAAATTTGAAAATTAAGATGGGGGATTATTCCACGTCTTGACATCCCCCTGTTTTGGCCTTTATAATACAAGGAAAGTATACCCCCAGGGCATCCCGCAACACATGCCCCTGCGGGGCTGACGCGCTGACGCGCGTAGATGTATACCCCCAGGGCACCCCGCAGCACATGCCCCTGCGGGGCTGGCGCGCTGACGCGCGCAGATGTATACCCCCAGGGCATCCCGTAACACATGCCCCTGCGGGGCTGACGCGCTGACGCGCGTAGATGTATAAAATTCAGCCGTACAGACACGGCAAATAAGGAGACATACATGGAAAATCAGACCTATGAGCAAGAAGTGGATTTAAAGGACTTGATCCTTGCCATACTGCGCCGTTGGCGCTCGATTATTGTGGTGGGGATATTGATGGCCGTGGTTATGGGCGGATACGCCGCAGTTTCCGGCAGCCGGGCGGGCGCGGGAGAGTCAGAGGACGAGCAGACCTATGAGGATGCGCTGGCTCTCTATGAGAGCGAGAAAACCGGCCTGGAGATGGAGATAGAGAATCTGGAGATGACCCTGAAGGGCCTTTCCGCTTACCAGGAAAACTCGCTCCTGATGAAGATCAGCCCGTACAATAAGCCGGTGGCCTCCGCAGAGGTTTATATTGACGCGGAGGACAGCCAGGTGATGCGGAGCCTGGCGAAGGCCTATACCGCTGTTTTAAAGAATGAGAATACGCTGGAGAAGCTGTACCAGATTCTGCCGCTGGAGGATCAGTACCTTCTGGAGCTCTTTTCCGTGGACAGCTACCTCCAGGGAATGGTCACCGTGGAATATGCGGCGGACAGCAGCACGGTGACGAGCACCTATTACGGCGAGGACATCAACATGCTCTCCATTAAGGCGACAGCCGGGGATCAGGAGACTGCGGGCCTGCTTCTGGAAGCCCTGCTGGGGGAGATGGAGAGCTCCGAGGGCGAATTGGCCGCATCCATCGGGCCCCACACTCTCAACGTGGTGGACGAGGGCATCAGCGCTGTGGTGGATATGGAACTGGCGAAAAAACAGCAGGACAACCGGGACTCCCGGAGCCAGCTGACAACCGCTCTGGAGAACTCTCAGACCGCCTATGATGAGCTGGAGGAGCCGGCGGTTCCCAGCGCAGGCGGCGTATCCATGGGACGGGTGCTCAAGTATGTGGTTCTGGGCGGCGCGGTAGGCGTGTTCCTCATGGCATTTGCCTACTGTGTGGTTTACCTGATGAGCGATAAGATCCATTCGGAGAAAGATTTGAAGTCCCGCTTCGGCATCAAGATCCTGGGTGTGATGCCCGGATCCGGTGTTGGAAAGCATACCTTCTTTATTGATCAGTGGCTGTACCGCCTGGAGGGCAGAAACTGCTCCGGCCAGATGGAGCCGGCCTATGACCTGGCCGCCGCCAACCTGAAAAACTATGCAGGCGAGGCTAAGAATCTCCTCCTCACCGGCACAGTGGGAGAGGAGCAGATGAAGGAACTGGCCCAGTCCCTGTCGCGCCGCCTTCCCGGCTTTGTCCTGACCGTTGGGAAAAATATGGCGGAGGACGTGGACACCCGCAAGAAGCTGCCGGACTGCGACGGGGTCATCCTGGTAGAGAAGGCGGAGGCCTCCCGGGCCGGTGCGGTGCAGCAGGAGATAGAGATGATTGGAAATGTGGGCAAGGAGATTGTGGGAGCAGTTGTGATTTAAGGCAGCTGTTCAGAACGGCTGCGATTTAAGAGATCCGTTCCGCCTCATGCATAAACCCCTTTGAGGACGAATATGATGTAAAAAACGTTCTCAGGGGTAGACCCATGAAGGAATATATCGAAGAACGGGCCGTAGCAATCGCCAATTACATCATAGACCACAATGCCACTGTGAGGCAGACGGCTAAGCGGTTTGGGATCAGCAAATCTACGGTACACAAGGATGTCACCGACCGGCTGACCCACATCAATCCCGGTCTGGCCTCCCAGGCCCGGGTTGTTCTGGATGTGAACAAATCGGAGCGCCATATCCGGGGCGGTATGGCCACCAGGGAGAAATACCAGCATCGGCTGGCTATCTGCAGCAAAGAGGACGAGTGAGATATGCCATAGGGGGCGCCGCGCGGAATGTTTCGTGCGGCCGCCCCATTGCTTTGTCCGGCCATTGGCCGGGCAGGAAGACGAAGGGCCCTTGGGGTATGCGCCGTCCTGAATAGTTACGAATGGAGTTAAGACAAAAGATGAAAGCATTCCTGCGATTTTTCAAGGGGGAGACCGTGTTCTGCGTCTCTCTGTGCCTGGCTGTTTTATCCGCATTTGCGGTGCGGCCGGATGCGGCCTATCTGGCCTACCCGGATTACCGGACCCTGGCCCTGCTGTTCAGCCTGATGATCATTGTGGCGGGATTTAGGAGCCTTGGCGTGTTTGATTTTCTGGGACAGTCCCTGCTAAAGAAGGCGGGAAGCCTGCGCAGGCTTTCCGTGACCATGGTGCTCCTGTGCTTTGGGTGCAGCATGGTGATCACCAACGATGTGACGCTCATCACCTTTGTGCCCTTTACCATCCTGGTATTCCGCATGATAGGGGAGGAGGAGCGGATCCTGAAAGTGGTGGTGCTGGAAACCATAGCGGCCAATCTGGGCAGCATGGCCACGCCCATCGGCAATCCCCAGAACCTCTACCTGTATTCCGCCTTCCCCATGACCTTCGGGCAGTTTGCCTGGGCAGTGCTCCCCTATGCCGCGCTGTCCCTGGCCCTGCTCCTTGCAGTGCTCCTAAAGGATCAGGACAGGCGGCTGGTGAAGGCGGCTGCCGCAGGGGAGAAATCCCTGGATTGGGCCAGGCTGAAAGCGCCGTTTTCCGTCTACTGCCTGCTCCTGGCGCTGTGCCTGCTCGTGGTGTTCCGCGTCCTCCCCTACGGGCCGGTGCTTATCTGCGTGGCGGCGGTTATGTATCTGGTGAACCGCAGGCTCTTTGGGGCGGTAGACTATTTCCTGCTGCTGACCTTTGTGTGCTTCTTTATCTTTATCGGCAATGTGAAGCGGATTCCCGCGATCAGCGGCCTTCTGTCCTCCCTGGTGGAGGGGAGGGAGCTCTGGGCCGGCATTCTGGCCAGCCAGGTGATCAGCAATGTGCCGGCGGCCATTCTTCTGGCAGGCTTCACGGAAAATGCCCCGGCGCTTCTCACCGGAGTAAATCTGGGGGGCCTCGGCACACTCATCGCCTCCCTGGCCAGCCTCATATCCTTCAAATTTTTCTCAAGGGATTATCCCTGGCGGAAGGGGGCCTTCATGAAGACCTTTACCCTGTGGAACCTGATTTTTTTGGCGGTCCTGATCGCTGCGGCCGTTCTGCTTGCGGCAGTGTCTCCCGCCGGATAGGCGCCCGGTTATACCTCCCATGCAGGAATGGCATATCCGGGCCGCAAGATACCCATTGATTTTGCGCCTTAATAAGACTATAATGATTTTCAAAATACATCAGAAAGCACAACAGCAGTTTAAGAAACGGAGGAAAACATTATGGAAAAGAAAAACCTGGACTGGGGAAATATCGGATTTTCCTATATGGTTACAGACGAGCGGTATGTGGCGGATTACAAGGACGGGGCCTGGGGCGAAGGCCGCATGACCTCGGATGCCAATGTGGTGATCAATGAGTGCGCCGGCATTCTTCAGTACTGCCAGGAGGTGTTTGAGGGGCTGAAGGCCTACACCCAGGCGGACGGCCATATTGTCACCTTCCGGCCGGATCTGAATGCGGAGCGCATGATGGATTCCGCAAAGAGGCTGGAGATGCCGCCCTTCCCCAAGGAGCGTTTTCTGGAGGCTGTGGATAAGGTGGTAAGCGCCAACGCGGCCTGGGTGCCCCCCTACGGCAGCGGAGCCACCCTGTACCTGCGCCCCTATATGTTTGCCTCCGGCCCGGTGATCGGCGTGAAGCCCTCTGACGAGTATCAGTTCCGCCTCTTTGGAACCCCGGTAGGCCCCTATTTTAAGGGCGGCGCAAAGCCCATCACCATCTGCGTCAGCGATTTTGACCGGGCGGCGCCCCACGGCACCGGCCATGTGAAGGCGGGCTTAAACTATGCCATGAGCCTTCACGCCTCTGTTACCGCCCATGCGGCAGGGTTCGACGAGAATATGTTCCTGGATCCCGGAACCCGCACCTATGTGGAGGAGACCGGCGGGGCAAACTTCCTCTTTATCACCAAAGACGGGGAAGTTGTCACGCCCAGGTCCGAGTCCATCCTGCCCTCCATCACAAGGAGATCCCTGGTGTATGTGGCGGAGCACTATCTGGGCCTTAAGGTTACCCAGAGGCCGGTGAAGCTGGCGGAGCTGGGCGATTTCGCGGAGTGCGGCCTGTGCGGCACAGCAGCGGTTATCTCCCCCGTAGGAAAAGTTGTGGATCACGGAAAGGAGATCTGCTTCCCCAGCGGCATGGAGGAAATGGGGCCCATCACCAAGAAGCTCTATGACACCCTGACAGGCATTCAGATGGGCACAGTGGAAGCGCCCGAGGGCTGGATCCGCAGGATCGTATAAGCCGCCGCCCCAAGGGCTGCTGTAAGCGCAGCAGGCTGGACAGCGGCAGTCTGGCATAAATACTCCCTCCCGGAATATATTTGGTAGTAAACACAGCCAAATATTCTGGGAGGTTTTTATTTTATGAAGCAGATGAAAATGGGGCCTGCAGGGCGCAGGTACATAGGGATGCTGGCGGCAGCCCTGCTGTGCGCGGCCTGCCTTGCGGGATGCAGCGCGTCCAAAGACAGCGGGGAAAAGGTGCGGGATCTGGAGTTCACTGTGACCGGGGAGATGGAGACGCCCCAGGAGTTAAAGGACATGATTGCCCAAAAGCAGCCGGATCCCTTTAAACTCACCTACACAGACAGCCAGAACCTCTATATCGCAGTGGGGTACGGCGTCCAGCCCACCGGGGGATACAGCATCGCGGTCCGTGAGCTGTATCTCACCGAGAATTCCCTTGTGATCCGGACCGAGCTTTTGGGCCCGCAGAAGGGGGAGGATGCCGGGGGAGGCCAGTCATTTCCCTATATTGTCATAAAGACGGAATATCTGGAAAACCCCGTTATCTTCCAGTGAGCCCCTGGAAAGCGCCTGACGTCTATTTTCGCCCCTGTTTACCCGCCGCCTGAACTATTACAAAAAATCCTTTTTAAATAAAGTGTCATATGCTATACTGTATCGGAAAGGCAGGGATAGCAATGATAATTAAGGATATATGGATGGATATAAAGGCGGTGCAGGAGAGGGATCCTGCGGCCAGAAACTGGCTGGAGGTGCTGCTTCTCTATCAGGGGGTTCACGCCCTGATATGGCACCGGTTTGCCCACTGGTTCTACAAGCACCGTCTGTTCTTCATCGCCAGGCTCATCTCACAGATCGCCCGCTTCTTCACTCTGATTGAGATTCACCCCGGGGCCGAGCTGGGGCACGGAATTCTCATTGACCACGGAAGCGGGGTGGTTATCGGCGAGACAGCGGTGGTGGGAGACAACTGCACCATTTATCAGGGGGTCACCCTGGGGGGCGTGGGAACCAAGAAAGGGAAGCGCCATCCCACCCTGGGAAACAACGTGATGGTGGGAGCCGGGGCCAAGATCCTGGGAGCCTTTGAGGTGGGGGATAACTGCTCCATAGCGGCCAACGCCGTGCTCCTAAAGCCCATAGAGGACAATGTGACGGCTGCGGGCGTGCCGGCCCGGCCGGTGAAGAAGGACGGGGTCTCCCTGACAAGGCAGAAGGAGACTATGACCCTGGAGGAATACGAGGGGATGAAGCGGCGGATGCAGGAGATGGAGGAGGAGATTGCTTCCCTGAAGGCCTCCCTGGAGGCCCTGTCAAAAAATGCGGCCGGGGCGGCGGATCCCTCCCGAAAGGAGAGAGCCGGAGAATGAAGCGGGAAGAGCCCTATGTGGAGATAGAGAGAAGCATCATCAAGCAGTTCCGCAAAACCATATGGAGGCCCTTTGTGAGGGGGCTTCAGGAATACAGGATGGTACAGAATGGGGACCGGATCGCGGTCTGCATATCCGGGGGCAAAGATTCCATGCTCTTAGCCAAGTGCATGCAGCAGCTGAAGCGCCAGAGCGATACGGATTTCTCCCTGGAATTTCTGGTCATGGATCCGGGCTATCACCCGGCCAACCGGGCCATGATTGAGGAAAATGCCGCCAGGATGCGCGTCCCCATCCGCATCCTGGAATCCGATATTTTTGACGCGGTGGTGGACGCAGGTCAGTCCCCCTGCTATCTCTGCGCCCGGATGCGGCGGGGCTTCCTCTACGCCAACGCCCGGAAGCTGGGGTGCAATAAGATAGCCCTGGGCCATCACTTTGACGATGTGATTGAGACAATCCTCATGGGAATGCTCTATGGGGGCCAGATCAACACCATGATGCCCAAGCTCCGCAGCACCAATTTTCCGGGGATGGAGCTCATCCGCCCCCTGTACTTCGTGAAGGAGGAGGACATCCTGGCCTGGAAGGAGCACAACGGCCTCCGCTTTCTCCAGTGTGCCTGCCGGTTCACGGAGCAGATCGCCAGGGAGCAGGCGGCAAGAGAGCAGGCGGCCGGGGAGCGCGAGACAGGAGAGCAGGCAGCCGGGGATCCGGCGGCCAGCTCTGGTTTACAGGGCTTCGGCGCGGACATTGTCCACACCTCCAAGCGCCAGGAGATGAAGGAGCTGATCCGCCAGCTTCGAAAAAACAGCCCCTTTATCGACGCCAATATTATGAAGAGCGTGGAAAATATCAACCTGGACGCCTGCTTAGGCTACGTGCACAGAGGGGTCCGCCATCATTTCATGGATGAGTACGCATAAACAGCCTGCCTGCCGCATAGGCTTTCTTAAAAGACTATGAGGGATGGCAGGTGTTTTTATGGATTTAATAAAAAAGCAGATACATATGAACCAATGGAAGGGGAATGTGACCACCCAGATTACCCTGGATGATGATTTTATCGTGCCGGACACCATGGACGATATGGAGCAGGTGATGCTTCACACCGGCGAGGTGCAGATTGAGAGCCTTAAAAACCAGGGGGATAAAGCGGCGGTGAAGGGGCGGCTGGAATTCCAGGTTCTCTACCGGAAAGAGCGGGGCGGACTGCAGACCTTGGGGGGCGCGATCCCCTTTGAGGAGACCGTGAACACGCCGGGCCTGGAGGAAAAGGACTACATAGGGCTTACCTGGATGCTGGAGGATCTGAATGCGGTCATGATTCATTCCCGGAAGCTGGGCGTGCAGGCGATTATTACCCTTCAGCTGCGGATTGAGGCGCTGCGGGAGGTGGAGGCCGCTGTGGATGTGTCCCAGGAGTCCGGCGCTTTTGGCGGAAAAGGGGAGACGAAGCCGAACGTCCCCGGGACGGTTCCGCCCGGCGCTGAGCCTGCGGGGCCCATCCAGGTGGAGACGCTCAAGCGCCGTGTCAGCGCTGCGGCCATTGCGGTGCGCAGAAAGGACACGTACCGCATCAAGGAAGAATTGAGTTTAAATGGGGGAAAGCCCAACATTGGCAGCCTTCTCTGGCGGGAGATGAAGTTAAAGGACGTGTCGGCAAAGCCCCTGGACGGCAGCCTCCATCTTGAGGGGGAGCTGAGCGTTTTCGCCATTTACAGCCCGGAGGACGAGGAGATGCCGGCCCAGTGGCTGGAGGAAACTCTTCCCTTTTCCGGGGAGCTGGAGGTGAACGGCGTAAAGGAGGGGATGATCCCCATGATCACCGTGCGCCTGGCCCACAGGGATCTGGAGGTAAAACCGGACTATGACGGGGAAATGCGGGAAATGGACGCGGAGGCGGTTCTGGAGCTGGATATCAAGCTCTATGAGGAGCAGGAGGTGGAACTCTTAAGCGACATGTACTCCAATGGAGCGGAGATTGAGCTGGAGCGCCGGGACGCGGCCTTTGATCAGATCCTGGCACACAATGCCTGCAAGACCAAGGTATCGGAAAAGGTATCCCTGCCCCAGGATGCCCGGATCCTGCAGATTTGCCACAGCGAAGGGGCCGTCAAGCTGGACGAGGTGGCGATAGGGGAGGACAGCCTTCAGATTGACGGCGTTCTGGAGGTGACCCTGCTCTATCTCACCAGCGACGATACCGCGCCGGTTCAGGCTTTTGTGGAGCAGATCCCCTTCCACTGCGCGGCGGAGGCCCGGGGAATCCGCGAGGACAGCGTGTACCAGCTGGACGCAGGCCTGGAGCAGCTGGGAGCAGTGATGATGGGCGGGGACACGGTGGAGGTGAAAGGCGTGATCACCCTTGATTTCCTGGTGCTTCAGCCTGTGACGGAGCCGGTGATCACGGAGGCGAGGGCAAAGCCCATGGACATGAAAAAACTCCAGGAGCTCCCGGGAATTGTGGGCTATATTGTCCAGCCGGGTGACAGCCTGTGGATGATCGCCAAAAAATTTCACACAACGGTGGGGAACATTATCTCTGCCAATGAGCTGGCCGACGATCAGGTGAAGAGCGGGCAGAGGCTCCTTCTGGTAAAGGAGATTTCGCCGGTTTAAGCGCTGCGGCGCAAAATAAATCGAAAAGGGAACCGCTGGGGCGCAGGCCCGTATGCGGCTCCCTTTTTTAAACAGCCTCTAGCCACCGCCTTCAAATCCTGGTAAAATAGAATTGCAGCTTCCCAAAGGCCGGGGCAGCAAAGGCCGGGGAAGCTGCGGAACAGATGATAATTGTTCAGGACGGGAGGCAGAGAAGATGGATGAAAAATGGCAGAAGCTGAAGGAATGGATAGACGGCAGCGACAACATCGTGTTTTTCGGCGGAGCGGGCGTATCCACGGAGAGCGGAATTCCGGATTTCAGAAGTGTGGACGGCCTGTACAACCAGAAATATAAGTACCCGCCGGAGACCATCATCAGCCATAGCTTTTATGTGAAGAAGCCGGAGGAATTCTACAAATTTTATAAGGATCGGATGATTTTTACCGATGCAAAGCCCAACGGCGCCCATAAAGCCCTTGCAAAGCTGGACCAGGAGGGAAAGCTGAAGGCCGTGATCACCCAGAACATTGACGGCCTGCATCAGCTGGCGGGGAGCAGGGAAGTGCTGGAGCTCCACGGCTCTATCCACAGAAATTACTGTACCCGGTGCGGGCAGTTTTACGATCTGGACTATGTGAAAAACAGCCAGGGAATCCCGCATTGCAGCTGCGGCGGTATGATCAAGCCGGATGTGGTGCTCTATGAGGAGGGACTGGATCAGAAGGTGCTGAGAAAGTCAGTGGAATACATCGCCCGGGCGGACATGCTCATCGTGGGCGGAACCTCCCTGGTAGTCTATCCGGCAGCCGGACTCATCGATTACTATAGGGGGAATAAGCTGGTTCTGATCAATAAAAGCGCTACCTCCCGGGATTCCCAGGCAGATTTGGTTATCAGCGGCAGCATCGGACAGGTTTTGTCAGCGGTGGCCGGAGTGTAGGGACGCGCGTGACTGCGGGAAAACCGGCGGCATCTCGGGCTGCCGGACGACTGAAGGGGCGGAAAACTGACGGCGATCTTCACCGCCGGATAAAATCTTGAAAGAGAGGAAATTGACGATGTATCAGGCAGCAGAAAACCGATATGAGAACATGGAATATAAGCGCAGCGGAAGGAGCGGCATTCTCCTGCCGCGCATGTCTCTGGGCCTTTGGCAGAATTTCGGGCTGGAAAAGCCCTTGGAGGAGCAGAAGGCTATTCTTTTTAAGGCCTTTGATATGGGAATCACCCATTTTGATCTGGCAAATAACTACGGAGCGCCGGCAAAGGGACTAGCGGAGGAAAATTTTGGGAAAATTCTGCGCTCCGATT
>CALWRY010000100.1 GCA_944384065.1 uncultured Enterocloster sp. | reverse complement strand
TATGTGCTTGACGGAAAGTTCCAGAGAGGCTGCAGCTGCCGCATCCGCCGGGAGGGCGAGCAGATATTTGACGGACCGCTGGCTTCTTTAAAGCGGTTTAAGGACGATGTGAAGGAAGTAAATGCAGGCTACGAGTGCGGTCTTGTATTTGAGAAGTTCAACGACCTCAAGGAGGACGACGAGATCGAGGCCTACATTATGGTTGAGGTTCCCAGATAGGAAGGCCGGCCAGGCATAGCCTTCTGCTGAGGGAAATGTCACCGGGCAGCCCTCAGGAGAGGGGAAGCCCGGCGGCCTGCGGGAGCCGAAGAAAGGACATTTATGCGGAAAAACAGCATTAAGAATACAAGAATCAACATGGAGGTCCAGCGGGAACTGAGCGAGATTATCCGCTCAGGGATCAAGGATCCACGGATCCACCCCATGACCAGCGTGGTTTCCGTGGAAGTGACCCCGGACCTGAAATACTGCAAGGCATATATCAGCGTTCTGGGCGATGGGGATGCCAGAAAATCCACCATGGAGGGATTAAAGAGCGCGGAAGGCTTTGTGCGCAGGGAGCTGGCCCGCCGGGTCAACCTGCGCAATACCCCGGAGCTCAAATTTATATTGGACCAGTCCATTGAATACGGTGTGACAATGTCGCACCTCATCGACGAGGTGACAAAGGATCTTCATGAGGAGGAGGAAGAATGACGCTTCTGGAGCAGATGCTGGAGAATACGGATTCCGCAGCGATTATCGGGCATGTGCACCCGGACGGCGACTGCCTGGGATCCACTTTGGGGCTGTACAACTACATTCGAAACTGCTATCCCAAAATCCGCGCGGCTGTTTATCTGGAGGAGGCCTCGGACAAATTCGCCTATTTAAAGGGCTTCGGGGAAATCCGCCACGAGCCGGACGGGGAGAGCTACCGTCTCTGCCTTTGCGCGGACAGCAGTGACAGGGAACGGCTGGGAAAATTTGTCTGCTATTTGGAAAATGCAGAGACCAGCCTGTGCATTGATCACCACATTACCAATACGGGGTATGCGGCGTTTCAGGTGGTAGAGCCCCAGGCCAGCTCAGCCTGCGAGGTGATTTTCGGACAGATGGACGAGAGCCGGATTGACAAATCCATTGCGGAGTGCCTGTACACGGGAATTGTCCACGATACCGGTGTGTTTAAGTTCTCCTGCACCTCCCCTAAGACCATGGAGATAGCCGGAAAACTTATGGCCAAGGGCGTGGATTTTGGAAACATTATTGACGGCAGCTTTTACCGGAAGACCTATGTCCAGAACCAGATACTGGGAAGAGCGCTTCTGGAGAGCATTACTTTTCTCGACGGCCAGTGCATCTTCAGCGCAATCCGGCAGAATGTGATGGAGCTTTACGGCGTGAGCGGAAAAGACATGGACGGCATCATTGACCAGCTGCGCCTGACAGAGGGCGTGGAGGTGGCCATCTTTATGTATCAGACAGGGCCCCAGGAGTATAAAGTAAGTCTTCGCTCACAAAACAAGGTGGATGCAAGCCGGATCGCGGCTTTCTTCGGCGGCGGCGGCCATGTGCGGGCTGCGGGCTGCACCATGTCCGGAAGCATCCACGATGTGATCAACAATTTGTCCCTGCATATTGAAAAACAGCTGAAGGAGCAGGGCGAAGAGGAATGAGGCAAGCCATGTACCATGGGATTATCAATATATACAAAGAGCCGGGCTACACCTCTCATGACGTGGTTGCCCGGCTCCGAGGCATTTTAAAACAGAAAAAAATCGGCCATACCGGGACGCTGGATCCGGACGCGGAGGGCGTGCTCCCTGTCTGCCTGGGCGCTGCCACGCGGCTGTGCGAGGCTTTTGCCGGGGACAGCAAGACCTATGAGGCGGTTCTCCTGCTGGGGCTTAGCACAGACACCCAGGACACCTCGGGCCGGATCCTGGAGGACCGGAGCGGGGAAGCCCTGCGCCTTTCGCACCAGGCGGTGCGGGAGGCAGTCTGCTCCTTTTTGGGGGGATACGACCAGATCCCGCCCATGTACTCCGCCCTGAAGGTGGACGGGAAGCGGCTCTATGAGCTGGCACGGCAGGGCAAAGAGGTGGAGCGGAAGCCCAGGCGGGTGGATATTCCGTCGATCTCTATCGAGGAGATAGAGATGCCCCGGGTCCGGTTTGCGGTGGAGTGCTCCAAGGGAACCTACATACGGACGCTCTGCCATGACATCGGCGAAAAGCTGGGGTGCGGAGGGTGCATGGAGCACTTAAAGCGGCTGCGGGTCGGGCGCTTTGCCGCCCAGGACGGCCTGCGCCTTGACCAGGTGGAGGAGAAAAAGGCAGAAGGGACGCTGGAACAATGGATACTGCCTATAGAGCAGGCGCTTGACGAATATCCGGCCCTCTTTACGTCCGCCAGGGGAGATAAGGCCCTGCACAACGGAAACCCCTGTTTTCCCGGACAGCTGGACCGCCTTAAAAATGGGGCGGTAAATGCCTTTGAGGGCGCCAGGGCCCGCATGTACGACAGCCAGGGGCTGTTTGCCGGTGTATATGAATATCAGGAAGCCAGAGGCTGGTGGAAGCCCTGGAAGATGTTCCCCTTAAACGACCAGGGGGAAGAAGGGAGGCAGGGATGAAATATATATCGGACACCACAGAATTCCAGATCCCGGAGCCTTCCATTGTGACCCTTGGAAAGTTTGACGGGAGGCACAGAGGGCATCAGAAGCTGATTCATACCATGGAATCCTTAAAAGAGAAGCTGGGGTACGCCACCGCTGTATTTACCTTCAGCATTGCTCCCCTTTCCCTGGTGGAGGGAGAGCCCACCACGGTGATCACCACCAATGAGGAGCGCCGGGCCAATATGGAGAAAATCGGCGTGGATTATCTGGTGGAATACCCTTTTACAGAGGAAGTGCGCCGCATGGATCCCAGGGACTTCGTGGAGGAGGTGCTGGTGGGGAAGATGAACGCCCGGGCTATCGTTGTGGGCCCGGACTGCAGCTTCGGCTACAGGGGGGCGGGCAATGCCCAGCTTCTGCAGAGGCTGGCTCATCTTCTGGGCTATGAGCTGACGGTGATCGAGAAGGAGAAGGACGATGCCCGGGACATCAGCAGCACCTACATCCGGGAGGAGCTGGATCAGGGAAATGTGGCCAAAGCCAATGAGCTTCTGGGCCAGCCCTATGCCATCCACGGCACCGTTGTCCACGGGAACCATATCGGAGGAAGCATCCTGGGATTCCCCACGGCGAATATCCAGCCGCCGCCTATCAAGCGCCTGCCCCGGTTTGGGGTGTATGTGTCCCGGGTTCTGGTGGACGGCTGTTATTACCGGGGCGTTACCAATATAGGAAAAAAGCCCACCATCCACGGGGACTATCCGGCGGGGGCGGAGACCTATATTTTCGGCCTGGAGGAAAATCTCTACGGGAAGTGGATTGAGGTGCAGCTTTTGGAATTTGACCGGGGTGAGCAGAAATTTCCGGATCTGGAGGCATTAAGGGCCGCCATTGAGAAGGACAAGGAGTTTGCTGCGGCGTATTATGAGAGGCATCCGGAGATATATCTGGGGCCGGTGAAGAAGATGTAGCCGTGAGACACGGACAGCGCCTTGTAATGCCGAATTTTTTGCTTTACAAGCGCCTGCCGCTGTGCTATACTAAATCGGTATGAAATAACGCCGGTGCTCGGCGGTCCGGTGTCTCCAGCCGGCGGCCTGGTGCGCGGTGAGACTAAGAGAAATTCAGGAGGAAGCATCATGATTTCAAAGGAAAAGAAAGCACAGATTATTGCAGAGTATGGCCGGAAGCCCGGGGACACGGGTTCACCGGAGGTTCAGATCGCCATTCTGACCGAGAGAATTACGGAGCTCACCGCTCATCTCCAGCAGAATCCCAAGGATCATCACTCCAGAAGAGGCCTGCTGATGATGGTAGGACAGAGAAGAGGCCTGCTTGACTATTTAAAGAAGACCAACCTGGAAGGCTACCGGGCATTAATCGAGAGACTTGGAATCAGAAAGTAGTTCTGACATTAGGGTGGAGGGGACTCCACCCTATATTTGCATGTGTAGAAAAGGAGATACAGTATGTTCAAAAGCTTCAGTATGGACCTGGCGGGCCGCAAGCTGACCGTGGAAATCGGCAGAGTGGCGGCTCAGGCCAACGGCGCCGCATTTATGCACTACGGCGATACGGTAGTGCTCTCCACCGCCACTGCTTCCGCAAAGCCCAGAGAGGGAATTGATTTCTTCCCCTTGAGCGTGGAGTACGAGGAGAAGCAGTACGCAGTGGGCAAGATCCCCGGCGGCTTCAACAAGAGGGAGGGAAAGGCCTCCGAGAACGCGATTCTCACATCCCGCGTGATTGACCGCCCCATGCGCCCCTTATTTCCCAAGGATTACCGCAACGACGTGACCTTGGACAACCTGGTGATGTCCGTTGACCCGGACTGCAGCCCGGAGCTCACCGCTATGCTGGGATCCGCTATCGCCACCAGCATTTCCGACATTCCTTTTGACGGTCCCTGCGCCATGACACAGGTAGGCCTCATTGACGGGGAATTTATCATCAATCCAACCTCTGACCAGAAGAAGATCTCCGATCTGGCCCTGACTGTGGCCTCCACCCGTGAAAAGGTGATTATGATCGAGGCCGGCGCCAACGAGGTGCCGGAGCAGAAGATGATCGACGCCATCTTTAAGGCCCATGAGGTGAATCAGGAATTAATCAAATTCATCGACACCATCGTGGCGGAGTGCGGTAAGGAAAAGCATACTTATGAGAGCTGCGCGGTTCCCGAGGAACTCTTTGCGGCCATTAGGGAGCTGGTTCCCCCACAGGAGATGGAGGAGGCGGTATTTACCGACGACAAGCAGACCCGCGAGGGCAATATCGCGGCCATCACCGAGCGCCTGGAGGAGGCATTTGCAGAGAACGAGGAGTGGCTTCCCCTTCTGGGCGATGCCATTTACCAGTACGAGAAGAAGACCGTGCGCAAGATGATCTTAAAGGATCACAAGCGTCCCGACGGCCGCGCCATCGATCAGATCCGTCCCCTGGCTGCGGAGATCGATATCCTGCCCAGAGTCCACGGCTCCGGCATGTTCACCAGAGGACAGACGCAGATTTTAAATGCCTGCACCCTGGCCCCCTTATCTGAGGCCCAGAGGCTGGACGGCATGGATGTAAATGAGACCAGCAAGCGCTATATGCACCACTACAATTTCCCCTCCTTCTCCGTAGGCGAGACCAAGCCCAGCAGAGGCCCGGGACGCCGGGAGATCGGCCACGGGGCGCTTGCGGAGCGCGCACTGGTTCCGGTGCTTCCCAGCGAGGAGGAGTTCCCCTACGCCATCCGCACCGTGTCCGAGACCATGGAGTCCAACGGATCCACCTCCCAGGCATCCATCTGCGCCTCCACCCTGTCCCTTATGGCGGCCGGTGTGCCCATCAAGGAGATGGTGGCAGGTATTTCCTGCGGCCTTGTGACCGGGGAGACGGATGACGACTACATTGTGCTCACGGATATCCAGGGCCTGGAGGATTTCTTCGGGGATATGGACTTTAAGGTGGGCGGAACAAAGAACGGCATCACGGCTATCCAGATGGACATCAAGATCCACGGTCTGACCCGTCCTATCATCGAGGAGGCCATTGCCAGGACCCGGGCAGCCCGGATGTACATTCTGGATGAGATCATGCGCCCGGTGATCTCCGAGCCCAGGAAGCACTTAAGCCCCTACGCTCCCAAGATCAAGCAGATCACCATTGATCCTCAGAAGATCGGCGATGTGGTCGGCAAGCAGGGCAAGGTGATCAACAAGATCATTGAGGATACCGGCGTGAAGATCGACATCACGGACGACGGAGCAGTGAATGTGTGCGGCACGGACGAGGCCATGATCGATAAGGCCATCGCCATCATCACCAGCATTGTGACGGACATCGAGCCCGGCATGGTGTTCACCGGCAAGGTGGTGCGCATTATGAATTTCGGAGCCTTTGTGGAGCTGGCCCCCAACAAGGACGGCATGATCCACATCTCCAAGCTGGCTGACAAGCGGGTCGGCAAGGTGGAGGATGTGGTGAACATCGGCGACGAGGTAACGGTAAAAGTCATCGAGGTGGACAAGATGGGCAGAATCAACCTGACCATGCGTCCCAGCGATCTGGCGAAATAGATCGGATGCTATGGATTAGCGGCGGATAGAAATGTCCGCCGCTTTTAAATTGCAGGGAATGCAGCGGCTTTGAACGGTTACTTTGAATGGCTGCCATGCGGGTATAGTCATTATAACGATATTGTTTTTCCTTTGAAAATGCTGTATAATACAGATACATCTTAACACAGAAATGCAAGTCTGCAAGTTCCGGTATATCTTATGGATGAATACAAATCAGAATGGTTTCCGCCGCCTTTAGCGGCAATCCCGCTGTTTTATACTGATATGGTTTTTGGAAAATGCGCTGTCTGAAGCCGGATAAGCATATATCGGAAGGTTAAGAGAAAAGGAGCAAGTAATTAAAAGGGGAGGAGGGAGTAAAAATGTCAATGGATGAAAAAATGGATCTGCTGCTGGAGGGAATGAATGTCATAAGGCAAGACGTGGCGGAGCTGAAGCGGGAGATGTCTGAGGTGAAGGAGGACATAGCGGAGCTGAAAGCGGATGTGGCGGAGCTGAAAGCAGACGTGGCGACGCTGAAGCAGGAGATGTCTGAGGTGAAGGAGGACATAGCGGAGCTGAAAGCGGACGTAGCGATGCTGAAAGAAGATGTAGCCGTGCTTAAGGTGGATGTCACCGTGCTGAAGAGCGATGTGAATCTCCTGAAATATGACGTGATAGGTTTAAAGGAAAATGCAGAGAACCTGCACGCAGAGATAGAGAAGTTAAGCCAGGGCCAGACGTCTGCGGGCGAGAGCATGAACGGGCTGAGGTTTATGGTGGAAAATGAGATATACCGCAATATCAAGATAATAGCAGAGGGACATTTAGATCTGAACAGAAAGCTATCGGAAGTACTGAAAGGAAAGGATAAATGGGAGCTAAATGAAGTGCGTTTAAACCATGCGGAGTCGGAAATACGGATGATTAAGCAGGAGCTTCGGATGGCATAAATGTTCTGTACGTTATCGGGACGTCTGTGAATTGTTACGTGAAAAAGCGGGAGCTGCGGATTCTTCCCGCTTTTTTAATTGACGGAGCCCTTTTATGTATCATATAATGAACGTAGCTGTCCTCAAATTATTTAGATGGAAAGCGTTTAAAGAAAGGAAATATTTTGCCCATGAATCAAATTCTCCTACTGGCCGGAACGGTCATTCTCATCTGTATACTCACAAGCCGGCTGACGGAGCGGCTGGGAGTGCCCTCCCTGCTGGCTTTTATTGCCCTGGGCATGTGCTTCGGCGTGGATGGGATTTTCAAAATTCCCTTTGACGACTACAGCGTGTCGGAGACGATCTGCTCTGTCAGCCTTGTGTTTATCATGTTTTATGGCGGCTTTGGAACGAACATCAAGGAGGCCCGTCCGGTGATGGCTCAGGCCATCCTTCTGTCTACCGTCGGAGTTATACTGACAGCGGGGCTGGTAGGGGGATTTGTCTACCTGGTTTTAAAACGTCCCATTTTGGAGAGCCTCCTTATCGGATCGGTCATCGCCTCCACGGACGCTGCCTCTGTCTTTGGCATCCTCCGATCCAAAAATCTGAATCTTAAGGACAATACGGCATCCCTCCTGGAGATGGAGTCAGGCTCCAACGATCCCATTTCCTATATGCTGACCGTAATCCTCACCTCTATGATGATCGGCCAGGAGATTTCCGTCCCCCTTATGCTGTTTCGCCAGGTATTTTTCGGCCTTGCCTGGGGCGCCATTGTGGGAAAAGCAGCGGTGTATGCGCTGAACCGGATCGATGTGACCGTGACCCAGGGAAAGACGATCCTGGTGTTTTCCGTGGCGATATTGGCCTACGCCCTGCCGGCGGTCATGGGGGGAAATGGTTACCTGAGCGTGTATCTGTGCGGAATTATTATGGGCAATTCCTACATACCGGAGAAGAGGGATCTGGTCCGCTTCTTTGATGTGCTCACAGGGGTGGCCCAGATGATGATTTTCTTCCTTCTGGGCCTTTTGGTCACGCCCTCCCAGCTGCCGGAGGTGTTTGTTCCCTCCCTTCTCATCATGATTTTTATGACCTTTGTGGGCAGGCCGGCTGCGGTATCCGCTCTTCTCGCCTGCTTTAAGACGTCGCCCGGCCAGGTGGGCGTGGTCTCCTGGGCAGGCCTTCGGGGCGTGGCTTCCATCGTGTTCTCCATCTACGCGGTGTTAAACGAGGTTTCCATGGAGTACAATCTCTTTAACCTGGTGTTCTGCATCGTCCTGCTGTCCATTTCCACCCAGGGGGCTCTGCTTCCGTGGATTTCCGGGAAATTTGGGATGATTGACGCCAAAGCGGATGTGTGGCGCACCTTCAACGACTACCAGGAGGAGAGCCCGGTGAGCTTCATTAAAATTCCTGTGCGGGAGGGGCATCCTTACGCGGGCCATACCTTTAAGGAAATTGTCATGCCTCCGGATCTCCTCACCGTGCTGATCCTGCGGGGAAATGAAACCATTGTGCCCAACGGGGACACGCGGATTCTTGCAGGGGATCTGCTGGTGGCCGCAGGCAAGGAGTTTGAGGACAGAAAGAATCTGACGCTGCGGGAGATCACTGTGGGGAAAAATGACAAGTGGGCGGGAAAATGCCTGACAGAGATTCCGGTTCCCCAGGGAACGCTGATTGTGATGATTGAGCGGGGGAGCAGCACCATTATCCCCAGAGGGGATACGGTGATACAGGAGGGGGATCTTCTGGTGGAGGCGAAATTCTGAGAGGAATGTAAGGGCCCCCTTCAATTGACGGGAGATTTCGAAAATTGTATAATGTTCTGGTAATAGTTCAGACGGCGGGCAGGAAGGGACAAAATCTGGCGTCGAGCTTGGTTGTATGCAAGATTTTGTCCCTTCCTGCACATTGGATGGACATCCGATGCTTCTTGCCCGGCCTATGGCCGGGCAAGAAGACTAGGTGCCCTTTGGGGTATGCCCGCCGACTGAACTGTTACCAGTTCAGAAACCGGAGAAGGGAAATGCTATGATTGCGCTTAAGGCGGAGGATGTGAAGGATTTTACATCGAAATTGTTTTTGCGGGAGACATTTGACTCATTTTTGGTCAAAGAGGCCAGAATTACCACATACAATCAGTTTTCCATAGACGGCCATATACGGAAGGGATTTTTTGGCCCGGAGGAGTTGGAGGAAAAGGGAATGGAAGAATATTCCTCGTGGTCCATGCTGCGCCCCTTTTGTTTTTCGCTGATTAAGGGGAAGAAGCTTCCGGAGAATTTTTTGATTGTGCTCCAGCTATCAGGCCGGAATACGGAAAAATTTGCCGCGGCATCCGGCTGCGGTGTGGATGGCAGGCAAATCCAGGGCCTGTACCTGAATATCCGCTACGAGGACGGCGCATTATACTGCGTAACAGGGATTGGCTTGCGTTTTTTTACAATGGATCGGACGCTGGAGAGGGAATGGGACGAGGCGGTCCGGAAATTTTTCCATGCGCAGGGGATCGTGTGCTCTGAGCAGTGAAAGTTCATGGTTCAGACAGGCGGCCTTTGAAGCGTCGGATAAGAGGGAGGGATTAGGATGGACAAGACGAATACAGCACGGATTTTGGATCAGCTGGCGGCCCAGGCGGCCGCAGCGGGAAATAAATTAGACATCACGGCGGTGCTGGATGCGTTTGCAGGTACGCCGGTCACGCCGGAGGAGATGGAGGAGGTCTACAGCCGCCTGGAGAAGCGGGGAATCGAGCTGCGGGCCGAGGAGGAGACGGCAAAGCCGGAGGATGACAGCCTCCTTCTGGATGAGGACAAGGACGGAGAGCTGTCGGACGGCGTGAGCGCGGTCCGTGAGGATTTTCGGTGGAAATACGGAACCGTTGACGGGGACGACGGGAAGGACGATGGGTACGATGCCTATGGGGGCTCTGATTTCAGCCAGGAGGAAGAGGCAGCTGGGGAGTACGCCCAGGAGGGAATCCTGGAGGGAGTTTCCAGCGCGGATCCCATCCGGGAGTATCTAAAGGAGATTGGATCCATTCCCCTGCTCTCCCCGGAGGAGGAGCTGGAGCTGGCAAAGCGCAAGTCCGCAGGGGATGAGGCTGCGGGAAAGAAGCTGGTGGAGGCCAATCTGCGCCTGGTGGTCAGCATAGCCAAGCGCTATACGGGCCGGGGTATGAGCTGTCTGGATCTGGTCCAGGAGGGAAATATCGGCCTTATGAAGGCGGTGGAGAAATTTGACTATGCCAAGGGCTACCGCCTGAGCACCTACGCCACCTGGTGGGTGAAGCAGTCCATCACCCGCTCGCTGGCGGACCAGTCACGGACCATCCGCCTTCCCGTGCACATGGTGGAGGCGGTAAATAAAATCCGCAGGGCCCAGCGGGCTCTCTCCGTGAAGCTTGGCCGGGAGCCCTCTGACGAGGAGGTGGCCGCCGAGGTGCGGATGTCCCCCAAGCGGGTGGCGGAGCTCATCCAGGCCTCCGGGGATACAGTATCGCTGGAGACCCCGGTGGGAGACGAGGACGGCTCCAATCTGGGAGACTTTGTGGCGGACGACGCGGGGGGATCCACGGAGGAGAAGGCGGAGAGCGTATTCCTGCGGGAGGAGATTGACGCCATGCTGAAGGGCTTAAGCCCCAGGGAGCGGGAGGTGATCATCCTCCGCTTCGGCCTGGAGTCCGGACGGCCCATGACCCTGGAGGAGGTGGGAAAGCGGTTTAACGTGACCCGGGAGCGGATCCGTCAGATTGAGACGGCGGCCCTCAGAAAGCTGCGCAATCCCACCAGGAGCAAGAAGATTAAGGATTTTCTGCCGTGATACGGTTTATCGTAACAGTTCAGGCGGCGGGCATCTTCTTGCCCGGCCAGAGGCCGGACAAGAAGCATCGGATGTTCATCCGATGTGCAGGAAGGGGCAAAATCATACTTACAAGCA
>CALWRY010000099.1 GCA_944384065.1 uncultured Enterocloster sp. | reverse complement strand
AGGACGCGATCCGTTATTTCCAGTACCTGGAGGACCAGGTTGAGATTGCGCTCCAGGCAGGAGGCGTCGCAGACCACGGCAACCGCGTCCATTCCTCCGAAGCAGAGAAAATTTCTGGCGATTTCCTCCTCCGGGGAATGGGAAAGCAGGGAATATGTGCCGGGTATATCCACAAGCACATAGCTGTGGGAAGAACTACGGCAATAGCCCTGGGCGCAGGCAACGGTCTTGCCGATCCAATTTCCTGTATGCTGCCTTCCGTTTGTCAGACTGTTAAAGAGCGTGCTTTTTCCCACATTCGGATTCCCCGCGATGGCCACGGCCCTGTCAGAGGGATTTTTTCTTTGAATGACCGGCCCGGTATTCAGGGCGGCCGTTCCGGTGGATGTATTTGTAAGTCCCATGGGTTATACCTCCTCATAAACCAGAATATCCCGGCAGTCCCGGGAACGGATAGCGATGACGGCGCCGCGTATTAAATAGGCGCGGGGATCCCCGGAAGGACTTTCGCCCAGGCATTCCACCAGGGTTCCGCCAACCAGACCCAGGTCCAGGAGACGCCGGCGCATGCTCCCTTTGGCCGTCAGTTTGACAACCCGCGCTCTTTGGCCGGGCTTTATATCCCAAAGACAAAGCAGATCTCTCATTTTAAATCGTACCGTCCTCATTGCTGCTTATGTATATAATATTGCGGAGGTTCTGTTTTGGTTCCGTCCGAATCTTCTGCTGGAAATGTGCGGGAAAATATAGTATAATAGAAAAGCCAGTTTGGGACGGCAAAGAAAGGCGGTAAGAGAAGGATGGAAGAAAATTATGTGGAGTGGCTTGTAAAGAGAAGGGATCCCGTGTATGCGATTCCTCTCAAAGCGCTTATGATTGCAGTGTGCGTGATTTCCGTGTTCCTGGCCCTGCAGACCATGTTCGGCATTATCATCATGGCGGCGGCATTTATCGGCACATATTTTGTTTTCATTAACCTGAGTATTGAGTTTGAGTATCTGTACGCGGACGGCGGCCTGCGGATTGACCGGATTATGGGAAAGGCACGCCGCAAGAAGGTATTTGACTGTGAGAAGGAGGACGTGCAGTTTGTGGCGCCCTCGGATTCTTACATGCTGAAGGATTATGAGAACGCCAACACAAAGCTTGCGGACTATTCCTCCGGACGGAAGGACGGAAAGGTTTATGCCATGATTTATCAGAAGGGATCTGAGAGCCGGAAGGTTCTTTTCGAACCCAACGAAAAGATGATTAACGCCATGCGCCGCGCATATCTGCGGAAGATGGTGGTGTGACAATAGGAAAACGCTTTCCCGGTATCGGAGGATCCGAATCAGGGGGAGCGTTTTTGCTTTGCTCAAACCTGCTCCGGAGTATTAGGATGGCTGATTGCCATTTATTAGCAAAATAAATGAATATTTTACCGGAATAGGATTTGACAAGGAATGTAAAATTTGCTAGTATTAAATACTAAATAAGTAAGAGAAAGAATGTCATATACAAAGAAAGAGAGGATAATTTATGGGAAAAATTATCGGTGAAGGAATTACCTTTGACGACGTGCTTTTAGTGCCGGCCTACTCGGAAGTGATCCCCAACCAGGTGGATCTGACCACGAATCTCACAAAGAAGATTAAGCTGAACATCCCCCTGATGAGCGCGGGGATGGATACGGTGACAGAGCACCGCATGGCTATCGCCATGGCCCGCCAGGGCGGCATCGGTGTGATCCATAAGAACATGAGCATCGAGGAGCAGGCAGAGGAGGTTGACCGGGTAAAGCGCTCGGAGAACGGCGTTATCACGGATCCTTTCTTTCTCTCCCCGGAGCATACCCTGCGGGATGCCAATGAGCTCATGGCCAAGTTCCGCATTTCCGGCGTGCCGATTACGGAGGGCAAAAAGCTGGTGGGTATCATCACCAACCGGGATCTGAAGTTTGAGGAGGATTTTGACCGCCCCATCAAGGAGTGCATGACCTCTGAGAACCTGGTGACGGCTAAGGAGGGGGTAACCCTCAAGGAGGCCAAGGCTATTCTTGCCAAGGCCCGTGTGGAGAAGCTGCCCATTGTGGACGACGACTTCAATTTAAAGGGGCTTATCACGATTAAGGATATTGAGAAGCAGATTAAGTACCCCCTGTCCGCCAAGGACGAACAGGGACGGCTGCTCTGCGGCGCTGCCATCGGCATTACGGCCAATGTGCTGGAGCGGGTGGAGGCCCTTCGGAAGGCAAAGGTGGACATCGTGGTTCTGGATTCCGCCCACGGCCATTCCGCCAATGTAATCCGCTGCGTGAAGATGATCAAGGACGCGTATCCGGATCTTCCGGTGGTAGCTGGAAACGTAGCCACGGCAGAGGCCACCAAGGCCCTGATCGAGGCAGGAGCTGACAGCGTGAAGGTGGGTATCGGGCCTGGATCTATCTGTACCACCCGTGTGGTGGCCGGCATCGGCGTGCCCCAGATCTCCGCAGTTATGGACTGCTACAGCGTGGCCAAGGAGTACGGCGTTCCGATCATTGCGGACGGCGGCATCAAGTATTCCGGCGATGTGACCAAGGCGATTGCGGCCGGCGGCAGCGTCTGCATGATGGGAAGCATCTTTGCAGGCTGCGACGAGAGCCCGGGTACGTTCGAGCTGTATCAGGGCCGCAAGTATAAGGTATACAGGGGCATGGGCTCCCTGGCGGCTATGGAGAACGGCAGCAAGGATCGGTATTTCCAGACCGATGCCAAGAAGCTGGTTCCCGAGGGCGTGGAGGGCCGTGTGGCCTACAAGGGCCTGGTGGAGGACACCGTGTTCCAGCTCCTCGGCGGTCTGCGGGCCGGCATGGGCTACTGCGGCGCCAAGGATATAAAGACGCTCCAGGAGACGGCGCGGTTTATGAAGATTTCCGCCGCAGCCCTGAAGGAAAGCCATCCCCACGACATTCATATTACAAAGGAAGCGCCCAACTACTCTATCGAGGAGTAATTGGGGCTAAGGCAGGGCGCCGCAATTGCTCACAGACGGGCAGGCGGCGCCCTTGCTATGAGCACTTTGTATTGCTATGAGCACTTAGCGCCCGTTCTTTAGGCGCATAGATACTTTGAAGGAGAAAAAGGAGTGCTGAAAAATGGATCGTCTTCCCTTTACAACCCTCTGCTATATTGAGCAGGGCGGATCGTATCTCATGCTTCATCGGGTGAGCAAAAAGAAGGATGTAAATAAGGATAAATGGATCGGTGTGGGAGGCCACCTTGAGGACGGGGAGAGTCCGGAGGAGTGCCTTCTGCGGGAGGTAAAGGAGGAGACGGGGCTTACTCTGAACTCCTGGCGGTTTCGGGGCCTTGTGACATTTACCTCCCAGGGCTGGGGAACGGAGTACATGTGTCTGTACACAGCGGACAGATACGAGGGGGAGCCCACAGCCTGCAGCGAGGGAACTCTGGAATGGGTGCCCAAGGAAAAGGTTCTGGATCTGAATTTGTGGGAGGGAGATAAGATATTTTTCCGCCTCATAGAGGAGGAGGCTCCATTTTTCTCTCTTAAGCTGTCCTACCAGGGGGACAGGCTTTCGGAGGCGGTTCTGGACGGGCGTCCTCTGGAGCTGTTCGATGTGCGTGACGAGGCGGGCCATCCCACCGGAACCGTGCGGGAGAGAACCCTGGTTCACCGGGACGGCGACCTTCACGGAACCGCCCACATCTGGGTGGTGCGGCCCAACGGCAAGGGAGGACATGACTTATTACTCCAGAAACGGAGCGCAGGGAAGGACTCCTATCCCGGCTGCTATGATATATCCGCTGCCGGCCACCTCCATGCAGGGGAGGGATTTGAGGAGACGGCTCTGCGGGAGCTCTCTGAGGAGTTAGGCATCCGGGCCGAGGCTGGGGATCTGGCATTTGCGGGGTGGCACAAGGGCTATATGGAGGATGTGTTTTACGGCAGGAAATTTAAGGACCATGAGATCAGTGCGGTCTATGTGTATGATCAGCCTGTGGAGGCAGAGGGCCTTCGCCTTCAAATGGAGGAGGTGGAGGCCGTCCGGTGGATGGATTTAAAGGTGTGCATGGAGGCAGTAAAAAAAGGAAGTCTGCCCAACTGCCTGTATATGGATGAGCTGGAGCTGGTGCAAAGCTTCCTGAAAGGGATTTAGAAGCCGGCTGGGCTGCGGCTCCAGCCCTATGAAAGGGCTGCCCGCCGGCAGATGTCCTTCCACTGCCGGCTGAGATAATAGGTCAGCATGCAGCTCATGCCGAAGACAAAGCTGATGGACATGCTGGCCATGATATAGCCTCCGTCCACGAACCGGGCGATGAGATAGGCGGCGGGAATCCGCACAGCCCACAGCATCAGGATATTGACGATGGTGGGGAAGCGGACCTGGCCCATTCCATTGATAAAACAGATAATACAGTTGAGCACCGCATAGCACCAGGCAAAGGGCAGAACGATGGACACATAGCGCACAGCGATGTCCGCCACAGCCGCTTCCTGTGTGAAAAATCCAATCACAGGCCGGCAGTTGAGAACCATGAGGCAGCCGGCGGCAGCGGTTACCAGGGCGGAAAACAGGGGAATCCTGATTCCGCCTTTTTTCAGATAAGCATAATTTTCCGCTCCTAGGTTCTGGCCGGAAAATGTGGTGGCCGCGCTGGAAAAGGACGTGATGGCCATGTTTGCGATGTTGTTGATCCGGGTGCCAACTGCCCATCCTGCCATGAAGACAGAGCCCTGAAGGTTGACCAATGACTGGAGCAGGATATGTCCGATGGAATAGATGGAGCTGTTTAATCCCAGAGGCAGCCCGATGCGAAGTATTTCTTTTACTAGACGGCCCTTTAGACGCCTTGGGAAAAAGGTGAGCTTCAGCTGGGGATAGGCGCGCTTTATGTACAGGATGCTGAAAATCCAGGAGCAGTACATGGCAATGGCGGTGGCCATGGCCGCGCCCGGCACGTCCATGCCGAAGCCTGCTACAAACACCAGGTCCAGGACGATGTTTACCAGGCAGGCCACAAAAAGAAACAGCAGGGAGGCCCGGCTGTCCCCCAGGCCCCGGAGAATGCCGGCATTCATGTTGTAGCCCATATTTCCCAGACTGCCCCAGAGGACGATGCGTATGTAGGCGTCGGCAAAATCCCAGGTATCTGCCGGCACCTGCATAAATCCCAGGACAGCGGAGCCGATGGCAGGTCCGAGAAAGGACAGAGGAATAGCGCATATATATAGAAAGGATACGGAGGTGGCGGTCAGCTCAATCAAGGTTTCCGGATCATTTCTCCCCACATACTGGGATGCCAGAATGGACACTCCTGTGCCCAATCCCAGAAAGATGCACAGGAGAATTTCCACCGGCTGGGCGCTGGTGCCCACTGCGGCCAGGGATGAGGAACCGCAGAAATTGCCGATTACAAGGGTGTCAACGGTGTTGTAGAGCTGCTGGAGCAGATTCCCGGCGCAGATGGGAATTGCAAATAGCAGCATTTTTTTCATAATAGGTCCGTAGGTCATGTCAATTTGTCTCATAGGTCTGTTGGATACCTCCGTTTGCATGGTTACTATTTTAGTATGGTTTGAGAAAAAAGGATAGTGCAAAAAGGTATGAAATGCCCCCATAAATTCATACAGGATTGACATTATGCGGATATAGATCTCCGTGTGATCTCTAAAGGAAGCTTAAAGCGCCTCCGGGGGTCTATATCCGCGCGCGGCTGAGCAGTAACATATTGTAAGATTATTGACAGATTTTGGGATACTTTCCAGGGGAAAAATGTGGTATACTGGCTGTATTAGCCGCTGCCTCTGCCAGCTGGTGTCTGGAAATGGTCCAGGGCGGCGGGAATGCTTGGAATGGGGAGAATCGCTTATTATGAAGAAGAGATGGAAATCGTTTGTATGTATTTTCTCAGCGGCGGCGCTGAGCTTTTCCGCGACAGCTTACGCGAGCCAGGTGACGATAACGCCTCTGGACGCGGCCCACGCATCCTCTGAGGGGCAGAGCGGCGGAGCGGTCGTCAGCTCCCAGGGGCCGGGGGCCTCCCAGGATGCGGTGTCCCAGGAGGGGCCGTCCGGCGGCGCGGCCCAGAATAGCGGCGTGTCCCAGGGCGGCGGTCCGGCGCAGAGCGGCAGTACGTCCCAGAGCGGCAGCGTGTCCCAGAATGGCGGTCCGGCCCAGAGCGGCAGTACGTCCCAGGGCAGCGGCACCTCCCAGGCCAGCGGTTCGTCCGCAGCCTCCCAGATTGCCCAGCCCACGGTGGCTTCCGAGGGAGCGGTGCTTATGAATGCGGCGGACGGAGCGGTGCTCTTTTCCAAGAACGGGGACACCCAGTTTTATCCCGCCAGTATCACCAAGCTGATGACTGCCCTTCTGGTGGCGGAAAACTGCAGCCTGGATGACATCGTCACCTTTTCCGCCACGGCAACGACCAACCTGGAGTCCGGGGCGGTGGCCATCAATATGACAGAGGGGGACACCCTGACGGTGCGCCAGTGCCTCTATGCCCTTCTGCTCAAGTCCGCCAACGAGGTGGGCAACGCCCTGGCAGAGCATGTGGCGGGAAGCAATGCGGCATTTGCGGATATGATGAATGCGAGGGCGGCAGCCCTGGGCTGCACGGGAACTCATTTTGTCAATCCCCATGGACTTAATGACCCCAATCACGTGACCACGCCCCACGACATGGCGCTCATCGCCCGGGCGGCCTTTCAGAATGACATTGTGCGGACCGTGGCCTCCACCCGCACCTATACTCTGCCGGCTACCAAGAACAATCCCTCCGGGCTTACCATCACGATAGGCCACAAGATGTTAAATCCCGAGGATTCCCGGTATTATCCGGGCATTATCGGCGGCAAGACCGGCTATACCTCCAAGGCGGGAAATACGCTGGTGACGGTAGTGGAGAAGGACGGCGTGCGCCTGATTGCCGTGGTGATGAAGAGCAAATCCACCCATTATACGGATACAAAGGCGATGCTGGATTACGGGTATGCGCTTGCAGAGGCCGGGGCTCTCTCCGGCGGACAGGCCGGGACAGCTGAGGGAGTCCAGGCCGGCCAGGGCGCTGCAGCCGGCAGCCAGGCGGGAGCCCCCGGGACACAGAGCGGCGCCTCCGGCGGGCCGGGTGTGGTGAGCCAGCGCGGATGGGTACAGGACGCGAACGGCTGGCGCTACATAAAGGACAATGGGACCCAGGCCGCAGGCGAGTGGGTGTATGCGGATGAGGATTGGTTCTGGATTGACGATAACGGCTATATGGCCAAGGGATGGCGGCAGATAGACGGAAAGTGGTATTTCCTGCGCTCCAACGGTTCCATGGCAGTGAACTATTGGGAGAAGGATGCGGTCAGCGGCAAGTGCTATTATCTGGGAGCGGACGGCGTGATGCTGACCGATACCATGACGCCGGATGGATATTATGTGGGAGCGGACGGAGCCTGGGTGGAGTGAGCAGGCGGATACTGCACGGAAATCCGCTTCTCCGGCTCTGTGCCCACCGCATAGAGGACAGCCAGAAACAGCCATTCCAATGGCTTCATGAGAAGGTACACCGCGTCCGCGGCATAGGGCGAGCGGATGTGCCGGGCTAAGGGAAAGCCGTATTTATCGTAGAAGAAGCGGATGGGGCGGTGGAGCCAGGGAAGCCGCTCCTCCAAAACCTGCTCAAAGGCATTGGCAATGCAGAGCTGGCGGTTCACAATCACCGGGTGGCCGCGGCGTGCGCCCATGCGCAGGGGCTTTACAAGCCGGCGGTGGCCGCCGGCGGCCACGGTGCAGAGGTAGTGCTCGTCGTAGAAGACGTTTGGAGGGGACACCTGCTGCGACAGGTTCCAGCCGCTTGTCTCGGTCCAGGCTTTTGCCAGGCTGTCCGGCTGCTGGCCAAAGAGCACAAGAAGGGCCGCCGCGGGCCAGCGGGAGGAGCGGGAGAGCCACAGATTCAGCCGCTGGAGAAATGGATGGGAGAAGAATTTGGCAGGAGAGGGCGTGATTGTGCCCTCTTTTTTGCTGCCCTCCAGGGAGCCATGGTTCTGCGGAGCACTGGATATCTGCGGTGAGCCCGATGCCGGTCCGGCGTCGGGGAGATTCCACTCGTTTACCTTCTGGCGGATGACCTTGAGGCTTATGAGGATGCAGTTTAGGGGAAGAAGGCAGAGCCAGAACCGCCATCCCATCGCGAAGACCTGGACAATCCACAGCGCGCACTGAGCGATGCCCAGATACATGGCAGCTATGGAGAGAACCGTGAGCAGAGGAGGCATTTTTCTTAGGGGAATAGCGGACAGGGCCAGATAGCCTGCCGCGCCGAAAAGGGAGAGGAGGACCACTGTGGGGACGGCCTCTGTCCACAGCGGCGAGTGTACCTGCGCATTGTACAGGGTCTCGGTCCAGTCCTTGAACACGATGTTGGTGAGGGGCAGGTACATAAGGGTATACAGAGCGCCGAGACAGATGGCGGTGCGCTCGAACCGCCGGCCCAGGGATTGAAGCCGGGGATTATTTTTCCCGGTAAACAGGAGGATGAAATTGATGAGAGTCAGAAGAAGGGGATACAGATAAAAAAGCCCCACGAACAGGCCGGAGAAGAATACCTCCCCGAGAAAAAATACCTGATGCAGGGCGTAGAGGAGCCCATATAGCGCCAGGCCCAGGCACAGGGCGGCCAGAAGGGAGAGCTTGACGCCGTGGCAGAGCCACATCTCTTTTAGTCTGTCTTTCATATACGTATCATTCCTTTCTGCGTTCCGGATGCTTCTGAGGGATCTGGAGCGGGAATGGATTTTCAAACACGCTCCGGCGCAGCCAGCTGTATCCAATCATACATCCATGAAAAGGCGCAGTCAAGAAAAAGGCCAGCCGGCAAGTCCCGGGCGGGTATAGGCAGGGCCAGCCGTACCTGAGCGGAAGGTTTACATTTCGATAACGTTTTTTATAAAAAAATGTGATACAATGAGCTTTACAGAGCTCCTGTGCCCGCATGAGGAGCTTTATAAGGCAGATGCCTGCAGCACAGCTGCCAGGCGGGCCTTTTTTAACACTGGCCGCCGGGATTGGGGGAGCTGCCGCCCTGGCTGCAAAATCCATCCATCTGCAGACCGAGTGTGATGCGGGGGTCTGCCTGCAGGGGGATGCGGAGCTTCTGGTCAGCCTCCTGTGCAATCTTGTGCAGAATGGATGCCGGGCCTCCCAAAAAGGGGGAAGAATGCTTCTCGCGGGCAGGGTGCAGGGAGGAGAGAAGGGGGCATTTGTCATCGAGGTTACGGATTATGGCTGCGGGATTGCCCCGAAGGACCTTCCTAAAATTACCCGGGCATTTTATATGGCGGATAAGTCCAGAAGCCGCAGCGAGGGGGGAGCCGGGCTGGGACTGGCCTTGGCGGAGCGGATTGCGGCTCTTCACGGCGCGCGCCTGGAATTTGCGAGCAGGCTGGGGGAGGGCACCAGGGTGCGGGTGACGTTTACAAAACATTTACAGGCCGGTGAGGATTTTGGGGAGGGGATTACCGTGGAGGCAAAGCTTACACGGGCCGCCCTGGAATATCGGTATATGCCCTTTGAGGGAGGCGCAGGCACAGAGAATGGCGGCCTTTTATGTCCGGTGTGGAACTTCTACGGCGCAGCTTCTGCGGCCCGCACTCAGGCAGATGCCCGAAGTATTTTTTCCGAGGCAGCGCCGGCGGCAGAGGGGCAGGAGCTTCTTCTTGCTTCGGTGGATGCCTCGGACGGGCGGGTGTATGGGGAGTGAAGATATCTGCCGTCTGAACTGCTGCGATTAAAAAGTTGTAATTTGGGGCTGAATAGAGTAAAATGGCGTCAGAAAATACGCAGGAGGACTTAGGGAGAATGAAGTGGGCCTATTTATTCAGCTCCACCATCCGCGCAAGGGGCGCCCGGTATTATAGGGATGGAAATGTACAGAAGGTGGAGAAGCGGGGAAACCGCTTTGAGGCGCTGGTGCGCGGGGAGCATGCCTATAAGGTGAGGATTGTTACCCAGGGAGATATGGTTAAGACGGTGTCCTGCAGCTGTCCCTACGCTGTGGGAGGGATGAAGTGCAAGCATATGGCAGCCGTCTTTTTTGCCATTGAAAATGGAGAATATCAGGAGGTGGACGGGGATGCTCTATTTTCTGAGGAGGAGCCTGTAAAGGAGGTCTGCATCTGGGAGCCGGAGGCACCCTGGGAGAGTGAGCCTCTTTTCGGGTATCAGTATTTTGACTATCGGGCCATGGGGCGGGAGCTCCAAATCCGAAAGCCGCTCCTGCAGGAGGCTGCCGGGCTGGCGGAAAAAGGGAAGGTTGCTCTGGATGATGTGCGCCTGGGCTACACGGACACTTATTACGGAAAGGGCGGCCAGGGCAGGGGACTGCTGGGGATAGCCTATGGCACTGTGAGGGATGGAAAAAGCACCGGGCAGGTGATGCTCTTTTTTGATAAGATCTCGGTTGTGGAGGCACGGTGTGATGTGCGCTGGTGCAGCTGCCATTATATGAGGCGGCTTCGGTACGGCAGCCAGCAGCTCTGCCGGCATGAGCTGGCTTTGTTTGGCCTTTTGGCTGAGTATCTGCGCAGAGTAAATCCAGGAGATGAGACGGACAGCGCGGGGGCCGCATTTCTGGCCATGACAAGGATGCCGGGCCTGGGCCCCCTGGATGGGCCGCAGGAGGCGGAGGAGGCTGTATTGGACCTGCTTCCACGGGTGCACAGGGATTATTATGGGCTCAGCGTGTCCTTCCGCATTGACTGCGGGAAAAAATTCATCGTGAAGGACCTGGAGGAGCTGGTGGACCAGACGGAGCGCGGAGCGAAGGCGGTGTTCGGAAAGAATACAGAGGTGCTCTTAAAGGAGAGCCGGTTTACGGACCATGGGAAAAAATATCTGGATTTTATCCGCGGTGTGGTGCTGGACGAGGAGGCCAGGAACGACAGCATGCGGAGCGCGGAGCGCTGGTCCTCCTACCGGGAGACGAAGATAGGGGGCTCCATTGCTCTGTACGGAAGCCGCCTGGATGCGCTTTACGCCCTAGATCGGGCGGGCGTGGGGTAGGGGAGGAGTGTAGGTCTGGCAGCACGCCG
>CALWRY010000098.1 GCA_944384065.1 uncultured Enterocloster sp. | reverse complement strand
CTGTGGCGGCCTGGTTTATGGCTCTTAATCTTCCCCAGTGGGCCATGCTTGCCATCTTCATCGTGGTGATCCTGATCCTGGGATGCTTCCTGGATGTTTCACCGGCCATCCTGATGCTGACCCCCATTATGCTTCCTATCATGCGGGAGATTGGTATCGGCGACGTGCAGTTCGGCATTATGTTTATCTCCGGTCTGGCCATCGGCCTGGTGACCCCGCCTGTGGGAATGTGTCTGAATGCCTGCAGTAAGATTAATAAGATGCCGATTACGGAAATTGCCCTGGGAGCCCTGCCCTTCATCGCCTGCAATGTGTTCGTGCTGGTTCTCACCGCCTACATTCCGGCGATCACGGAGTGGCTGCCCACAATTATCAGCTATTAAGGCTCTGCCTTTGCTTAAAGTACGGATTGTTCCAGAAGGGATTGATAGTTTATGAAGGTTCTTTTGATTAACGGAAGCCCCAACGAGAAGGGCTGCACCTACACGGCTCTTGCGGAGGTGGCTGCTTCCCTGAACAAAGAGGGGATTGAGACAGAGATCTTCCACGGGGCGGACGCCTCGGAGGAGAATGTGGCGGCTGCGGCCGAGAAGGTGAAGGAGGCGGACGGCCTGGTTGTGGGCGCTCCGGTCTACTGGGCCTCGCCGGCCGGGGAGTGCGTGCTGTTTATGGACAAGCTGGCGGGCAAGGCCGGGGAATATCTGGCCCACAAGCCTGCGGCGGCGGTGACCTCGGCCAGACGGTCGGGAACCGTGTCCACCTTGGATGTGCTGTACAAGTATTTCCTCTACTACCAGATGCCCATTGTATCGGCTTTCAACTGGACCATGGTCCATGGAAATACGCCGGAAGAAGTGGAAAAGGATGTGGAGGGCCTGCAGATTATGCGGGTTCTGGGGCAGAACATGGCGTGGCTGCTAAAGAGCATTGATCTCGGAAGAAAGGCCGGGCTGAAAGAGCCGGTATTGGAGGAAGAAAGGCTCTGGACGAATTTTATACGGTAGACGGGAACCGGCGCGGGATATCGCGCCGGTTCTTTGCGCGTGATCCGCTGCGCGAAATGTGCGTATGCTCCGCCGCGCGAAATTGGTTGCATTCTCCGGAAAAGTGTGATAATATCTTTGTCGTGACTACAGATGTATTTCTGATACGGACAGAAAGAGGCAGAGAGGAAAGCGGACGCCATGGAGGATAAGAGCAGGTATTTTGTGGTGAAGCAGAAGGCGGTGCCGGAGGTTCTCCTGAAGGTGGTTGAGGCCAAGAAGATGCTGGAGACGGAGCGGGCCCTCACTGTGCAGGAGGCCGCTGACAAGGTGGGTATCAGCCGCAGTTCATTTTACAAGTACAAGGACGATATTTTCCCTTTCTATGACAACACAAAGGGGAAGACGATCACCCTGGCGGTACAGATGGACGATGTGCAGGGACTTCTCAGCGATCTTCTTCATGTGGTGGCGGAGTATAAGGCCAATATTCTGACCATTCACCAGAGCATCCCGGTGAACGGGGTGGCCACGCTGACCCTGAGCGTGGAGGTCAGGGAGGACACGGGAAATGTGGCCAGCATGATCGGGGAGCTGGAGGATGTGAGGGGAGTCCACTATGTAAAGATTCTTTCCAGAGAATAACGGTTACAATATAGGATGAGTGAGGAGCAGTGAGGAATGATGAAGGCAGCGATAATGGGATATGGAACCATCGGATCCGGGGTGGCGGAGATCCTGGAGAAAAACAGGGATGTGATAGCACAGAAGGCGGGACAGGAGATCGCGCTTAAGTATGTGCTGGATCTCAGGGAGTTTCCGGAAAGCCCGGTTGCGGACAAGATCATCCATGATTTCAAGGTGATTGAGGCGGACCGCGAGGTGGGGATTGTGGTGGAGACCATGGGGGGATTAAATCCCGCCTATCCGTTTGTGAAGGCCTGCCTTGAGGCGGGCAAGCATGTGGCCACCTCCAACAAAGCGCTGGTGGCTGCCCACGGCACGGAGCTTCTGCGGATTGCCCGGGAGAAGGGCGTAAACTTTTTCTTTGAGGCAAGCGTGGGCGGCGGAATCCCCATTGTCCGGAGCTTGTACCGTTCTCTTGCCGGGGAGCGTATTGAGGAGATTGCCGGTATCCTGAACGGAACCACCAATTATATCCTCACAAAGATGGAAAAAGAGGGAGAGACCTTCGGAGAGGCCCTGCGGGAGGCCCAGGATCTGGGATATGCGGAGAGAAACCCGGAGGCCGATGTGGAGGGCTGGGACACCTGCCGCAAGATCGCGATCCTCACAGCCATGGCCACGGGGAAAGAGGTTAATTTTGAGGATATCCATACGGAAGGGATCACGCAAATTACGGACACGGATTTTAAATACGCCCAGGTCATGGGGACGTCCATCAAGCTGTTCGGCGCAAGCCGGATGGAGGGGGACAGGACAAGCGCTTTTGTGGCCCCTGTGATGATCGGGAAGGATCATCCCCTCTATTCGGTGAGGGATGTGTACAACGGAATCCTGGTAAAGGGAAATATGCTTGGCACCTCGATGTTCTACGGGAGCGGGGCGGGAAAGCTTCCCACGGCCAGCGCAGTGGTGGCGGATATGATCGAGGCGGCCCAGAATGAGGCGTGCCATGTGCCCATGGGCTGGTCGGAGGAAAGGCTGCCGATAGAGCCCATAGAGAAGGCACGGTTCCGGTATTTCCTGCGCGTGTCCGGTTTAAGGAAAGACGGGGAAGCGCTGGCGGTGAAGGCCTTTGGAACGGCTGACGTGTACGAGGTGGCCGGGCTGGAGGAATTTGGCCTTCTCACCGGGGAGATGACGGAGGAAGAATTCCGGCAGAGGGCAGAGGCTCTTAAGAGAGAGGGAGGCCCCGCGCTGCTGCAGAAAATACGGGCGGAGCTTTAAGGACCGCCCGGAAGAGGAAAAGGGCTGTGAAGACGGGAATGATCCAAATCATTCGGGTTTTCACAGCCCTTTCTTTTTTATAAGGAGTTTGGCAGCGTCTCCGTGATCTGCATTTGCTGCCGCATCTGCTCCTGAATCTCGTGCAGATAAGAATTGATCTGGGGGCCCAGCACCGGATCTTTTAACGCGTCATAATAGGTGATGAGCGCGTAAAAGAAGAAGAAGGTAAGCCCGATGGCCAGGATGCTCAAAATGATGCCCGCGATTGCCCGGCCGGAGATGCCTTTCCCCTGCCTGTCAGGAGCCCGGCGGGAGAGGATGGCTGATATCAGGCCGCCTGCCCCGCAGAAAAGTCCGGGGGGAAATGTGCCCAGAAGAGCCAGCACAATGCCGTTCAGTCCGTAGATGGCGCCCGGCGGATAGACGCTGGCGTTCATCAGGGAGACAGGGAGGTAAAAAAAGCTGAGAAACAGGCCCACAATGCCGCATACCAGGGAGCAGGTGGCCAGCTGCCCGGAGGAAGTAGATTTTTTCTTTTTCTTATAAATCGAGTTCATAATTTTTTGTAAAATGCCTTTCGTCATTTCGTGAATTGTCCGCTGAGGGTATTCTAACACGAAAATTACCCGCTGTCCAGATAGAGAAAGAAGGCTTGCATAAGCCGGAGGGATGCACTATAATGAAAAAACAACAGGAGAAAGAGGAATTTATGGATATTATCAGAACACTGGCGGAAGAGCTGCAGATCCGGCCGGGACAGGCGGAGGCTGCAGTAAAGCTTATTGATGAGGGAAATACAATCCCGTTTATTGCCCGGTACCGGAAGGAGGCTACGGGGTCTTTAAACGATGAGGTTCTCCGCGCCCTGGGCGAGCGGCTGGCCTATTTGCGGGGGCTGGAGGAGCGAAAGGAGCAGGTGATCGGCTCCATCAGGGAGCAGGAGAAGCTGACGCCTGAGCTGGAGCGGCAGATACGGGAGGCAGGCACACTGGTGGCTGTGGAGGATATGTACCGCCCCTATAAGCCCAAGCGCCGCACCCGGGCTATGATTGCGAGGGAGAAGGGGCTGGAGCCCCTGGCGGATATTATAAGCCTTCAGATGACGCGGCAGCCGCTGGAAAAGGAGGCGGAGGCTTTCGTGGCGCCGGAGAAGGGAGTGGAGAGCGCCGGGGAGGCGGTTGCGGGGGCCATGGATATTCTGGCGGAGCGTATCTCGGACAACGCCCAGTACCGGACCTATATCCGCAGCGCCACATGGAACCAGGGAATTCTGGCAAGCCAGGCCAAGGACGAAGGGGAGAAGTCCGTCTATGAGATGTATTACCAGTACACGGAGCCGGTAAAGAAAGCGGCAGGGCACCGGATACTGGCTCTCAACCGGGGGGAGAAGGAGAAGATTCTCACCGTGAAGATAGAGGCGCCCCAGGAACAGATTCTGCGCTATCTGGAAAAGCAGGTGATCCTGCGGGATAACCCCTATACCGCGCCGGCTTTGCGGGAGACTGTGCGGGACAGCTATGAGCGCCTTATCGCTCCCTCTATTGAGCGGGAGATCCGCAGCGAGCTGACAGAGAAGGCGGAGGAGGGGGCTATCAAGGTTTTTGGAAAAAATCTGGAGCAGCTCCTCATGCAGCCTCCCATCGCCGGACGAGTGGTCCTGGGATGGGATCCGGCCTTCCGGACGGGCTGCAAGCTGGCTGTGGTGGACGGAACGGGGAAAGTGCTGGACACCGTGGTGATTTACCCCACAGCGCCCCAGAACCGGGTGGCGGAGTCCAAGCGCATTCTCAAGGAAATGATTAAAAAATACGGCATTACCCTTATATCCGTGGGGAACGGCACGGCCTCCCGGGAGTCGGAGAAGATCATTGTGGAGCTTCTCTCCGAGATAAAGGAGCCGGTTCAGTATGTGATAGTGAACGAGGCCGGAGCGTCGGTCTACTCCGCCAGCAAGCTGGCCACGGAGGAGTTTCCCCAGTTCGATGTGGGGCAGAGGAGCGCGGTGTCTATCGCCAGGCGGCTTCAGGATCCCCTGGCCGAGCTGGTGAAGATTGATCCCAAGTCCATCGGTGTGGGCCAGTATCAGCACGATATGAACCAGAAGCGCCTGGGCGAGGCTTTGGAAGGCGTAGTGGAGGACTGCGTGAACCGGGTGGGCGTTGACCTGAACACGGCCTCCCCGGCCCTTTTGGAGTATGTGTCCGGCATCAGCAAGGCGCTGGCGAAAAATATTGTGGCCTACCGGGAAGAGAACGGGGCTTTCACGAGCCGCAGGCAGCTTTTAAAGGTGGCAAAACTGGGGCCAAAGGCCTTTGAGCAGTGCGCAGGCTTTATGCGGATCGCCGGAGGCAAGGAGCCTTTGGACGGCACCAGCGTGCACCCGGAGAGCTATGGGGCCGCAAGGCAGCTGCTGGAAAAGCTGGGCTGCCGTGAGGAAGATCTGGCAAAGGGAGGCATCCAGGGAATCAGCAAAAAGATCCGGGATTATAAGAGTATGGCCCGGGATCTGGGAGTGGGGGAGCCCACCCTCAGGGATATTGCGGCGGAGCTTGAAAAGCCGGCAAGAGATCCCAGGGAGGAGATGCCCCGGCCCATTCTGCGCAGCGATATCCTGGAGATGAAGGATTTAAAGCCCGGCATGATTTTAAAGGGAACGGTGCGCAATGTGATTGATTTTGGCGCCTTTGTGGATATCGGGGTGCACCAGGATGGTTTGGTTCACATTTCACAGCTGACGGACCGCTACATCAAGCATCCCCTGGAGGCGGTCAGCGTGGGGGATGTGGTGGATGTGAAGGTTTTGTCCGTGGATTTGGACAAGAAGCGCATTTCCCTGACAATGAAAGGAATAAAGGATGGTAATTGAGACAAATAGCCCGGAGGAGACGTTTGAGCTGGGGCGGAGGATGGGGGAAGCGGCTTATCCCGGCCAGATAATCTGCTTAAATGGGGATCTGGGCGTGGGAAAGACGGTTTTTACCCAGGGATTTGCCGCAGGACTGGGGATTGAGGGACCTGTGAACAGCCCTACGTTTACAATCCTGCAGCTATATGAGGAGGGCAGGATCCCCCTGTACCATTTTGATGTGTACCGCATCGGGGATGTGAGCGAGATGGACGAGATAGGGTATGAGGACTGCTTTTTCGGGGAGGGCGTGAGCCTGATTGAGTGGCCGGAGCGGATAGAGGAGATTCTGCCGGGAAAGCTTACCTGGGTGGACATCGAAAAGGACTTGGAGAGAGGATTTGACTACAGAAGGATCCGGGTGGAGGAGAGAGAATGAAGGTTATAGGCATTGAGAGCTCGTCCCTGACGGCCAGCGTGGCTGTGGTGACAGACGATATTCTTACCGGGGAGTACACGGTAAATTTCAAAAAAACCCATTCCCAGACTCTGCTTCCCATGCTTGACGAGCTGGGAAGGCTTTTGGAGTTGGATCTCTCCTCTGTGGACGCCATAGCGGTGGCCGGAGGGCCGGGATCCTTTACCGGCCTGCGCATCGGGGCAGCCACGGCCAAAGGGCTGGGGCTGGCTCTGAAAAAGCCGCTGATCCACGTGCCTACGGTGGACGCCCTGGCCTACAATCTCTGGGGAGCGGCAGGGCTTGTGTGCCCCATCATGGACGCCAAGCGCAGCCAGGTATATACAGGGATTTACCGGCTGGAGGACGGATTTGAGGCGGTGATGGAGCAGCGGCCCATGGATATGGGCGAGCTGATTGAACGGCTGAACGAGGAGGGAGAGCGGGTGATTTTCCTGGGGGACGGCTGTCCGCCCTACGGGGAGATGATCCGCGGGCGCATGCGGGCGCCCTGGCGCTTTGCCCCTGCGCCGCTGAACCGGCAGAGGGCTTCCAGCGTGGCGGCCCTGGGAATGCTGGCCCTCAAGGGGGAATATGACAAAGGCAGGGTGGTAAGCGCCGGGGAGTTCGCCCCGGATTACCTGCGCAAGTCCCAGGCGGAGCGCCAGAGGGAGGCCCTTCTGTCCCCGGACGGGCAGGCGGGAAAGCTGCCGGGAGACTATTGAAATGGGGGTATGCATGGGTATGGAGGCGAATGTCCGCCCTATGAGGGAAGAGGATGCAGAGCAGGTGGGGGAGCTGGAGAAGAGATGTTTTTCCGAGCCCTGGTCCAATCATCTGCTGCTGTCGGGCCTTGCCAGTCCGTTCGATAAGTATTTTGTCTATGAGGAAAAGGGAAGCGTGTTGGGCTACGGCGTGATCCGCGTTCTGGCCGGCGAGGGGGAGATCCAGCGCATAGCCGTTCTCCCGCAGCACCGGCGCGGGGGAATTGGGAGGAAATTGATGGAGGCTATGCTGCTTTTTGCCAGAAAAGCGGGGGTATGCGCCATCGCCCTGGAAGTGCGGGAGAGCAATGAAAGCGCCAGAAATCTGTATGTATCCTATGGTTTCAGGCCCGAGGCTGTCCGCAAAGGCTACTACCATAATCCGGCAGAGGACGCGGTCATCATGTGGAACCGGAGATTATGAAAGAATTACCACTTAAAATATGAATAATTTGTGTATATAATGGAGAGGAATCGGACATTCCTCTCTGTTTTTGCCCGCAGAGGAATGGATGGACACTTATGAAAGGGAAAGGCGAGGATATCCATGAAGAAGTACAATAAGAATGGCCGGCTGGAATCCGTGATCTGCAATAACTGCGGGAAAAAGCTGGCAGTGGAACAGGGAATTGTGAGGGAAGGGGCTATGTCTGTGGACCATGTCTGGGACTATTTCTCGGAGAAGGACGGGCAGATCCACCATTTTGATCTGTGCGAGGAGTGCTATGACATCCTCATCGGGGAATTTAAGATCCCTGTGGATATAGAGGAGCAGGTGGAGCTTTTGTAGCAGGGCTGCGTTTGCCGGAACATTCCGGGCAAATGAGTGGGCACAGGAGGCTGGCCGCCCTCTGAATTGTTGGGATACGCCGCGGATTCCGCAAGGGATTTTGCGGCGTATCTTGATCCGCGCGGGGAATATGTGCTATACTTTGATGCACGAAGCGCATGCAATGAAAGGAACGGTAGTTGACTATGCTTGATATATGTTTGCTGGGTACAGGCGGCATGATGCCGCTGCCCTATCGGTGGCTCACTGCGATGATGGCCAGATGCCGGGGGAGCAATCTTTTGATTGACTGCGGCGAGGGTACCCAGATCGCTCTGAAGGAGAAGGGGTGGAGTCCCAAGCCCATTGACATAATCTGCTTTACCCATTATCACGCGGATCATATAAGCGGCCTGCCGGGGCTCCTTTTGACCATGGGAAATGCGGAGCGGACGGAGCCGCTGACGCTGGTCGGACCTAAGGGGCTGTCTCGGGTGGTGGGCGCCCTCTGTACCATTGCGCCGGAGCTGCCCTTTAAGCTGCGCCTGGTGGAGCTTGAGGAGAGCTGTGAGCGCATTGAGATGGATCCTTATGTGATCCAGGCCTTCCGGGTCAATCACAATGTAATCTGCTATGGATATTCGATCATGATTCCCAGAGGCGGCAAGTTTGATGTGGAGCGGGCCAAGTCCCAGGAGATACCGCAGAGGTTCTGGAGCCTCCTGCAGAAGGGGGAGACCGTGGAATTCGAGGGGCGCAGGCTGACCCCGGATATGGTTCTCGGCCCGGAAAGACGGGGGCTTAAGGTGACCTACTGCACGGATACCCGGCCGGTGCCCGCCATAGCGGAGCATGCCAAAGAGTCGGATCTTTTCATCTGCGAGGGCATGTACGGTGAGAAAGATAAGGCGGCCAAGGCGCGGGAGTACAAGCATATGACCTTTTACGAGGCGGCATCGCTGGCGAAGGAGGCCCAGCCCGGACAGATGTGGCTGACGCATTACAGCCCCTCCCTCATCCGTCCGGAGGATTATATGGATGAGGTGCGCAGGATATTTCCCCGCTCCAAGGCGGCGAGGGACGGATGGACCATGGAATTGGAGTTTGACGCGGATTAACGATATAAGGAAAGGACGAGAAAAATGAAGGATCACAGTCCGGAGGATGTACTTATACTTGCCATAGAGAGTTCCTGCGACGAGACAGCGGCGGCGGTTGTGAAAAACGGGAGGACGGTATGCTCCAATGTCATCAGCTCCCAGATTGAGACCCACACTGTCTACGGGGGAGTGGTTCCGGAGATCGCATCCCGTGAGCATATAAAGGCGATTAATTACGTGATTGAGAGAGCGCTGGCAGAGGCAGGAACCAGCCTGGCGGATATAACAGCCATCGGAGTAACCTACGGGCCCGGACTGGTGGGCGCTCTGCTGGTAGGGGTGGCGGAGGCCAAGGCCATTGCATACGCAGCAGGCAAGCCCCTGATAGGGGTTCATCATATAGAAGGTCATGTGGCGGCCAACTTTATTGAGAATCCGGAGTTGGAGCCTCCTTTTGTATGCCTGATTGTGTCCGGCGGGCACACCCATCTCGTAATTGTGAGAGATTACGGGGAGTTCGAGATTATAGGCCGTACCAGGGACGACGCTGCCGGAGAGGCATTTGACAAGGTAGCCCGGGCAATCGGCCTTGGATATCCGGGCGGGCCCAAGGTGGATCAGGCAGCTAAGGAGGGGAACCCGGAGGCCATTGTATTCCCCAGGGGAAAGGTGGAGGGCTCACCCTATGACTTTAGCTTCAGCGGCCTTAAATCCGCAGTGCTGAATTATCTGAACCACGCCCGGATGACCGGCGAGCCGATCCGGCAGGCGGATGTAGCCGCCTCCTTCCAAAAATCCGTGGTGGATTCCCTGGTGAGCCGGGCGATGCTGGCCGTGGAGGAATATGGATTTGACAAGCTGGCCATCGCCGGGGGCGTAGCGGCCAACTCCGCCCTCCGCGCCGCCATGGCGGAGGCTTGCCGGGAAAATGGAGTGAAATTTTACTACCCATCCCCCATACTCTGCACGGACAATGCGGCGATGATCGGATCGGCGGCTTACTATGAATACAGGAAGGGAAATCTGGCAGGCTGGGATCTGAATGCGATCCCCAACCTGAAATTAGGAGAGCGGGGGTGAGAAAATGCCGAAGGCGCGCTGCACAGCCGTGGTTCTGGCTGCGGGAAAGGGAAGCCGGATGGGGACGGAGGAGCCCAAGCAATTTTTGCACATCGGGGGAGTGCCGGTGGTTGTCTGCGCTCTGACAGCTTTTCAGGAGTCCCCTCTGATTGACGAGATTATATTGGTGACGGCCAGGGAGCAGATTGACCGGTGCCGGGAGATGGCAGGGCGCTACGGCCTGGACAAGGTCGTACAGGTGATAGCCGGGGGCAGGGAGCGCTATGAGAGCGTGTGGAATGCCCTAAAGCTCATAAAGTCCCGCGAGGGGGCAGAATACGTGTTTATCCACGACGGAGCCCGCCCGTTTGTGGATCTGGATATAATAGAGCGGGCGTTTTTGGGGGCTGAGAAATGGGGAGCCGCCGTGGTGGGAATGCCGGTGAAGGATACGATCAAGCAGGTGGATCACGAAAGGATTATCACCGACAGCCCGGATCGCTCCCTTTTGTGGCAGGCCCAGACCCCGCAGGTCTTTCGGCTGTCATTAATCGAAGAAGCATTTGAGCGGCAGATGGAGGAGGACTGCAGCCAGATAACGGACGACGCCATGGTGGTGCAGCGCCAGACAGGGGTGCGGGCCTGTATGGTGGAGGGGAGCTACGAGAACATCAAAATCACCACGCCGGAGGATATGTGTGTGGCGGAGGCGTTTCTGCAAAGGAGGAATTCTCTTAGTAACAAAACGAAGTAAAAAAGATCAAAAAAGGGATTGACAGATTGGGAAACAAATGGTAGACTATCAAAGTTGCCTCTGATGAGGGCTGAGGCCTGAAAGAGCGCGGTAAAAATTTTTGAAAAAGTTAAAAAAGACCTTGACAAAAGAGTGTTCCTTCTGTAAAATAGAAAAGCATCTTTGGAGAGGTATCGAAGTGGTCATAACGAGGCGGTCTTGAAAACCGTTTGTCCGCAAGGGCGCGTGGGTTCGAATCCCACCCTCTCCGCTGCAGACAAAAGCATCAGCTGCCTGCCATATTTAATATAGAAGTGAATGATTCAACCAAGCAGAAGTACCCAAGTGGTTGAAGGGGCTCCCCTGGAAAGGGAGTAGGTCGTTGATAGCGGCGCGAGGGTTCAAATCCCTCCTTCTGCGCTGGAGAGCTGAGCTCTCCGCACAGTCCTTTGAAAACAGAACATTAAACAGTATGCGAAACCCTGAAGATTCCTATAAAGAAGCAGTCTGGTTTTGA
>CALWRY010000097.1 GCA_944384065.1 uncultured Enterocloster sp. | reverse complement strand
CCGCTGGCTTGCTGCGCGCCCGCAAGGCCGGGCACGCCAGGCCGCACGTCAGCAGCTGCCACCACTAGGGAGGCCAGTGTATGTTTGCCGATAACGCAAAAATTTTCATCAAATCCGGCAAAGGAGGGGACGGCCACGTGTCCTTCCGCCGGGAGCTTTATGTCCCCAGCGGCGGCCCGGACGGCGGGGACGGCGGACGGGGCGGAGATATTATTTTCCAGGTTGACAAGGGAAAGAATACGCTGTCGGATTTCCGCCATGTCCGCAAGTACGTGGCAAAGGACGGACAGCCCGGAGGCAAGCGCCGCTGCCATGGGGCGGACGGAGCGGATCTGGTGATCAAGGTTCCGGAGGGCACGGTGATCAAGGATTTTGAGACCGGAAAGGTAATCGCCGATATGTCCGGAGAAAACACCCGCGAGGTGATTCTAAAGGGCGGCAAGGGCGGACTGGGCAATATGCACTTTGCCACCTCCACCATGCAGGTTCCCAAGTATGCCCAGCCGGGACAGGCCGGGGGCGAGCTGTGGGTGCAGCTGGAGCTAAAGGTCATCGCGGACGTGGGACTGGTTGGATTTCCCAATGTGGGCAAATCAACCCTTCTCTCCCGGGTCAGCAATGCCCGCCCTCAGATTGCGAACTATCATTTCACCACCATCAATCCCCACCTGGGCGTGGTAGACCTGGGAGATGGAGCCGGATTTGTCATGGCGGATATTCCTGGCCTCATCGAGGGCGCCAGCCAGGGCATCGGCCTGGGGCATTCCTTCCTGCGCCATATTGAGCGCACCAAGGTTCTGATACACGTGGTTGACGCGGCCTCCGTGGAGGGCCGGGATCCTGCCCAGGACATCCGCACCATCACCCAGGAGCTTGCCGCCTACAACCCGGGCCTTCTTGACAGGCCCCAGGTCATTGCGGCCAACAAGATGGACGCAGTGGGGGATCCTGAAGAGGCTCAGGCGATACTGGACCGCCTGAGAGAGGAATTCGAGCCCCAGGGCATCCAGGTATTTTCCATCTCCGCAGCCAGCGGCCAGGGAATAAAGGAGCTTTTGTGGCATGTCTATAAGCTCCTGGGCACCGTGGACCAGACTCCTGTTATATTTGAAAAGGAATTCGAGGTGCAGTACGCAGACAGCCGAAACCTTCCCTACACTGTATCACAGGCGGAGGACGGCGCATTTGTGGTGGAGGGCCCCAGAATCGAGAAAATGCTTGGCTACACCAATCTGGACTCGGAAAAGGGCTTTGAGTTCTTTCAGAAGTTCTTAAAGGACACGGGAATCCTGGGAGATCTGGAAAAGGCAGGAATCCAGGACGGAGACACCGTGCGGATGTACGGCCTGGAATTTGATTATTACAAGTAAGGGGCGGCGGCATGCGCCGTCCTGTAAAAGATAAGCAAAGGAGAGCAAAGAATGACCAGCAAGCAGAGGGCTTATTTAAAGGGACTGGCTATGAAGATTGAGCCGGTGTTCCAGATCGGCAAGTCCAGCCTGACGCCGGAAGTAACCCAGGCTGTGGACGAGGCCCTGGAGGCCAGGGAGCTTATCAAGGTTTCTGTTTTGAAGAGCTGCCTGGACGACGGACGGTCCATCGCTGAGGTTTTGGGTGAGCGCACCCATGCGGAAGTGGTTCAGGTCATCGGGCGGAAAATTGTACTCTACCGCCCGGCAAAGGAAGAAAGCCGGAGGAAGATCGTTCTGCCCCAGTAGCGGGGTGCAGGGCGCATCGGGAAATGGGAGTATCGGCATTTAGTTTACATAAAATTTTTATGTAAACTAAACACGCTCTAGGAAGGGAGGCGCAATCCATGGCAAATATCGGAATCCTGGGCGGGACCTTTGATCCCATCCATAAGGGGCACCTGGCCCTTGGACGCCAGGCCTATGAGCAGTTTCACCTGGATGCGGTATGGTTCATGCCCTCCAATCATCCGCCCCACAAGAAAGACCATGCAGTGACGGACGGCAGTCTCCGGCTTGACATGGTACGGCTGGCTGTGCGCGGTATTCCCGGCTTTATCTGCTCGGATTTCGAGCTCCACCGGGAAGGAAACACCTACACAGCCAACACATTGGCCCTGCTCACGGAGAAATTTCCGCAGGACCGGTTTTATTTTATTATCGGCGCGGACTCCCTCTATGAGATTGAGAGCTGGTATCACCCGGAGCGCGTCATGGCCTTGGCGTCTCTCCTGGTAGCTGTCCGGCCCTATGAGCAGGATCACCCCAGCCTGGATCAGCAGATTTTCCGCCTGACCCAAAAATATGGGGCTAAGATCCACAAAATCCATTTTCATGAGATGGCAGTCTCCTCCGAGGAGATCCGAAAGGCCGCAGCTTCCGGCGCCTCCATAGACGGCTGGGTGCCCCCTGCCGTGGCCGATTATATCAGGAACCGGGGCCTTTATTTAAGGGACGAGGGCTGTCCGGGCAGAGAGGAGAGGGAGTAATGGATAATCAGTGCACACAGATTATGATGCTGCGGCGCAGGCTTCAGCGCAAGCTGGCGCCCCAGCGCTATGAACATACATTGAGCGTGTCTTTCACCTGCATGAGTCTGGCCATGCGCTATGGCTGCGATATGGATAAGGCGGAGTTGGCCGGCCTGCTCCATGACTGCGGGAAACGCTTTTCCGATGAGATTATTTTAAAGAAATGCTTAAAGCACAAGATTCCTGTGACAGATGCGGAGTACAAGGCCCTTCCGGTGCTTCACGCCAAGTACGGCGCCTGGCTGGCCGAGCACAAATATGGCATCCAGGACCCGGAGATACTGGACGCCATTCGGTGCCACACCACGGGAAGGCCGGACATGGGTATGCTGGACAAGATTCTCTACATTGCGGATTATATTGAGCCCCGGCGCTACAAGGCGGAGAATCTGCCCCAAATCCGCCGTATGGCCTATGAAAATCTGGATGAAACCATGTATGCCATCCTCAAGGGTACGCTGGAGTACCTGGAGCGCAAGGGCGGAAGCGTGGATCCCATGACCCGGGAAGCTTATGCATATTTTTCAGCGCTTTTAAAGAAAGGAGAGACCGATGAACGCAAAGGAAATGGTGAAGCTGGCCTATGAAGCGCTCAGCGACAAGAAAGGATCGGATATCAAGATCATTGACATCCGGGACGTGACCGTTATCGCCGACTATTTTATCATTGCGGACGGAAGCAACCCCAACCAGGTCCAGGCCATGGCCGACAATGTGCAGGAGGTTCTGGGGAAAGCCGGCTGCGAATGCCGTCAGATTGAGGGCTATCAGAACGCCAACTGGATTCTTTTGGATTACCGCGACGTGATTGTTCACATCTTCTGCCGGGAGGACCGGCTGTTCTATGACCTGGAGCGGATTTGGCGGGACGGAAAAACCTTTGTAAGTATTGACGAGCTGTAAAATGCGCGTCCGGGCAGCGGTACGAAAATAAGCGGGAAATGCAGTGTATTATGCTGCGTCTCCCGCTGTTTTTATGCGCCCAAAGGCTTTTTATGTGTCCGAAAGCGAAGGGTTTACATCATCCGTATCAGCCCGATAACCTTGCCCAGGATCTCCACATGGTCCGTGATAATCGGCTCCATGGCGTCGTTCTCCGGCTGGAGGCGGTAGTGCCCCTTCTCCTTATAAAAACGCTTCACCGTGGCGGAATCATCCAAAAGAGCAACCACGATCTCCCCGTTCTCCGCAGTGGAGCGCTGCTCCACAATCAGCTGATCCCCGGGAAGGATGCCGGCATTCACCATGCTCTCGCCCCTCACGTGAAGCATAAAGGTCTCCGCATTGGGCAAAATCTCAGCGGGGAAGGGGAAGTAATCCTCAATATGTTCCTGGGCCAAAAGGGGCTCGCCCGCAGCCACGGTTCCCACAACCGGGATGTTCACCATCTCCCGGCGGTTGAAGTTGAAGGTGTCGTCCAAAATCTCAATGGTCCGGGGCTTGGTGGGATCCCGGCGTATGTAGCCCTTCTCCTCCAAAGCCGCCAGGTGGGAGTGGACGGAGGAGGTGGACTTTAAATGCACCGCCTGACAGATCTCCCGGACCGCCGGGGGATAGCCTCTCTTTAATATGGATTCCTTAATATATTCTAAAATCTCCTGCTGCTTGGCAGACATCGCATCCTGTGACATAGGCAGCCTCCTGTATATCATATTCTGTTACTGCTCAGCCGCTGAGCAGTAACCGTATTATCCTGCATTTATAGTAACATATGTTCGATTAAAATGCAAACCTTTGTTCGATTTTTCTCTGAAATTCATTGACAAACATATGTTCTGGTGCTATAGTAAAAGCAGGTACAGAACACATGTTCTGATATGTTTGGGAGGCTGCATATGAGGAGAGTATATAGGAGACGGATTCGGCTGTTTGCGTTTGTGGTTCTGCTGTTTGTGCTGATACTGTTGGGATGTGCCATGTTCCCGTCTATGGCGCGGGAGGAGGGCCCCAGACCTACTGCCTATTATACGAGCATACAGATTGAGGAGGGCGACAGCCTGTGGGAGATTGCCGGCCGCTATAAGCAAGGGGGGAATCTGACCACAGCGGATTATGTGGAGAAGCTGCGCAGGATCAACTCCCTGCAGGAGGATACCATCCATGCAGGACAGTACCTCACGGTAGTGTATTACGGGCGATAGCACATTACGGGCGATAGCGCCTTATCAGAGCGCCGCCGTCCGGCTGTCGGATAGAAGAGCACTTGTTGAGAAATATTGCCCAATAAGTGCTCTTGTTTTTTTCAGTAAAATTTGCTAGGATAGATGCATAAGTTAGTATATGCTAACTTATTAAAAATCTCAGCGAGGTAGATTATGAGCACAGAAACCCTGGATCTGATGTTGACGCTGGATCAGGGACAGCTGGACACCCAGGTAGCCCTTCAGTGTGCCCCCCTTTTAACCAATCTCAAGATCTCCAATCTGCTGACCGTGGACAAGAGCCTGCAGGGCGCGGCAAGGCGGCTCTTTCGCGGAACCCCTCTGTCCTGTTACCAGCTCTGCGAGACAGAAGATAAGGTATCCTTTCTTCTCTATTCGAGGAAGGGCCTGACAGCCTATCTTGCGCAAAAGGACGTGTGGGAGCTGATGGGACGCTTTGGATATGAGCGGCGGGATCCTGCAGTGATTCTCCGTGAGGCGGCCAGGCGCTATCAGGCCCACATGGAGCGCAGGGCTGGGTTTCCCCATGAGATAGGCCTTCTTTTGGGTTATCCCCCCGGCGATGTGATGGGATTCATTGAAAACGAGGGGAGAAACAGCCTCTGCATAGGCTACTGGAAGGTCTATACGGACGCGGTCCGCGCAAAAAGGGTTTTTGCACGCTACGATCAGGCCCGCGAGAGAGTGATCCGCATGATTTCCTGCGGCATGAATGTGAAAACTATTTTAATGAACTGCGGCGTTTCATAGCGGAGGAAAGCTGAGTGTATTTGTGAAGTCAGGAGGAAGCAAAACATGAATGAGATTATCGTAGCGTACTGGTCCCAGACAGGCAACACCCAAGCCATGGCGGAGGCCGTGGGAGAGGGCATCCAGGCAGCCGGCAAGAAGGCCCTGGTGGCGGAGATTGGAAGTGTTTCCATGGATGCGTTAAAGAACGCCTCCGCCTTCGCTATGGGGTGCCCGGCCATGGGCGCCGAGGTTCTGGAGGAAGCGGAGATGGAGCCTTTTGTCATGGAAGTGGAAACCTTTGCCTCAGGAAAGAACATCGGCCTGTTTGGCTCCTACGGATGGGGCGACGGCGAGTGGATGAGAAACTGGGCGGAGCGGATGACCGCTGCGGGAGCCACGGTCGTCGGCGGGGAAGGCGTGATCTGCCAGGAAGCGCCGGACGAGGAGGCGTTAGAAAACTGCCGGGCCCTGGGCAAAGCGTTGGCTGCCCTGTAGATAGGCGCATCCTCATCTGCCCGCCGGATGAGAGCGGAAGTATTCCATACAGAATTCCAAGAACAGGCGGCAGGCCTGCGACATCTTTTTCCGGCTGTCGTAGGCCAGATTAACGGTCCGCTCCAATATCGGGAAAGTGAGCGGGATGCAGACAATCTCATCCGGCAGAATGGATCCCAGAGTAATCTCCGGCAGAACTGTTATCCCCATATTATTTCGCAGCAGCGTCTCATAGGTTGTGCCGTTGTCGCACTCCGCAATAATATTGGGACGGAAGCCGGCCTTTAAGCAGTAGTATTCCAGATCCTCCTTCCGGTTGGAAGCGATAAAGGGATAGGGAGCTGTCTCCTTCAGGTGTATGGAGCTGCGGCCGGCAAGGGGATGATCCTTATGGACAGCCAGCACAAACCGCTCTGTCAGCAGCCGGACCAGGCAGTTTCCCACCATGGGCGTATAGCTGTCCCCGGCTGTGATGCAGAAGTCGCAGTCATACATAAACAAATGTTCCGAACGTATGTAGTTGCTGAGAAGCAGCTTGATGTTCGGATATTTTTTGTGAAAAGCAATGTAGAGATTCGGCATGTAGGTGGATGCGGCCAGCACCAGCAGCTTGATGTGGCCGAAGGGCTCGTTGGAGAGCTCCCGGATCTCCCGGACGGTGTCGTCAAGCTCCTTGATGCTCTGATCCACCTTCTGGTAAAAAAGCTCTCCCGCCCGGTTTAAGTAGATGGACCGGCTGCGCCGCTCAAACAGGGGTGTGCCGATCTCCTTCTCCAGCGCGCTGATGGTCTTGCTGAGAGCCGGCTGGGAAATCATAAGCTCCGCCGCCGCCTTCGTCATATTCTGGTATTTCGCCACCATACAGAAGTAGCGCAGCTGAAGTAATTCCATTTCATTTACCCCCTCGTAAAATCAATAACCTTTCGGTTATAAAAAATATAAATTATCATATATTAGACAGAATCATAAAAATATTATATACTATTTTGCATAACCCTGGATTCCAGCTTCCTCCTGGGAACCCTGACCACAGTGAATATTCCGGATTCCAACATGACCTTCTATTCCAATCCGGAGTACGATGCGATTGTGGAGCAGCAGACACTTACGGATGACCCCGACGAGCGTCTGGATCTCATCACCCAGGCCCTGCAGATCGAGGCCCGCGATGTGCCCCGTATCAACCTGTTCTACATGGTGTCCAACATTGCCTACAACAAGGACTTAAACTGCAAGGTATGCGCAGGACTTGAGAGCTACAACTGGTCTGAGTTCTCCTGGAACTAAGTTCCCGCAGCAGCTCAGAACGGTTGCCAATTCTCAGAATACGCGCCCGCCGGGTAAACATTCGCCCGCGGGCATACGAAAAAACGTCTGTCCTCCAGTAATTCTGGCAGGGCAGGCGTTTTTTGGCTGTTCGGTACAAGCGTTGTGCAAATGCTCCCTAATTAATCCCCTTTCTCCCTGAGGCGCACCTTATTTCTGGCGCTCCTTCGCCGGTCGTCCTCCAGGGCCGCGTAGTGGCGCTTGGTGGTGTTCACGTCCGAGTGGCCCAGCACATCGGCCACCAGGTAGATGTCCCCGGTCTCTCGGTACAGGGTGGTGCCGTAGGTGCTCCGCCGTTTATGGGGGGTGCTCGGCTTTAAGGGCGCGACGGTCTTGGCATATTTTTTCACCAGATTTTCCACGCTGCGCACGCCGATGCGCTTTTTCTGGAGGGAGAGGAAGAGGGCGTCCTCGCTTCCCTCTGCGGGGATTATGTGGTCCCGCTCCTCCAGATAGTTGAGAAGGGCTTCCTCCACCTCCTCGCCAAAGTACACCGTGACTTCCTTTCCCCCTTTGCGGTAGATGCGAATTCCCCCGTTCTTAAAATCAATATCCGCAATATTAAGCCCCACGCACTCGGAAACACGGATGCCCGTGCCCAGCAGGAGAGTGAGGATGGCCAGATCCCGGACCTTGGTCTTAGCATGAAATTCCTGCTGCTTTTTGGTCAGCTTGTCCCCTTGTTCCACCTCGTCCAGAAGAAGAGCCACCTCGTCCACATCCAGACGGATGATCTCCTTGTCGTGGAGTTTGGGAAGGGTTACCCGGGCCGCCGGGTTATTGTTCAGGCGCTCATTGCGATAGAAGTAGTTGTAAAAGGTGCGCAGCGAGGAGATTTTCCGCATAATCCCCCGCTCCTTATTCATCACCTCCTGGTTTTTGTCGTTGAACCGGTACTTCAGATATTCCATATATTCCTCCAGATCCGTGACGGAGAGCTGATCCAGATGCTCCAGCGTGATGTCCTTTACGTCAACCTTTGCCAGAGCTGGATTCTCCTTATGGAGGAAGTCAAAAAATACATGCAGATCGTAGGCGTAGGCAATCCGCGTCCGAGAGGAAGTTCGGGGCTCAATCCCCCTGAAAAAATCCGCGCAGAAGGGCGGAAGCTCCCTGACGAGCTCCCGCAGCCGGATAATATTTTCCTTGTCAATTTGTTCGTGATACGATAAATTACTGCTCATGGAATTATTCTCCTGATTTCAAAATTCGTAACTGTTCGTTTCCTATTATATCACTTCTATGAAAAATTTGGAAAGTTTGCCGGAAGAGTTTATTTTTATTCTTTTGGTTGCCGCCTCGCATACTAGGTGCTAAAATAGTATTAAAAATACAGAAGCGCGATTAAAAATCTATTAAAAAAGCGCTTCAGAGATAAAAGGAGCCGAAACTGTGAGTAGTCCTGTCAAGCAGCATAGGTCTGCAGCCATCCCCTCAAAACGACGCATATTTGAAATTATCCAGATTGGACGGGATCAGGATATCGCAAGCATCGCTTTTGATTTTTTCATTGCTTTTATTGTATTCCTGAATTTATTTGCCACCCTGTTTGAAACCTTTGACCAGTCCCTTCCCTATCTGCCTTTGCTTCGGGGTCTGGAAACGGTTACCTCCTGTATTTTCGCGGTGGAATATGCTCTGCGCGTCTGGACGGCAGAATACCTGTATCCCAAAAGGAGTCCTCTTCGCGCCAAGCTTTCCTTTGTTTTCTCTTTTTTCGGAATTATTGACCTTTTATCCTTTCTCCCGTACTTTCTCCCCATATTTTTTCCTATGGGCATCGTCACCTTTCGGATGTTCCGGGTGGTTCGAATTTTCCGCCTGTTCCGGATCAATATGTACTATGACGCCTTCAGCGTGATTACGGACGTTCTGCACGATAAGCGGGACCAAATTTTTTCTTCCGTTTGCATTCTGCTGATTTTTCATGTACAGCCTGGAACACGAGGTGCAGCCGGACAAGTTCCAGAACGCATTTTCCGGTATCTGGTGGGCAGTGTCCACGCTGCTTACCGTGGGATACGGAGATATTTATCCTGTGACCAACGCAGGACAGATCGTGGGGATTGTCATAGCCTTTCTGGGGGTCGGTACGGTGGCCATCCCCACCGGTATTATCTCCGCTGGCTTTGTAGAACAGTATACAAAATTAAAGTCTCTTGCAGATTATTCTGATGAAACCAATATCCGATTTATCAGCCTGGCAGTGGGAGAGAAGCACCCCTGGGAAAATATGATGGTTCGCGATCTTCCCCTTCCTCCGGGAATGATCCTGGCTGTTATCAACAGGAATAAAAAGCCCATTGTCCCAAAGGGAGATGTGAAAATCCAAAAGGGCGATCACCTGATATTTGGCGCCGAAGGCTATCAAAATGAAGCGGGAATTACGCTAAAAGAATTCCGCCTGTGGGATCACCATCCATGGGTAGGCCGTCCCATAAGCGATCTGAATATTTCGCGGCAAACCCTGATTGTCATGATCCGCCGTAAAGGAGACATAATCATTCCCAGCGGTTCGCTTGTTTTGAACGCAGACGATGAAGTGATACTATATACGAAAAGAGACGTGAGGGACAGCATCGCGATTAGCGTGTAGTTGCTTTTTCGAAGGACACCTACAGAGACGGAAAAGACGCAGGACGGACGAAAAGGAGAATTATTCGTTAAAGTGTTGTTTTGCGAATAGTTGTTTCCATCTCCCCCACGTCCTCTGCCCACCGTTCAGGCGCTCAAAATCAGACATTCGTCCGCAGAATCCCCTGCAGAAATCCTGCTGCCTGCTCCTCGTCGCTGCCCTCCACCTCAAGAACCAACGTGTCCCCCTGGTGGGCGCTCAGGTTCATCAGCGACATAATATTTTTGCCGTCCGCAGATTTTCCGCCTTCCACGGAAAGGCGCACGCGGCTTTCATATTCCGATGCTGCGCGGCTGAATGTAATGGCATTCCGCGCATGCAGTCCCAGCTTGTCAGAAATCACATATCGGTACGTTATCATTCGCAATCATCCTTTGTATTTTACGTGTTTTTATTGTTACACCATATCTTACCACAGCTTCCCGGCTTATGGCAAGTACTTGACATTTCCCTGACAAGCCGGATAAAATATTACATAGCCGTTCAGACAGCGGATATGCCTCTCTGAACCATTACTATTTTTGAAAGGACTTACAAAAGCCATGAAGCTCCAGCTCCTTCTGAGCCTGACCCGGCAGGCCATCGACAACTATCACATGATCGAGGACGGGGATCACATTGCGGTTGGACTTTCCGGCGGCAAAGACAGCCTGACACTCCTATACGCGCTCCACTATCTGCAGCGGTTTTATCCAAAGAAATTTGCGCTCTCCGCCATCACCGTTGATTTGGGCCTTGGGAATATGAATATGGAGCCAATCCGCACCCTGTGCAAGGAATTCGCAATCCCCTGGTCCGTTGTCCATACACAAATAGGCCCTATTCTTTTTGATGCCAAAAAGGAGGCAAATCCCTGCTCTCTCTGCGCGAAAATGCGCAAGGGAGCCCTCAACCAGGAGGCGAAATCCCTGGGATGCAATGTGATCGCCTATGCCCATCACAGGGACGATGTGATTGAAACTCTGCTCATGTCCCTCTTTTATGAAGGCCGCTACCACTGCTTCTCTCCCATCACCCGTCTTGACCGGGCCGGGCTCTCCATCATCCGTCCCATGATTTACGTAACCGAGGCCAACGTAATCGGCTTTAAAAACCGTTTTCAGCTCCCGGTATGCAAAAATCCATGCCCTGTGGATGGACATACAAAGAGGCAGTATATCAAAGATCTAATCAAATGCCTGCAGAAAGAAAATCCCTATCTCAAAGACTGCCTCTTCCATGCAGTCTCCCAGGGAAGCCTTCCCGGCTGGGAAGTCCGGTCATAGCGTTCTTTTTCCGGAATCCATCTTTCTCCTTCATCCATGGAAAAATCCATTGAAAAACCCCCTTCGGCCCGCCGCAAACAGGCCAAAAGGGGGTTTTCTTGTGCTCAGACGCCGGGGCCAGCTGCTCCGGGTCCCTCATTTACAGATTCATCGGGATCCAAAGCGCCTGGGCCGGCCTCCTCTGCCTCCGTCTGCCCAGGCCGTGAGGGCTTTGCGACAACGTTTCCGCTTCCGGAACCGCCGGGGCCGCCAGGGCCATCCACGCCGGGACCAACCTCTTTCGTCTCCTCAGTCTCCTCTAAGGATGGCCGGCCAGAT
>CALWRY010000096.1 GCA_944384065.1 uncultured Enterocloster sp. | reverse complement strand
GATACCCTGGATACGGTGTATGAGGCGGATGTGCGCTTTCAGTTTCTGGTCCCCATCGCGCAGGAGGAGGCATTTGGGGGAAAGCTGACCGAGGGCACTGCGGGAAGGGCAAAGATAATCCCTGGGGATCTGGTTTATTACGGCGCGGGGCCGGAGGGGCTGGTGGTGTTTTAATAAAAGCGGGACAGTCTGGCGGGAGGGCCTGTGCTGTTTTTGTCAAAATACCCGTTGACAATCTTGTATGTATCGCTTAAAATTTCCATATAATAAATTAGTGGCAGCCACTAATTGGGCTGGTCGAAAGACCCTGGTCCACCGAGCGGCGGGGAATTTCCCCGCCATTTTTTGAAAGAACAGATATGACAGAAAAAATCCTCAGTGTTTTTATTGATGAATCCGGTGATTTTGGATCGTATGAGGCACATGCCCCATACTATATAGTGGCAATGATTTTGCATGACCAGAGCATAGATATCTCGTCCAATATTTTAGCCTTCGAAACGCATCTTCGGAATTTAGGATATGCTCAGCACGCAGTTCATACGGGGCCTCTTATTCGCAGGGAATCAGTGTATGAGAATGATTTCATTGAGAATAGGAAACGTCTTTTCAATGCACTGTTTCATTTCACCAGAAAACTTGATATCCGCTACACTTGCGTAAAGGTTAAGAAAAAAGAATGTTCTGACGCGATTTCTCAAACAGCAAAGCTTTCAAGATCTATTGGCAGAATTCTTCGTTCCGATGAAACATTCTGGAACAATTTTAATCATATTATTATTTATTACGATAATGGGCAGATTGAACTTACAAAAATTTTGACTTCTGTTTTCAGCACATTATATACACATGTGGAGTTTCGTAAAGTGAAGCCTGTGGATTATAAATTATTTCAGGCTGCGGACTTGATTTGCACAGTAGAGCTTTTGGCCGAGAAGGCAGACGAAGGAAAATTCTCTGCTTCGGAGCTGGAATTCTTTGACAATTTACGAGATTTCAAAAAGAACTATTTAAAGCACATTAGAAAGAAACATTTGTGATGCCATTTTTTCGCAAGGTCTTGCAATACGCCGGGGTCGATGCTATACTATACACTTGTAGCTTAGAAAGGATACTATAGATTAAGGAAAGTGTACTGCAATGAAGATTAAGAGAGAAGATGTAAGGAATATAGCGATTATTGCCCACGTAGACCACGGCAAGACCACTCTGGTGGACCAGCTTCTGCGCCAGAGCGGCGTGTTCCGCGCCAACCAGGAGGTCCAGGAGCGGGTTATGGACTCCAACGACCTGGAGCGGGAGAGAGGCATCACCATTCTTTCCAAAAACACTGCGGTGACCTATAAAGGCGTAAAGATTAATATTATTGACACACCCGGCCATGCGGACTTTGGCGGCGAGGTGGAGCGCGTGCTCAAGATGGTGAACGGTGTGATTCTGGTGGTGGATGCCTATGAGGGACCCATGCCCCAGACGAAATTTGTTCTCCAGAAGGCGCTGGAGCTGGATTTGGATGTGATTGTGTGCATCAACAAGATTGACCGCCCGGAGGCCCGGCCCCAGGAGGTCATTGACGAGACCCTGGAGCTGATGATGGACCTGGATGCATCGGACAAGCAGCTGGACTGCCCCTTTGTCTTTGCCTCCGCCAGAGGCGGGTACGCCAAGTACAGCTTAGAGGACGAGGGCGTGGACATGAGCCCGCTCTTTGAGACGATTTTAAAGCATATCCCGGCGCCGGAGGGAGACCCGGACGCCCACACCCAGATGCTCATCAGCACCATTGACTACAATGAGTTTGTGGGCCGCATCGGCATCGGGAAGATTGACAATGGCTCCTTAAAGGTGAATCAGGAGTGCGTTCAGGTGAACCACCATGACCCGGATAAATTTCACAGAATAAAGATCGGCAAGCTCTATGAGTTTGACGGCTTGAAGCGTGTGGAGGTCCAGGAGGCCAAGGTGGGCTCCATTGTGGCGGTGACCGGCATTGCGGACCTGCACATCGGGGACACCATCTGCTCCCCGGAAAACCCGGAGTCCATTCCCTTCCAGAAGATTTCCGAGCCCACCATTGCCATGTATTTTATGGTAAATGACAGTCCCCTGGCCGGACAGGAGGGGAAATACATTGCCTCCCGCCATCTGCGGGACCGGCTTTTCAGGGAGCTGAACACCGACGTTAGCCTCAGGGTGGAGGAGACGGATTCTCCGGACTGCTTTAAGGTGTCCGGGCGCGGAGAGCTGCACCTGTCGGTGCTCATTGAAAATATGCGGCGGGAGGGCTATGAGTTCGCGGTGAGCAAGGCGGAGGTTCTCTACAAGTACGATGAGAGAAACCGAAAGCTGGAGCCTATGGAAATTGCCTATGTGGATGTGCCCGAGGAGTATACCGGCGTGGTCATCCAGAAGCTTACCAGCCGCAAGGGCGCTCTCCAGGGCATGAGCCAGGCGGCCGGCGGTTATTCCCGGCTGGAATTTTCCATTCCCTCCAGGGGCCTTATCGGCTACCGGGGCGAGTTCCTCACGGATACCAAGGGAAATGGCATCCTGAACACGATTTTTGACGGCTACAGCGAGTATAAGGGTGATTTGTCCTACCGCCAGACCGGCTCCCTCATCGCCTATGAGGCGGGTGAGGCCATCACCTACGGCCTGTTCAACGCCCAGGAGAGAGGCGCGCTCTTTATCGGGCCCGGAACCAAGGTGTACGGCGGCATGGTGGTGGGGCAGAGCCCCAAGTCCGAGGACATTGAGATTAATGTGTGCAAGACAAAGAAGCTGACCAACACGCGGTCCTCCAGTGCGGACGAGGCCTTAAAGCTTACGCCTCCCAGAATTATGAGCCTGGAGCAGTGCCTGGACTTTATCGACACGGATGAGCTTTTGGAGGTAACGCCCAAGAGCCTGCGCATCCGCAAAAAGATTCTGGATTCTATGCTCCGCAAGAGGGCGTCATTTAAGAAATAGGGCGGCCTGCATTTTTGCGCGGCCGAAAAGAGCCGGGCCAGGGCGGCAGGCATGTGTGTCTGTATGCTCTGGCCCGCTTTTATAAAAAAGGAGCGAACCTGCCCGAATTCCGTCGAACGATTTTGGGGCCTTCCGAAGGATTTGCCGGTCTATTTTTAAAAATCTCCTCATACACTATCTATGTGCCGGAAGCAACAAAGAACAAAGAGGAGATGTACTATGTCGGAAAAAATGATTGAAAACAACAAGGTGAGCGTAATCGGAGAGATTGTGTCGGATTTTTCCTTCAGCCATGAGGTCTTCGGTGAGGGCTTTTACATGGTAGATGTGGCGGTGAGCCGCTTGAGCCAGCAGGCGGATGTGATTCCCCTGATGATATCGGAGCGGCTTGTGGATGTGTCACAGGACTACAGGGGACAGACCGTGGAGGCCATTGGCCAGTTCCGCTCCTACAACCGCCATGAGGGAGTGAAAAACCGCCTGATGCTCTCGGTTTTTGTGCGGGAGATTCATTTTATTGAGGAGTTTACAGACTATACGAAAACAAACCAGATTTTCCTGGACGGCTATATCTGTAAGCTGCCTATCTATCGAAAAACTCCGCTGGGACGGGAGATTGCGGACCTGCTTTTAGCGGTAAACCGTCCCTACGGGAAATCGGATTACATACCCTGCATCAGCTGGGGACGAAATGCCCGATACGCGGCAGGCTTCACAGTGGGAACCCGGGTGCGCATCTGGGGACGGGTCCAAAGCAGGGAGTACACCAAGAAGCTCAGCGATACGGAATGCGAGAAGCGGGTGGCCTACGAGGTGTCCATCAGCAAGCTGGAGTGCGGGGACGATGAGCCGGTTTAGATGACTTTTGATGGAAAATATTTGCAATCTTAGAGAAACTGTGCTATTATGAGCACGATTCATACAGAGAAATGCAAGAGGTGCAAAATGATGAACAAAAGCTTGATACAGGTTATCTGCGGACCGGGCCGGGGCAAGACCACCGGTGCTATTGGACGGGGAATTGTGGCCTTGGGCAGCGGGAAGAGCGTGATTATGGTTCAGTTTTTGAAGGGCTCTATGGACGCGGATAAAATGGAGGTAATTAAGAGGCTGGAGCCGGAGTTTAAGGTGTTCCGCTTTGAAAAGTCATGCACTCGGTTTGAGGAGCTCTCTCCCCAGGAGAAGGAGGACGCTCGGGCAAGCATCCGCAATGGTATTAATTTTGCCCGCAAGGTCCTTGTCACAGGGGAGTGTGACATCCTGATTCTGGATGAGATTCTGGGAATCCTGGACGAGGGGATTATCACCAGCGAGGAGCTTATCATGCTGATTGACCAGGCAAGGCAGGGAGATGCGCAGCTGATTCTCACCGGGACCAAGTGCCCTGTGGAGCTGGCTGAGAAGGCCGACGAGATTACGGTGATTCAGACGGAGGACCGTGTGTAGCGGCTTTTCCCATGGCAGGATTTGCATGGTTTTGCTGCTAAGTTTTGCTGCCAAGGTGATTTTAACATTGACAGCAGGGGACAATGATGATAGGATAATGATAACGGAACAGTTACAACATGCGAGTAGAGGTTGCGTCAATCATCAGTACCGGAGCCGGATGTGGCAGGCACAGGAGATGGGCCGGGAAAGGGAGAGACGCCGAAGGGAGATTTTTCCTGTGTGAATTTCCCTGGGCGCAGGATGAAGAATCCTGTGACTGTCATCCGGGCGGATGGAGAGCTACTGAAGAGATTGAGCATTGATGCTGATTGATGCGATACCTAAGAGGGGCTGACATTTCCGCAGCCTCTCTTTTTTACAACCGTTCAGGACGGTTCTGTATTAGAAGCACGGAGCGAAAATCAGATGAAAGGAGATATGCAGCATGGCAGTATTCGAAGGAGCGGGCGTGGCCCTCATCACACCCTTTAAGGAGAACGGAGAGGTAAACTATGAGAAGCTGGAGGAGCTTGTGGAGGAGCAGATTGCCGGCGGTACGGATGCAATTATAGCCTGCGGAACCACCGGCGAGGCATCTACCATGAGCCATGAGGAGCATCTGGATGTGATTCGGTTTGTGTGCGAAAAGGTGAAGGGACGCCTTCCTGTGGTGGCCGGCACAGGCTCCAACTGTACGGAGACGGCGGTCTACCTCTCTGAGGAGGCAGAGAAGCTGGGAGCGGACGCAGTTCTCCAGGTGTCTCCCTATTACAATAAAGCGACCCAGAAGGGGCTGTATAAGCATTTTGCAGCGGTAGCGGAGGCAATCAGGATTCCGGTGATTCTCTACAATATTCCGGGACGCACCGGCGTCAACATCGCTGCCGGGACGATTGCTGACCTTTGTAAAAACGTGGACAATATCGTGGGCGTGAAGGAGGCCTCGGGGAATTTTTCTGCCATTGCCCAGCTTATGAACCTGACGGACGGAAATATTGACCTGTATTCAGGAAATGATGACCAGATTGTGCCGATTTTGTCTCTGGGCGGAAAGGGCGTGATTTCCGTTCTCTCCAACATCGCGCCGCAGCAGACCCATGATATCTGCGCAGCTTTCTTTGCGGGAAATGCGATGGAGAGCGCAAGGCTGCAGCTTGCGGCGATTCCCCTTATCGAGGCTCTGTTCTGCGAGGTGAACCCCATTCCTGTGAAGGCGGCCATGAATATGATGGGCAAGGGAGCGGGTCCTCTGCGCCTGCCCTTGACGGAGATGGAGCCCCAGAATCAGGCGCGGCTTCGGGCAGCTATGGAGGCATACGGTATTTTGTAGGAAAGGACGGAGGTAAGTATGATACGGATTATTTTGCACGGATGCAATGGAGCCATGGGCCGGGTGGTGACGGAGATGGCAGAGAGCCGGGAGGACGTATCTATTGTGGCGGGAGTTGACATCACAGGTGAGGGCCGGGGAGATTATCCGGTATATACCTCCTTTGCGGACTGTAAGGAGGAGGCGGACGTGGTCGTGGATTTCGCCTCTGCGGCGGCAGTGGACGGCCTTCTGGATTACTGCGGGCGCACAGGGACGCCGGTGGTTCTCTGCACCACAGGGCTTTCCGAGGCACAGCTGCAGCGGGTGCAGAAGACAGCGGAGGGCTCTGCCGTGCTCCGCTCGGCCAATATGTCTCTGGGTGTCAACCTCCTTCTCAAGCTGGTAAAGGAGGGGGCGAAGGCCCTGGCTCCGGCTGGCTTTGATATCGAGATAGTGGAGAAGCACCACAGCCGGAAGCTGGATGCGCCCAGCGGTACGGCGATTGCCCTGGCGGACGCGGCCAACAGTGCGATGGACGGCGGATACCACTATGTGTATGACCGAAGCACCCGCAGACAGAAGCGGGACCCCATGGAAATCGGCATTTCCGCTGTGCGGGGCGGCACCATTGTGGGAGAGCACGACGTGATATTTGCGGGCATGGACGAGCTTGTGACGCTGAGCCACACCGCGTTCTCCCGGTCGATTTTTGCAAAGGGAGCCCTGGAGGCCGCGCTGTTTTTGGCAGGAAAGGGACCGGGGCTGTACTCTATGATGGATGTGCTGGGGCTGTGAGATGATTTGCTGCGCTCCGGCCAGCATATTGTGATTCCCAATGCGGAATCCTACCGCTGACGAACGGCAGCTTGGCCGGCGGGCACGCTGTATATTTTTTCGCTTTCAGGCGCATAATATGCCCAGTAAGCGAAAGGAGAATGCGATTATGAAAAGAATCAGATACTTGCTTCTGACGGCGCTCTGCATGGGTGTGTTCTGCCTGACGGCCTGCGGCAGCAGCTCGGACAGCCAGATGGACACAGGACAGAGCACGAACGCCGCCACCACCGGGGAGACGCGGGAGGGCGTCATCGACGGAGTGATGGACGATTTGGAGGACGGCGCTGAAAAGGTGAAGGACAAGGTGGAGCAGGGAATGGATGACGCGAAGGATTCCATGGACGATACGGACTCCACAAGGGAAGAGACAAAGCGGGATTCGGAGGAGTAACAGTATCACAGATACGTATTGGCATAGGGCCGCTGTGACGCCGGTGGTATGGCGTTATGGCGGTTCTTTGCGTTGGGCGGGCAGGTTGGTGCGGGTATTTTGCGAAGAGACTGTCATTGTGTTTTGTGGGCAAATCCTGTATACTGAATAATAGAAAAAGAAAGTTGTCTGCTCAGTACGGCACGCTGTCCCAAATGGTTAGGACAAATATAAAACACGCGGGCCAGGATTTGGGGAGGTCTTTATGGGAACTAAGATATCTGGGAGGAAGCAGGGCAGAACCATAGCCATCGGACTGCAGGATTTCGGCGATTTGATACGGAAGGGCTATTTTTATGTAGATAAGACAGATTTCATCCGGGAGTGGTGGGAAAGCGGAGACAGTGTGACCCTGATTGCCCGTCCCCGCCGGTTCGGGAAGACCTTGAATATGAGTATGCTGGAGTATTTTTTTTCCACAGTGTATGCCGGACAGGGCGCGCTGTTTGAGGGGCTTTCTATATGGGAGCATGCAGAGTACCGTGCTATGCAGGGAACCTATCCGGTTATCAGCCTCTCCTTTGCTAATGTAAAGGAAAGGGATTATGAGACTACGGTTTACCGGCTCCGGCAGATTTTGATGGAGCAGTACGTGCGGAAGTCATTTCTTCTGGACAGCGGCGTGCTGTCAGATGCGGAGAAGGATTTCTTCCGGCAGATGGCAGGGGAGATGAGCGAGCGGGATTCGCCTATGGCGCTGTACAGGCTTTCGGACTTTCTCTTCCGCTATTACGGAAAAAAGGCGGTCATTCTGCTGGACGAGTACGATACGCCTATGCAGGAGGCCTATGTAAATGGATTTTGGGAAGAACTGGCGTCCTTTGCCAGAAGCCTGTTCAATTCTACCTTTAAGACGAATCCCTGGCTGGAGCGGGCTATTATGACGGGGATTACCCGTGTCAGCAGGGAGTCCATCTTTTCTGACCTGAATAATCTAAAGGTTGTGACGACAACCTCCCAGGAGTATGCCAGGTGCTTTGGCTTTACGGAGGAGGAGGTGTTCGCGGGACTGGACGAGTGCGGGCTTGGGGCGGAGAAGGCCCAGGTGAAGCGGTGGTACGACGGCTTTACCTTTGGCAGCGTGCGGGATATTTATAACCCCTGGTCGATTTTAAATTTCCTGGACACCGGCGTGTATGGGACCTACTGGGCGAATACCAGCTCCAACAGCCTGGTGAGCAAGCTTATCCGGGAGGGAAGCCGGGGGATTAAGGAGGACTTTGAGAGTCTGCTCCGGGGGGAGGCCATACGGACACAGGTGGACGAGCAGATTGTTTACAGTCAGCTGGACGGCAGTGCAAAGGCGGTATGGAGCCTGCTGCTGGCCAGCGGCTACTTGAAGGTTTTGTCCTTTGGGAAATATAATGAGAGCGAAAGGACAGGATATCTGGAATATGAGCTTTCACTGACAAACCGGGAGGTATGGCTGATGTTTCAGAATATGGTGCATGACTGGTTTTCGCGGACAGAGGGAAATTATAATGATTTTGTCAAGGCCATGCTCCGGGGAGATATTAAGGGAATGAATGCTTACATGAACCGCGTGGCCCGGGACACATTCAGCTATTTTGATACGGGCCGGCGGCCGTCGGAGGAGGAGCCGGAGCGGTTTTATCATGGGTTTGTCCTGGGCCTCATGGTGGACCTGCAGGACCGGTATGTGATTACCTCCAACCGGGAGAGCGGTTTTGGGCGCTATGATGTGATGCTGGAGCCGAAAGACTGCAGAGCGGATGATGCCATTCTTCTGGAATTTAAGGTACAGGACCCGGAAGACGAGGCGGAGCTTGCTGACACGGTGCAGGCGGCTCTGCGGCAGATTGAAGAGAAGCAGTACGCGGCGCAGCTTGCTGCCCGGGGAATTCCGGCGGAGCGCATCCGCAGCTATGGCTTTGCGTTCTGCGGGAAGAGGGTGCTGATAGGGCAGGGAAATGCGGAAAGAACACTGCCTTGCCAGAGGGCTTGCGTCCTCCCGCAGATTCCGCTATAATGAGCCTAAGGGAGTTGTTCGGGAAGGGGGAGTATGGTTCAGGCACTGGGACAGCGCATTTACCGGTGGCAGAGGAATCGGCGGTTAAAAAGAATAAGGAGACGGATGGCAGGCGCCTGGGGACGGAAGAGAAGACGGCTTTTGTGTGCCAGGAGGGCAGCGGGATGGATGCTTACAGCGGCCCTGCTCATTTTATTTCTGCGGACAGGGGCCGGGCGGACGGCTCTTGAAGGCCTGCGGGAAGGCCTGGGCGGTCTTTTGACTCTTGAGTGGATTGCAGAGAGCGGTACAGGGGTGAAGCCGGAGGGCGAGTTTACCGAGGAGGGAATCCAGATTCGATTGGATGAGATGCGGATTTTATTTTTCCGCATTCGGAGAGAAGAGGAGAAGGGACAGATGCCGCCGGAGGAACGTCAGTGAGGGACAAAGGCCAGTGATTATAGAAGTGCGAGGTACTTATTAGCAATTTTAATAATTTCCCGGCTTGTATTCAAGAGAATATTATATTATAATTGCCACTGAAAACTACAGCTTATAAATTAACCGGACTTTCGGTGAGGCTCAGCCATTTGGCCGGCAGCCTGCTCCAAAAGAACCCGGACAGAAGAGAAAGGGACAGGTGGATACCCATGGAAAAGAAAGAGATGCTTTACGAGGGCAAGGCAAAGAAGGTCTATGCGACCGAGGACCCGGATGTGCTCATCGTTTCCTATAAGGACGACGCGACTGCCTTCAATGGCCAGAAGAAGGGAACCATTGTGGGAAAGGGAGCCATCAACAACCGTATGACCAACTTCATTTTCAAGAAGCTGGAGGAGCAGGGCGTGCCCACCCATCTGGTAGAGGAGTTAAATGACCGGGAGACTGCAGTGAAGAAGGTGGAGATTGTTCCCCTGGAGGTAATCATCCGCAACTATTCCGCAGGAAGCTTTGCAAAGAAGATGGGCATGGAGGAAGGCATCAAGTTCAAGTGCCCCACCCTGGAGTTCAGTTACAAGAACGACGACCTGGGCGACCCCTTCATCAACAGCTACTATGCGCTGGCGCTGGGCCTGGCCACTCAGGAGGAGATTGACGACATCACCAAGTATGCATTTAAGGTGAACGAGGAGCTTATCAAGTATTTCGACAGCCTGAACATTGACCTGATTGACTTCAAGATTGAGTTTGGCCGCTTCCACGGCAAGATTATTCTGGCGGATGAGATTTCCCCGGATACCTGCCGTCTGTGGGATAAGGATACCCACGAGAAGCTGGACAAGGACAGGTTCCGCAGGGACCTGGGAAATGTGGAGGATGCCTACGAGGAGGTATTCCGCAGACTGGGAATCCAGTAAGAGAGAGCGAGGTGCAGCTGCCGCGCCCGGGAACCGAAGCATTGTGCCGGGAACCGGAGCGCGGCAGCGCTTTTTATGCCCGCGCGAAATGATGCCCGCGCGAAATGATGCCCGCACGAAATGATACCTGCGGGAAGCGGTTATTTTATACGATAAGGAGAAGAGATATGAGTCAGAACGACAGATACACAAGCCCTCTGTCAGAGCGGTACGCCAGCAGGGAGATGCAGTATATTTTTTCACCGGATATGAAATTTAAGACCTGGAGGCGGCTGTGGATTGCTCTGGCGGAGACGGAGCGGGAGCTGGGCCTTTCCATCACGGAGGAGCAGATTGCGGAGCTGAAGGAGCACGCGGAGGACATCAACTACGACGTGGCCAAGGCCCGTGAGAAGGAAGTGCGCCACGACGTGATGAGCCACGTCTACGCCTACGGCGTGCAGTGCCCCAAGGCCAAGGGAATCATCCACCTGGGCGCCACCTCCTGCTACGTGGGCGACAACACGGACATCATTATCATGGCGGAGGCCTTAAAGCTGGTCAAAAAGAAGCTGGTCAATGTGCTGGCGGAGCTGGCCTCCTTTGCGGAGAAATATAAGGACCAGCCCACCCTGGCTTTTACGCATTTCCAGCCTGCACAGCCCACCACAGTGGGAAAGAGGGCTTCCCTGTGGATGCTGGATTTGAAAATGGACCTGGAGGATTTGGAATATGTGCTGGGCTCTCTGCGCCTTCTTGGCTCCAAGGGGACCACGGGCACCCAGGCAAGCTTCTTAGAGCTTTTTGACGGGGACCATGAGAAATGCCGCCGCCTGGACGCACGGATTGCAGAAAGGATGGGCTTTGCCGGCTGCTATCCGGTGTCTGGCCAGACCTATTCCCGGAAGGTGGACAGCCGGGTGGTGAGTGTGCTGGCAGGCATTGCCCAGAGCGCCCACAAATTTTCCAATGATATCCGTCTGCTTCAGCACTTAAAGGAAGTGGAGGAGCCCTTTGAGAAGCATCAGATTGGTTCCTCGGCCATGGCATACAAGCGCAACCCCATGCGCAGTGAGCGCATGGCCTCCCTGGCGGATTTTGTCATGAGCGATATGATGAACCCCATGCTGGTGGCTTCGACCCAGTGGTTTGAGAGAACCCTGGACGACTCCGCCAACAAGCGCCTGTCCATTCCCG
>CALWRY010000095.1 GCA_944384065.1 uncultured Enterocloster sp. | reverse complement strand
CTCAGGTTTTGGAGTATCTCGGCTATCGGACGCAGGTACTGGAGTTTATTGATATGGAGCATACGCCGAAAAATATTTTGATTCGGGCGGTGCGCAGGGGAAAGCCCAGGGAAAACGCAGGGGAGCTTCGGGCCCTCTTAGAAAGCCTGCAGGTCTGCCCGGCGATTGTCCGCCTGCTGGCGCCGGAGCTCTTGGACTGAGAGCGGAGAAGCGCTTACGGGAAGCCGCGCTCCTACAGAATACACAGCGGCTGGGTGTATTCGTTCCGCACTGCGGTCTGATACCGCAGGGCCTCTGCCCCCTGGCGCAGGTGGGCGGCATACACGTCCTGCCGCAGCATGGCCAGGGCCTGACCCTGCACATAGCGTTCACAGTCTGCCATCTTGGTTATGAGAGGGATGGCGGACTTTTTTTTGATTTGGGTGAGCAGGGGAGCAGCCTCTCTGCGGAACCCCAGAACTCGGGCGTAGGGGGCAAATCCCGCCTCCCTGGCTTTGGCCGCGTCCTCCTTTGTCATGCCCAGAAGGATATGGAGGAGGCTGCGGCTGATGCGTGTGTAGGTGTATTGGCGGGTTTTTAACTGTGAAATCCTTCCTTCCCAGCCAGTGAAGTCTAAAAGATGGTTTTTCAGACGCCCGGCAAGCTCCTGGGACATGCCCTCATAGAGGGAGAGGTCTTTCCCTTCGCGGTCCAGGGAGAGGAGGGCGTAGTGAAGCAAAAGGGAAAAATCATCCAGGCACAAGGGCCGTCCCTGGCGGTAGAGGGGCAGAATTTCCGCCGGAATGTGGGGGGAAAGCTGGGACAATATATCCCTGTCCTCTGCAGGCTTTAGGCCGTCTTCCCCGCGCCCCTCTGGAAAGCATCCCTCCTGCCTCTCCAATATTTCCCGCAGGGCGGAAGCCGAGGCCTGACGTCCCTCCTCAAGCCCCTTTTCCAGATAGCCGCTGCCCTGCCGCTTGATGGTGACAGGGGTAAGGGGGCTTTTTTGACGGAGAATGGCCTTGCAGTATTCAATGCCCAGGAGATTGTTGGGAGAGCCCAGAAGCCGGTTCCACAATTGGATATGCTCCTGGGAGGAGGCCTGGACCAGGGCCAAAAGCGCCCGATTTCTCGCTTGGGGCCAGCTGGCACCCTGGCGTATATATTCTTTCATCAGGGCGGAGAGCTGGGGACTCTCATCCGCCAGCAGGGAAGCTGCCTGCAAAATAGGCTCGATGTTTCCCTCCTCGCTGCCAAAGCAGAGCGCATCCACTGCGCCCAGACCGGAGAGAAGCGCCACGCCGCAGGCGGCGAAATCCTCCGCGCTTCCTGTGGCAAAGAGGGAGGGAAGCTCCACCACCAGGTCCGCTCCGCAGGTCAGGGCCATGCGGGTGCGCAGGTATTTGTCGTAAATAGCGGGGCCGCCCCGCTGCACAAAGCTGCCGCTGATGGCGGCCACGCAGTACCGGGCTCCGGTGCGCGCCTTTGCCTGCTGGATGTGAAAGCGGTGTCCGCTGTGGAAGGGGTTGTATTCAGCTATGATGCCTACAGTATCCATGTGGCTCCTCCTTTGCGGCGGTGCTTGCGGGCCTTGCGCCTGCCGCAGCTTAAATAGCGGGAATCCTTTGCCTGCTGCTTTTTAAAAACGTCAGCGGGAGATATACCTTTCCGCCTCTTCCACGGAGCTGCTTCCTATGGCAAAGGATGCCCAGTCCCGCAGTATATCCGGGTCATTTTCACAGTTAATCCGCTCTGTCGTCTCCGCAGATATCCGGCCCTTTGATTCCAGAACCTGTAGCAGCAGCTGGCGGATGGAGCGGGCATTCTTTTCTTTCTCCGCCTGAAGTGCTTGAGCGTTTTTCTCTTTCTCTGCCTGAAGTGCTTGAGCATTCTTTTCTCTCTCCATCTGAAGAATCTGGGCATTCTTTTCCCGCTCCTCCCGTCTCCCCTCCTCAACCAATGTTCTGGCATGCAGCTCTTCATTATATTCGGTCAAAATCATTTGGTTCACCTCCCCCCGGTGCTTTAAAAGAAATGATTTTAGTATGTTCGAAGCGATGCAATCCTCAACCCCTCTGTCAATCGCAGCAGTCAGCGTCAGGCCTTCACTTAAATATCTCCGTATTGACGCGACAAAATACGAATATTCATACCTTTTGGCGCGTTAGCGCGCCCGCCCCGAAGGGGCATGTATTGCGGTATGCCCTGCGGGTATACCTTTTCGCGCGAAGCGCGCCCGCCCCGAAGGGGCATGTGTTACGGTATGCCCTTTAGGGTATAGAGCTTTCGGCAGGCCTCCAACAGCTCCTTGCTGCGGCCATAGTTAATGTTTAAAACCGTAGCCCGGCACTCCAAACAGCTTTGATTATCCTGCTTTACAAAAGAATCAGAAAGCCGCAGCTCCTGTTCGTCCGGCTCGTCGCTCGTTCCGTTATAAAACACGATATACCTTGGAACGGGCAGCTTCAGCAGAGAGCTGGAATAAATATCCAGATGGTTCTGCTCAATGAACCCTTGATAAAGCATGGTAATATACAGCAGTCCCCGCAGCGGCATATTAGGATTCCAGCTGCTCTGATGCTCATAAAGGTTCATTACATCCTCAATCAGGAAGGATACATCGTTTTTCCGCCCCATATACAGCACATCTTCAATAGTGGTCACCACCAGCTCGTCCGGGTCATCATAATTTGTGCCGTTGATGGCATTATAAAGACTCAAAAGCTCCTTCTTTTCCCGAAACACCATGCGAAACAGACTATCCTTGTAGCCGCGGCGCACTTTCCTTTTTCCCATAAGCAGTTTCTCCTTTCATCATACCGTATTTTTCCTTTTCTGTAAATCTCTGTCCGGGATAGTTCTGGAATCGAAGGATTACGACGTAACAGACACCGGAAATGATTGACAGACGCCCTAAGGCTTAGAAGCAAAGAATATTTGATAGACCCATCATAGCACAGACACCAGAGGCGCGCAAGAACAAATATCCCCCCGCATTGTCACAAATTCTCCATATTTGATTCACAAAATTACCACAAAGTCACGCTATAGTATAAAATGTCAAAAGGGAAAAGACCAGACGGCAGAGGCCGGATGGGGTTCATCATAGAAAGGGGATATTGATTATGTACGAGAACGATGACAGAGAGAAAAATACAGTGAATTGGACGACTCCTTCCAATGATTATACAGGACAGCAGGAACACAGCACACAGGAAGGACAGAACGGGAATTGGAACACCGCTTCCCAGAGAGGGGCATCGGAAAACAGCGCGGCCGGGAATTCCTTTTCCAGTGCAGGCATTTCCCAGAACCCGAATGCTTCCGGCGGCGGAAAGAATCATAGGAAGGGCGGCTGGGCGAAAAAGGCCGCAGGCGTCACTGCGGCGGCAGTGCTCTTCGGCGTTGTGGCCGGCGGCGTGATGACGGGCGTCAATTATATAGGCGCCAGGGTGACCGGTATCGCCGGTGCGGCAGCTGAGACACAGGCAGAGACCCAGGCGCAGGCCCAGCAGACTCTGCCAGCCGTGACGGCTCCTGATGCGGGAAGCCAGAGCAGGCCGGTATCAACCGTGAATGATGTGTCCGCCATCGCGGAGGCGGCGATGCCCTCCATCGTGGCTATCAACGACACCATGACAATCCAGCAGAGGAACTTCTTTGGAATGCCGCAGACCTACACAGCGCAGAGCAGCGGCTCCGGCATCATTGTGGGACAGAACGACACCGAGCTCCTCATTGCGACAAACAATCATGTGGTGGCCGGCGCGGAGGATTTGACCGTGACATTTGTGGATGACAAGGCGGTGTCAGCAGCCGTAAAGGGAACGGACTCTGCTCTGGATTTAGCCATCATCGCTGTTCCGCTTTCCGACATAGAGCAGGACACCATGAACCAGATTAAGGTGGCCAGCATGGGAAATTCCGATGAGCTGAAGGTAGGACAGCAGGTAATCGCCATCGGCAATGCCTTAGGCTATGGCCAGTCTGTAACCGTGGGCTATGTAAGCGCATTAAACCGTGAGATTACAGACGAGGACGGCATCACCCGGACCTTCATTCAGACGGATGCGGCCATCAACCCCGGCAACAGCGGCGGCGCTCTGCTGGACATGAATGGTAATCTGATTGGCATCAATGCGGCCAAGACTGCTTCCACAGAGGTGGAGGGCATGGGATTTGCAATTCCCATCACCAAGGCCCAGGAGGTTTTAAACAACCTGATGACCAAGCAGACCCGGGTAGAGGTTCCGGTAGAGGAGCAGGGCTACCTCGGCATTCAGTGCATCAATATCGACGCGGCATCCTCCCAGCAGTTCGGAATGCCCATCGGCGTGTATGTCTACAAAATAATGGACGACGGCGCGGCGGCGAACTCCAACCTGCGGGAGAAGGATATCATCACCAAATTTGATGGACAGACGGTATCCAACAAGGAGGAGCTGGTGCAGATGCTGACCTACTACAAGAGCGGAACCACGGTCACGCTGACCGTTCAGTCCTTAACTGATGGGGCCTATGTGGAGCACGAGGTGGAAATCACCCTTGGAAACAGGCCTGCGGAGGAAGTGAACCAGTGATGGCCCCAAAGGGGAACAGCGGGCAGAACAGCTGAATAAAAAACAAAAGGCGAAAGGGCTGCGGCGCGCAAAGGCGCTGCGGCCTTTTTGGCGGGCGCGCTTGCGCGCGTCAGGGTATGCAGACTGCATAGTATTGTGCGGCCGCAAGAGATATGCTATAGTAAAACTATGGTAAAAAAGGAGGCCGAGCGAATGGGTGTGCAAAATGATTTTGTAATCAAGGAAGGAGTTCTGGAAAAGTATGAGGGAGCAGGAGGGAGCGTGAGGATTCCGGACGGAGTCAGTAAAATAGCGGACAGTGCATTTTCACGCTGCAGCGGCGTGACGGAGGTCGTGGTTCCTGACAGCGTGACGGAAATTTGCAGCCACGCCTTTTTTTGCTGTACGGACCTGCGGAGGGCCGTCCTCCCTTCGGGGCTGTCCGCGATTTCCGTGGGGATGTTTTGGGGGTGCGAACAGCTGGAGGAGATTCGGATTCCGGAGCATGTGAAGAAAATAGACGCGTTTGCATTTGAAGGCTGTACGAGTCTGCGGACCATCAAGGTTCCGGAAAGCGTGCAGGAGATTGGCGCCGGTGCGTGGAATGGCTGTTCCTCTCTGGTTTCCATCGCGCTGCCGTCCAGCGTACAAATCTGAGGATCGGTGTTAGACGGCTGCTGCAGCCTGGAGACCGTGGATGCCCCGCCGGAGGTGAAAAGGCAGCTGTATGGGCAGATGGATATCGAATGGATGTACACGAAAAATCACGAGCGCTTTACACCCGGGCTTACTAGGGAAATTTTTGCAAATTTTGCAGACATGGGAAAGACGGTAAAAAACAAAAAAGTCCTGCTGTGCGCCGTGATTGACACGGGGGACGCGGAGGCCCTGCGGATTTTGCTGGATATGAAATATATCGCGAGCACAAAGGTCTGCGACGAGCTCATTGAGCGGGCTGCTGCCCCTGGAACATCCAGAGGTAACCGCGCTTCTGCTCGCATATAAGGAGCAGGCGGCAAACCGGGCAAAGGAGGAAAAAGCCAGGGGAAAGAAGATGGAAAAGGAGCTGTCCATGTCTGCGGAGGAAGCGGAGATGGCCGCCCTGAAGGCCGAATGGAATTTCCGCCTTCGTCCACACTGCTCTGGGGAATATGAGATACGGGGGTATAAGGGCAAGGATACCATCATCCATGTGCCCGCCTCCATTGGCGGTCTTCCAGTTACCCGGATTGGGGAAAAGGCCTTTTCCAGCTTTTGGCAGAAAAATGAGGCTAGGAAAAAGGCCCTTGACGCAGTCACGGAGATACACATTCCCGACAGTGTAAAGGACATTGGGGAGTCAGCCTTTAGCGGCTGCCGTTCCCTCAAAACGCTGCAGCTGCCGGACTGCCTTGACAGTCTGGGAAGAGAGGCCTTTATGGGCTGCGCATCGCTGGAGCGGCTTAAGATGCCGGATATTAGGGGCGGCCTGGTTCGCGACAAGATGTTTAAGTACTGCTCGAGCCTGCGGGAGATTGCCGTCCCAAGAAGGGAAAGCTGGATTAACACGTCAGATTTTTCCTGCTGCACGGCACTGACCGACGTTGTGATTCCGGCCCAAGTGGAGGAAATCCGCGGGTACGCCTTTATGGGCTGCTCCGGTTTAAAAGCTGTGCACGTCCACGGGGGAGTGAAGAAATTCTACAAAACCGCCTTCCAGGACTGCCCGGGCCTCACCATCTATGGGCCGGCCGGAGGCTTGGCGGAGCAGTACGCCAAGGAGAAGGGGATTCCTTTTGTGCCGGAGGGGGATTCACTCTGAAAATTTTGCCGCCGGGCAGAAGCTTAAAATGTTAAAAAAGTGAGAAAATTCTCCCCATATGCCCGAAAGTGTGATATAATATCTTAAAATGATGCGGCAAGGAGGTACTGCTTATGAAGATGATATATGCGATTGTGAGGAATGACAACGAAGACGACGTGGTAACCCAGCTTACCCAGCACCATTACAGCGTCACCCGCCTGTCCACAACAGGAGGCTTCCTGCGCAAGGGGAATACCACGCTGATGATCGGCGCGGATGACGAGAAGGTGGATGAGGTTATCTCTCTCATCAAGCAGGAGTGCGGCCAGCACCAGAAGCTGACGGTGAATATGCCCTACATCTCAGGCACCAGCATGGTAAATTACGCCACCATGCCCATGCACGTGGAGGTGGGCGGCGCCACCATTTTTGTGGTGAACGTGGAGCGGTACGAGAAGATTTAGCAATATTTTGCGCGGCAGCAGGATTTGGAAGCCTTGTTCAAGAGGACTGGCGGGAGAACCGGAGCGGAGATTTCTGCCCCGGTTTTTTTGCGGCTGGGAAAATCCGCCTGCGGGGCGGGCGCGCTAACGCGCGAAAACGTATACCCGCAGGGCATTCCGCAATGCATGCCCCTTCGGGACGGGCGCGCTAACGCGCGAAAACGTATTTAAAAAAGTGCAAAAATTTGCCAAAACTACCTTGTTTCCCCCACCTAATCCATATATAATGGAACTATATGAGCGTCCGGGATACTTGTGCCCGGACCAGTTAATAATACGAAAGGGGTATGAATCATGGCAGTTATTGATTTGATTAAGGAGAAAGCAAAAGCGGACAAGAAGACCATTGTCCTTCCGGAGTCTATGGACCGCCGGACCTGGGTGGCCGCTGAGAAGATTTTAAAGGAGGGCCTGGCGAACCTGATTATCATCGGAACACCCGAGGATATCGGCGAGCACAGCAAGGGGCTGGATGTTTCCGGAGCCACCATCATCAACCCGCAGACCTATGAGAAGACACAGGCCTACATAGACCTGTTTGTGGAGCTGCGCAAGGCGAAGGGCATGACACCGGAGAAGGCGCGAGAGACCATTCTCAGCGACTACGCTTACTATGGCTGCCTGATGATTAAGATGGGCGATGCGGACGGTATGGTTTCCGGCGCCTGCCATTCCACAGCCAATACCCTGCGTCCCTGCCTGCAGGTTATCAAGACCAAGCCGGGCACCAAGCTTGTTTCCGCCTTCTTCCTGATGGAAGTACCGAACTGTGACTTGGGCGACAATGGAACCTTTGTATTCGCGGACTGCGGCCTGAATCAGAACCCCAACCCCGAGGAGCTGGCAGCCATCGCGGTTTCCTCCGCTGAGAGCTTCAAGATGCTGACCGGACATGAGCCCAAGGTAGCTATGCTGTCCCATTCCTCCAAGGGAAGCGCCTCCCACGCGGATGTGGACAAGGTGGTTGAGGCTACGAAGATTGCCAAGGAGATGGCTCCTGAGCTGGCTCTGGACGGCGAGCTGCAGCTGGATGCGGCCATTGTTCCCGAGATCGGCGCCTCCAAGGCTCCTGGAAGCGCAGTGGCCGGACATGCGAATGTGCTGGTATTCCCGGATCTGGATGCGGGCAACATTGGCTACAAGCTGGTACAGAGACTGGGCAAGGCGGAGGCCTACGGACCCATGTGCCAGGGCATTGCCAAGCCGGTGAATGACCTGTCCAGAGGCTGCTCCGCAGACGACATCGTGGGCGTAGTTGCCATCACTGCCGTACAGTGCCAGAACGACTAAGCCAAAGCAAGAGACAGGGGGCCGGGCAGCCCGCCGCCCTCCGGCGGTTGTCCTGAGCCAATGTTTAATATAAGAAATAGGAGAATATTTATTATGAAGATTTTAGTTATCAACTGCGGAAGCTCTTCCTTAAAGTACCAGCTCATCGATATGGAGCATGAGGGCGTTGTGGCCAAGGGCCTTTGCGAGCGCATCGGTATTGAGGGATCCAAGCTGACCCATCAGCCCACCGGCAGGGACAAGTTCATTATCGAGAAGCCCATGCCCAACCACAGAACCGCCATTGAGATGGTTATGGAAGCTCTGCAGGATCCGGAGCACGGCGTGATCAAGAGCACCTCTGAGATTTCCGCTATCGGCCACCGGGTACTTCACGGCGGCACTGTATACAGCGATTCCATCATTGTGAACGAGGATGTGAAGCGCGTGATCCGCGAGTGCTTCGATCTTGGACCGCTGCACAACCCGGCCAACCTGATGGGAATTGAGGCCTGCGAGGCCGCTATACCCGGCACGCCCAATGTGGCTGTATTTGACACAGCGTTCGGCATGGCGATGCCTGAGAAGGCGTATATGTATGCCATTCCCCACGAATACTATGAAAAGTACGGCATCCGCCGCTACGGCTTCCATGGCACCAGCCACATGTTTGTGTCCAGCGAGGCCATTAAGTTTGGCGGTCTGGATCCCAAGAACGCTAAGGTGATCGTCTGCCACCTGGGCAATGGCGCCAGCGTATCTGCCTCCATCGGCGGCAAGTGCGTGGACACCAGTATGGGTCTTACCCCGCTTGAGGGTCTGATCATGGGTACCCGGAGCGGCGACGTGGATCCGGCTGTTCTCCAGTTCGTTATGAACAAGGAGGGCATGGATATCAACGAGATGCTTAATATTTTAAATAAAAAGTCCGGCGTCTACGGCATGACAAACGGAATCTCCAGCGACTTCCGCGATATCGAGAAGGCCAAGGCCGAGGGCAACCACCTGGCAGAGGTGGCTCTGGACGCCTTCATGTATCGTGTTGCCAAGTACATCGGCGCTTACACAGCGGCCATGAACGGGGTGGACGCCATCGCCTTTACCGCAGGCGTGGGCGAGAATGACAAGACCGGAAGAAAGACTATCTGCAGCTACCTGGGCTACCTGGGTGTGGAGATTGACGACGAGGCCAACGATGTCCGGGGAGAGGAGCGGGTGATCTCCTCTGCGAATTCCAAGGTGAAAGTAATGCTCATCCCCACCAACGAGGAGCTGGCTATCGCAAGAGAGACGCTGGCACTGGTGCAGTAAGCGCTGTCTGAACTTGCCGGACTTTTGCGCTGAAATTTATATTGACAAATCAAATGCACCTATGTATAATAGCATAGGTGCATATCAAGGAGTAGGATATGCTGATCAATTTATCAGAGCTGTTCCCTGCTGAGGGGAAGTCTAAGACATACCGCGTTCCTCTGGAGATGGAAAGCTTTTCCGTGTCAGGCGGGATGTATCCGGTAGTCCGGCGGGAGCCTGTGGAGCTGGTGATAGAGAACCAGGGAGACAGGGTATTTTCCGTAAAGGGAAGGGCTGTGCTCAGCCTGTCCATTCCCTGTGCCAGATGCCTGGAGCCTGTTGAGGTTCCCTTTGATTTGGCTATCGATCTGGAGCTGGATATGAAGAAAACCGGCGAGGAGCGGGGAGCGGAGCTGGACGAACAGTTCTATATTGATGGCTACAATCTGGATGTGGACCAGCTGGTTGGCAGTGAATTGATCCTGAACATGCCTATAAGGGTCCTCTGCAGGGAAGACTGCAAGGGGATTTCTGATAGATATGGCACGAATCCGGACTCGGAGGAGGGCGGGGAGGAAGCTGCCCTTGATCCGAGGATGTCAGTTATCCAGGATATTTTCAAACAGATGAAGGAGGTGTGAACCATGTCTATCTGCCCTAAGAATAAAAGTTCCAAAGCGAGAAGGGACAGCCGCAGAGCTAATTGGAAGATGGGTGCTGTGAATCTGGTAAAGTGCAGCAAGTGCGGTGCCCTGATGATGCCTCATCGGGTATGCAAGGCCTGCGGAAGCTATAACAAGCGCGAGATCGTGGAAGTAGAGGACTAATTCTGCGATGATTTAAGAAGTGAAAGATGAACAGGGATCCTTGAGATAATTTCAAGGATCCCTGTTTTAGTTGCCAAAAGCACAGAAGGCATGCGGAAGGGCATTCCGTAAATGAAATGGTTCCGGTTTCTTTTTCTAAAATTTTCTTTAAGTTGTCGCAATTCGGCCAAAGGTGTGGTATACTAAAGTGATATGTTGGGACAGTGAGGTGCGGCGGCATGCTGAATGAGGAAAAGGTCAGATACATGACGGAGCTGGCCATATTTGAAAAGAAAGAGGGAAAGCGGATTTTTCCCGTGAACCGCTATTTTAAAAAGGACTATGTGGGAGGCCACATGTTCCGCTCCTTCTTTGGATACACCTTCTGCTATATCCTGTTTTTGGCCATGTGGATTCTCTATGAGCTGGACGAGTTTATGGGAGGAGTGGCATTAGAGGAGATACTGGCCTGGGGAAAAAAGTGGGGGATTGCCTATGTGGTCGGGCTGGCGGTTTATCTGCTTATTACCTGGCGGGTGTATTCTGTCCGGTATGAATACGCGGCAAGGGCCCAGGGCATGTATGTCTCCAGGCTCAAACATCTGCTGAGCCGCTACGGCAGGGAAAAAAAAAAAAAATCCAAGGAGACCAGAGGAGGAAAGAGTAGATGACAAGTCTTCTGCTGTTTAAAGAATATTTGAAGGGCTTTTACAATAAATATAGTTATGGCATCCAGCCGGTGATACGGTTCCTGTTTGCCCTTTCCATCTTTATGGCCCTGAATATGAACATTGGCTATATGACGCGTCTGACCAATCCCCTGGTGATGCTTCTCCTGTGTCTGGTGTCCGCAGTTCTTCCCTACGGGGCGATTGTGTTTCTGGGGGGCTGTGTCATGGTGGCCCATGTGTATGCGGTGTCTGTGGAGATGGCGATCATCACCCTGGTTCTGATATTGGCGGTGGCGATACTATACTTTGGCTTCAAGCCGGGGGACAGCTTCCTCATGGCGCTGACGCCGCTGGCGTTTCTGATTAAGATGCCCTACGCAATTCCGCTGCTGGTGGGACTGGGGGGAGGCGTGGCCTCGGTGATACCGGTGAGCTGCGGCATTTTTCTCTACTATCTCCTTATGTATGTAAAGCAGAATGCCTCCGCTCTCACCAGCGAGGCGACAGAGGATCTGGTCCAGCGGTATGTCCAGATTATACAGTCCATCCTGTTTAACCAGAACATGATGATTATGATTGCCACATTTGCAGTGGGGATTATTGTGGTGTATCTCATAAGGCGCCTTTCCATGGATTACGCCTGGATAGTGGCTGTGGTGGCCGGATCCGTGGCGGAGCTTTTGGTGGCGTTTGTGGGCG